>JAFJUR010000014.1 GCA_017859995.1 Holophagaceae bacterium | reverse complement strand
TCCGGCCCCGTGGCGCTCGCCCTGGCGGCGGAGCGTCCCGAGGGGCTGATGGCCCTGGTGCTCTGCGGCACCTTCGCCCGCCATCCCCGCCCGGCCCTGGCCTGGCTGACGCCCCTGCTGAAGGCGCTGCCCGCCCGGCGGCTGCCCCTGCCCCTCCTCCGCTGGCTGCTGCTCGGCCGCTGGGCCAGCGAGCCCCTGCTGGCGCTGGCGCGGACCATGGCCGCCGCCGTGCCCCCCGCCACCCTGAAGGCGCGGCTGCAGGCGGTGCTGGCGGTGGACCAGACGGCCCTGCTGGGCCAGCTCCAGGTGCCCACCCTGGCCCTCTGCGCCCGGCAGGACCGCCTCGTGCCCCGGGCCGCCGCCCGGCACCTGCGGGACCACCTGCCCAACCTCGACCTCCACACCCTCGAAGGCCCCCACTGGCTCCTGCAGGCCCGCCCGGAAGCCGCCGCCCTGGCGATCCAGGCCTTCCTGGCCCGCCTCGGGGTGCCCGTGGACGCCCCCTCAACCTGAGGCGGCAGGCGGAGGCGCCTCAGTCCGGGTGCTGGAACCGGAACTCCTGGGTCAGACCGCCGTAGCCGTAGGCCGTGGGCCGCACGTCCTGGATGTAGATGTAGCTCTCCTCGTGCAGGTCGCCCAGCAGGGCCTGGAAGGCGGCGAAGGCCTCGCGGATGTACTGGGCCTTCTCGGCCTTGGTGTTGGTCTCGTCCACCACCTTGATGTCGAAGTAGAGGCTGCTGCGGCCCTGCTCCGCCAGCGAGCGGCCGCCCACGATCCAATCCTCGGGGTGCACGTAGTCCAGCGTGATGGCGGTGACCTCGGGCTTCTTCTTCAGGATGCGGCTGGTCAGCTCCAGCAGGGTGGCGGTGATGCGCCGGGTGAGCTCGGGCGAGCGGGGGGCGCTGACTTTCACGTGGAGGATGGGCATGACGGCTCCTGTTGGTTAGCTATGCAACTATGCGTCAAAAAAAAGGCGGCCTAGCCGAGGGCCGTGCGGATGGCGCGGAGGCTGGCCACGGTGTCGCGGAACACCGGCTCGCCCAGCAGCTTCTTGAGCCGGCGGGTCACGGCGGCGCTGGCGGCGTTCAGGGCCGGGTGCAGGGCCACGGCCGCGGGGGTGGGGTGCACGCACTGCTCGCGGCCGTCGCGGCCCGAGCGGCGGCGCGCGATGAGGCCCTTGCCCTCCAGGCCGTCCATGGCGCGGGTGGCCGTGGGCCGCGCGATGGCCAGCGAGGCCGCCAGCTCGCCCTGCAGCAGGCCCGGGTGGTCGAGGATGGCCCGCAGCATGAAGGCCTGGGGCGGCGTCAGGTCGAAGGGCGCGAAGGCGCGCGTCCAGGCCTTCTCCAGCTGGCGGGCCAGGGCGGCGGTGTTGAAGTAGAGGCACTGGTCGAACATCGTGCCCGAAGCATAGGGCGATTTGATTAGCTATGCAACTTTTTTTTGAAAGGGGCCGACCTGGTCGCCTCTACTGCAGCTCTGGCGGCGTGCCGTAGTCCGCCCGCACCAACTGGACGCCCCAGCGCTTCAGGGCGGCCGGCATGTCGAAGCCCAGGCGCTGGTAGTACGCCTGGACCTCTTTCCTGGCCTGTTCCACGGCCTCGGGGCTCTCCCAGGCGGCGAGGGTGACGAGGTTGTAGGCGGAATCCCCGGCCCGCTTTTCGAACACGCGGTGGCCGCGGAAGCCCTCCAGGGTCTGGATGAAGGCCAGGTTCCGGTGCATGGCCGCCGTGAACTCCGCCCGGGCCGTCTCGGGCAGGATGAAGCTGTCGATGCGGACGACCAGCTTGGGGTGGTGGTTCCAGTCGAAGAGGTCGGACACGGCGGGGCTCCTGTCAGCGTGGGGGTTGAGGTGGGATGGGGGTTGGGCGGCGGGCGGGCGGCAGGCCGTCGCCAGGGCCAGGGCCGAGACGACCAGGACGGGGAGGAGGAGGGCGGCGAGGACGGATCGGGGCGTGGTCATGGGGGCCTCCAGGTGTTCCAGGGTCGGCCAGCCCCCTTCGCCTGCCTTGTATGAATTCAGGAACGGCCCCGTTCCAGGCCGAAGCTGTGCCGACAGGGAAAGGCGGCGTAGGATGGCTGCCATGCAGCTGCACCGCTTCGCCCCGAGCGAACCCCTGGCCCCCTTCGTGCGCGTGTTCGAGGTGCTGGAGACGGACGCGCCCATGCTGCGTTCCCTGGTGCCGGAGCCGGGCCTCATCCTCGCTTTCCGCTACGCCGGCTCGGCGAGCCTGGTGGAAGGCGGCGTCGCCCACCGCGTGCCCGACCGGGCGCTCACCGGCGTGCGCCGCACGGCCCGGCGCATGTTCACGCCCGCGGGGGGCGGCCTCGTGCTGGCGAAGTTCCGGGGGGCGGGAGCCGGGGCCTTCTTCGACCTGCCCCTGCACCACCTCTTCGGCGAGACGGTCGACCTGGCGGCGCTGGCCGACCCCGGAGCCATTCGCGCCACCGCCGACCGCCTGGGCGCCGCCCGCGACCACCAGGCGCGGGTGGCCGCCGTGGAGGCTTTCCTGCTGGCGCTGCGGACCCGCCGGGCCTGGCCGGGCGACCCCCTGGTGGACGCGGCGCTGCGGAGCCTCAAGACCGACCCGGCGGCGCTGCGGGTGGGCGCCCTGGCCCGGCAGCTCGGCCTGAGCGTGGACAGCCTGGAGAAGCGGTTCCGCCGGGTGGCGGGCGCCTCGCCCAAGCAGCTGGCCGCCATCCTGCGCCTGCGCCGGGCCATCGCCGCGCACCGGCCGGGCCTGAGCCTCACGCGGCTGGCCCAGGACGCCGGGTACTACGATCAGCCCC
This sequence comes from Holophagaceae bacterium, assembly GCA_017859995.1. GTDB lineage: Bacteria > Acidobacteriota > Holophagae > Holophagales > Holophagaceae > Geothrix. The sequence goes on along the minus strand of JAFJUR010000014.1, from coordinate 25,034 downwards.
ACTTCATCCGGCAGGTCGTGGCCGCGGTGGGCGAACCGCCCAAGGCCTTCCTGGAGGGCGCCGAGTACTGTCTCTAGGCACCCCCCGGAAAAGCCCTCGGATCCTACTTCGCGGCCTTCTCGGCCTTCACGGTCCAGAAGGCGGGGTCGCTGGCCACCACGAAGGGCGCGGGGTAGCTCAGCTTCGGGTTGAAGGCGAGCAGCTGGTTCTCCACGGCGTTCACCGTGTCGGCGAAGACCTTCTGCATGCCCTTGCGCCCATCCTCGCCCAGCGCCTCCTGGAAGGCCTTCTCGCTCTCGGCCATGGCGTCGAGTTCAGCCAGGGACTTCAGGGGGCGCAGCACGATGAAGGTGGGCGAGCCGGTGCCCGCGGCCACTTCGAAGAAGGCGAAGGAGGCGGCGTAGCGGCTCTTCTCGTAGGCGGCCAGGGCCGTCTTCACGCCGGCTTCGAAGGCCGGGCCCTGCCCCTGCTTCACCCGGAAGGTGCGCATCCGGAGGTAGCGCATCTTGCCGATCTCCACGGGCGGGCCGTAGCTCAGGTCCTTGCGGTAGGCGCCCAGGAGGGTGCGGCTGCCCGCCAGGTGCTCGCCATCCTGCTGGGCGATGCGCTCCATCTCGGCCTTCGCCGCGGGCTGCTTCTCGAACTCGTTCTGGCGGGCCTCCCACTCGGCGTAGCTGCCGTAGCCCACGATGAACCAGGCCTCGCCGCCCCCGGTGAGGGCGTTCATGCCCAGGTAGTGGTCGCCGGATTTCAGCCGGGCCAGGGCCCGCCCCCAGGCGGCTTCCGTGGCGGCGTGGGCCGCGCCGTGGCCGGGCTTCACCTCCTCGCGGATGAAGAGCATGAGGGGCGGCGGCGGCATGGGGCCGCTTTGGGCGAGCAGGGCCGGCGCGACGAGAAACACCAGCTTCGAGCCGAGGGAGTGCAGCGTGGCATGGAACATGGCGGCCCACCTCCAAGAGGGCGGACCCGATGCTAGCCCCGCCCCTCTTCAGCACCTAGAAAAATAATGTAGTAACAAGGGGCATTGATCGTATTTATCCCATCAATGAACCACGATGCCCGCCGTTGAAGGGATTCAATCGCAGGTGGGACCGACGCGACCATGTCCGCCTGCCTCGGAGGCTCGGAAGTTTCGGTAGAGGAGCAGGTCGTAGAGGATCTTCAGCCCGCCGGCGAGGATGAAGGGCAGGCCCGCCAGGGCGGGCACGGCGAGCAGGGGCCCGGCCAGCATGGGCGACAGGGCGGCGCCGGTGGTGCGGGCGATGCCCGTGACGCCGGCGGCGGCGGAGCGCTCGTCGGGCGCCACCACGGCCATGGTGTAGGCCTGGCGGGTGGGCACGTCCATCTGCGAGATGCTGAACCGCGCCAGCAGCATGGCGATGGCGAGGGGCAGGTTCGGCATGAGGGGCACGAGGATCAGCAGCACGTTCGACGGAATGTGGGTGACCACCATGGTGCGGATGAGCCCGATGCGGCCCGCCAGCTTCACGGCGTAGAGCGAGGAGAGGCCCGCCAGCACGTTGGCCGCGAAGAAGATGGAGCCCAGGGCGCCCGGGGCCACGCCGAACCTCTGGTGGAACCAGTAGGCCAGGAAGCTCTGGATGACGAAGCCGCCCGCGAAGGCATCCAGCGAGAAGAGGGCCGAGAGCCGCAGCACCACGCCCTTGGAGGCGTGCAGTCCCAGGCGGCCGGCGGGAACGGCGGAGGGCGGCGCCTCCACGGCGGGCGAGAGCCGCGCGAAGAGCAGGGCCAGGAGCAGCCCCACGCCGGCGTAGGCGAAGACCAGGGCCCGGTAGCTCGCCACCGGCGCCACGCCCGAGGCCTGCAGCGCCTGGGCGATCCACCCGCCCGCCAGGGCGCCGAGGGCCGTGGCGAAAGAGCCCGTGAGGTTGTACCAGGCGAAGACCCCCGTGCGGCGCGGCGCAGGCAGCACCTCGCTGAGGGCCGCCTGCTCGATGGCCAGGAAGGGCCCCACCTCGTTGCCCGAGGGGCTGATGACGCCCAGCGTCGCCGCCAGCACCAGCACGAGGAAATCGCCGCTGAGGGCGAAGGGGATTCCCGCGCCCACCATGAGGCCCGCCCCCACCATCAGCATGCGGCGGCGGCCCAGGCGGTCGGCGTGCAGGGTGATGGCCAGGGAGATGAGCGTGTCGCCCGCCAGCGTGAGGGTGAGCAGCAGGCCGATGCGCCCCTCGCTGAAGCCCAGGCCCGCCAGGTAGAGCACCAGCACCACGGAGAGGAACCCGTAGGACACCATGCGGCCGGCGCGGGTGAGGAAGAGCAGGCGGCCGTCGCGGCCCAGCGGGGCCTGGTCGGGAGCGAGGGCGGACGGGCCAGGGGTGGTCATGGGACGCCCATCTTACCGGTCTCGTATCCGATCCGGCCTGAATCCGGTCAGCCCCGGATGAGCGGCTCGAGGTTCTGCTGCAGCTCGGCCATGCCGAAGGGCTTGGAGAGCAGGGTGACCCGGGGGTGCGCGGCCACCAGGTCGCGGGCGGTCTGGTCGGCCCGCCCCGTGGCCAGCAGCACGGGCAGTTCCGGACGCAGGGCCCGCAGCCTGGGCAGGGTGCCGGCCCCGCCCATGCCCGGCATGTTCATGTCGAGGATGACCACGTCGGGCGCCAGGCCCGCCTCCAGCTGCGCCAGCGCCTCCTCGCCGCTGCGGGCGGGGGTGACGCGGTGCCCCAGCGCCTCCAGGATCACCTGCATGGAGCTCTGGATCAGCTCGTCGTCGTCCACCATGAGCACGCCGAGGCTCCGCTGGGGCGCCGGGAGGCGCGGCGCCTCGTCAGCTTCCTGCGCCGGCGCGGCCGCGCAGGCGGGGAAGCGCAGCTTCACGCAGGTGCCCCGGCCGGGCTGGCTGAGGATCTCCATCTGCCCGCCGTGGGATTTCACGGTGCTGTAGACGATCGACAGCCCGAGGCCCGTGCCCTTGCCCACGCCCTTGGTGGTGAAGAAGGGATCCAGGGCCTTCTCGAGCACGTCGGGCGGCATGCCGGTGCCCGTGTCCTCCACCCTCACCTCGATCCAGTCCTGGTCCACGTTGCGGGTGCCCAGGGTGAGGGTGCCGCGCTCCGGCATAGCGTCCACGGCGTTGACGCAGAGGTTCATGAGCGCGTGGGTCAGGGCGCTGGCGTCGCCCCGGATGGGCTGGAGGCCGGGGGCCAGGTCCAGGACGAGGTCCACCTTGGCCAGGGTGGTGCGCTCCAGGAGCCGCACCTCCTCGCGCAGGATGGCGTTCAGGTCCAGCTCCATGAGTTCGGCCGGGCTCTGCCGCGCCAGGTTCAGGAGGCTCTTCACCATGGTTCCGCCCCGCTCGGCGGCCTTGATGATGGTGCCGAAGGCGCGGTGGGCCGGGCTGCCCTCGGGCTCAGTCTCGAAGTGCGCCGAGGCGAGGCCGAGGATGGCGCCCAGCACGTTGTTCATGTCGTGGGCCACGCCGCCTGCCAGGCTGCCCAGGCTCTCCATCTTCTGGGCCTGCTGGATCCGCTGGTCGATCAGGAGCTGCTCACGCTCCATCCGCTTGCGCTCTGAGATGTCCGTGATCACCCCCACCAGGGCGCGCAGGCTGCCATCGGGATGCTCGAGGCGGCGCCCCGAAAGCTGGCCCCAGAAATCGGTGCCATCGGCGCGGACGTAGTGCCGCTCGAGGGACACCGACTGGATCTCGCCCCGGATGAGCTGGCGCATCTTCCCGTCGCCCTGCAGCCGCTCCGAATCATGCAGCAGCGCGGCGTAGGGCGTGCCGATCAACGATTGCGCCGGGCACCCGAACAATTCGTCCATGCGCCGGTTCGCGAAGGAGATGATGCCGGTGGGCAGCACCAGGATCATGCCGGCATCGGAGGCCTCGAAGATGATCCGCAGCTGCTCTGCGCTTTCCCGCAGCGCCTCCTGGGCCTGCTTGCGCTCGGTGATGTCACGGTGGAAGCAGAGGAGGCTCGGCCGCCCGCCCCCGGCCACCAGGTTCGCCGAGACCTCCAGCGGAAAGCGGTGGCCGTCCTTGTGGAAGTGCTCGACCTCGAAGGTGAGGGACTCCCCGGCCAGGAGGCGGCGCAGCCGGCCCGGGGTGAAGGCCGCCGACTCCGGCGTGTCGAGGTCGGTGATCTTCATCCCCTTCAGCTCCGCCACGGTGTAGCCGTGCATGCGGGCGAAGGCCTGGTTGACCTCCAGCAGGGTGCCCTCCGGAGAAAGGGTGAAGATCCCCTCGCTGGCCAGGTTGAACTGGGCGCGGTAGCGGTCCTCGCTGGCCTTCAGGGCCCGCTCGGCCACCTTGCGCTGGGTGACGTCGTGGATGATGGAGTGCAGCACCTCGCGGTCGCCCAGCCGGATGCGGCTGGAGGACACCTGCACGTCGCGGATGGTTCCATCGGCGAGCCGGTGCTGGAATTCGAACCGGGCCCCGCGCTGGCCCGCGACGAGATCCATGGCCGCCTGGATCTCCCCGGGCGGGAGGGTGTTGAGCTCGCTGATGTGGAGGCCCAGCAGCCGCTCCCTCGGGTAGCCGTAGAAGGCCACCGCCGCATCGTTGGCATCCACGATCCGGCCGGTCCGGAAATCGACCAGGAGCATCATGGTGAAGTTGTCGGTGAACTGGCGGCGGAAGGCCTCCTCGCTGGCCCGGAGCTGGACCTCCGCCTTCAGGCGCTCCAGTTCGCCCGCGGCCCGCCCCGCCACCAGCTTCAGCACGGACTGCCCGACGGCCGGATCGGCCAAGGGGCGCCGCCCGATGATGGCGATGAGGCCGATGGGCTGGTTCGTGTGATCCCACAGGGTCACCCCCACGTAGCTCTCGGCGCGCAGATCCTGGAGGACTTTGTCCTCCGGGAAACGGGCCGCCACGCCGGCCGGGAAGCAGCACACCGACTTGCCCACCACGTCGGCGCAGGGCGTGTCCTTCAGGCCGTACGAGATGTTGTCCTCGAAGCGGCCGTCGCACCACACCGCCAGCGTGCGGGCCGACAGCCCGTCGCCCTCCAGCTGGTCGATGCAGACGAAATCCATGTCGAGCTGGCGGGCGAGGAACCGGGCCAGCGACTGGAAGAAGTCCTCGCCCGGCGTGCTTCCGCAGGTGGCCAGGAAGCCCAGCACCTCCTCGGTGCGCCGATGCTCCGTCAGATCGGTGAAGGTGACCGCATGGGGACCGCCCATGCTCGCCAGCTCCACGCGGATGTAGCGGGTCGACCCATCCTTGCAGGTGACGGTGACGTCCTGGGGCTCGAAGGGACCCCCTCCCGCTTCATAGCGCTCGATCCGCGCCAGCCAGCCCTGCCTGACCTCCTCCCGGTAGGCGGGATCGGGGTAGGCCCGGGGCCACCATTGGGCCACGGAGTGGACGTCATCGAGCGTGTAGCCGAACAGGTCGGTGAACTTCCGGTTCATCAGGCGGATGTCCTCGTCATGGCGGTCGGCGACCACCATGGCCAGGGGCGAATGCTGGATCACTTCGCGGAAAGAAAGATCCCGCTCATGCAAGTCCTCCACGGCCCGCTTGGCCTCAGCCAGATCCCAGGCCAGGTCGGCCAGGCGCTGGATCGAATCCACGTCACCGTCACCGTACGGGGTCGGCTTGTTGCCCACACCCACGATCGCCACGATCCGCCCGGACCGCAGCACCGGGACGGTCAGTTCCCGCACCACCTCGGCGTGGCCCGGCGGCAGGCCCCGGCGGCCGGGCAGGCTTTCGTAGTCGTTGTGGATGACCGGCCGCCCAAGGCGGACGCAGTCGGCCCACACGCCGGCCTGGGTGATGGGGTAGTGGCTGCCCTTCCCCTCCGCCCGGCAGAACTCGGCCTCGGTGCGGGTGCTCCAGGCCTGGAGGTGCAAGTTCACCTGATCGGCTTCCATGAAGTGGTAGAAGCCGATGCGCGAGCCCGTGAGCGCCTCGGCCTCGTCCAGGGTGGCCCGGAGCAGGCCCTCCAGGGAGAGCCCGGGCGCCCCTTCGGCGAGGCGCGCACGGGCCGCCAGGATGGCCCTGGAACGGTGGGCCTCCGACTGGTCCGAACAGAGGAGGATGGCCTGACCGGGGCCCGCGGGCGCAGCATGGACGCTGATCCAGACCACCTCGCCATCGGGACGCATCACCCCCAGCTCCGGGACCACGACGGGGCCCTGGGTCCGGAGGGCTTGGCGGGCGGGGTGCGCGTCTGGATCCACCTGCGAACCATCCGGTGCCACGGCGGTCCAGGCGGCGCCTGGAGCCGCCCCGGGCGCCAGGCCCAGGAGCTGCTGCCCGGCGAGGTTCACCCGCAGAACCTGTCCCTCGCCATCGGCGAGGAGGATGCCCATGGGAAGCGCATCCAGAGCTCCCCCCGCCAGCAGGGGAGTGTCGATGGCCTCGTGGGGCCCGGGAGGAGGAACGGAGGGAGACATGGCTGGTTTGGACGGGGTCATTCTGGGGGACTTTTCGACGGCCGGGTCGAGAATCTGGAAATCCGGGGCCGGTCCAGCCCGGGTCCTTTGACGCAACGGCCGCTGAATCAGCGATACTCCCCCCATGCCCTCCCGACCGGAAACCTACCGTCAGGCCCTCCGCTGGACGGCCCTCGTCGGGCTATGGAGCCTGGTGGGAGCCGTGGTGTGGATCCTGGCGGTGCAGGCCTTCCTCATCGTGCTGAACCCCTTCTGCCACGTGCAGCGGCCCGGGCTGGCCTGGGTGACCGTGCGGAGTCTGGACCACGATCCCGACAGCCAGATCACCGACTTCGTCACGGTCAAGACCGACCACGCCGAGCAGGTGCTGCGCATGGCCAAGGCCGAGGCGGCCGAGCTGAAGGTGGATGACGAAGTGTGGATCCTCGACGCCTGGTACGCCGACGGCCTGCGGCCCACCCAGTTCCGCCTGACGCTGCTGCGGGTGCTGCTGGAATACCCGGCCCTGCTGCTGCTGCCGGCCGCCTATGGCCTCTGGCGGGTGCGGAAGGCCAGGCAGAAGGCGGACGCCGAGCCCCTTCCGCCCGTGCGCCGCACCTTCACCGATGACTTCCACCTGCGGGCCCAGCGCTTCGCCAAACCCGCAGGCACGACGCCCGCTTCGGCGAATCCCGAACCGCCGCCGGAGCCGCCTGACGCCCAGGGCTGAACGGGAATCCGGCCGGCTCAGTTCCTGGTCGCATCCGGCTTGGGGGCCTCGGCCTTCGGCGCCTCGACCTTGACGGGCTCAGCCTTGGGCGCCTCGGCCTTGGGGGTTTCCGCGGGCTTGGGGGCGGGCTTGGCCTTGGCGGGTTCGAGCGCGCGGCTGGCGGCCTGGTAGGCCTTCCAGGATTCCTCGGCCTTCCGGCGGCTCTCCTCGGCGCGCTTGCGATGGGCCTCCGCCTGTTTCTGGAGCCCTTCCGCCTGCCGCCGGGCCTGCTCCGCCTTCTTCAGGGAGGCCTCCTCCGCCCGCTTGTAGGCGGTCTGGCGCGCCTTCTCCCGGGTGGCCATCGCCTTCTGCTGGCGGGCCTCCTGGGCGAGCCGGTCGGCCTGGGCCCCGCGCCGGGCCAGTTCATCCGCCCGGCGGCTGGCGCGTGGATGCTCGGTCGGTGCCTTCGCGGCGGGCTTCGCCACCGGCGCGGCGGCAGGCTTCGCGGCCGGTTTCGAGGCCGGGTCCGGGGCCTGGGCGCCGAGGAGCAACGGGAGGAAGAGGAGGCAAGCGAAACGCATCATGGGAGACCTCAAGCAGGAAGGGAGGGGGGAACGCCCTCCCATGGTGCGCTTCCGGGTCAAATCCTTCCACTGCCTGTGTCATGGTTTCATGACCCCTTGAGGCCGCCATGGACATCAAGCTCTCGCCCGAAACCGAAAAGCGCCTGCACGCCCCCATCCAGCGCTTCGTGTCCGAGGAATACGGGGAGAGCCTGGGCGAGTTGGGGGCGGGCACCTTCCTCGCGTTCTGCCTGAAGGAGATCGGCCCGGCCATCTACAACCAGGCCATCGCCGACGCCCAGGCCTGCCTGCAGGAGCGCGTGACGGACCTCGAGAACATCTGCTTCGCCGAGGAGACCAGCTACTGGGACAAGGGTGCGCGAAAGGCGATCCTGCGGAAGCCGGACCATCGGCGGTAGGATCGCAGCAGACACCAGACCCCAGGTCGCGCCATGCCCCACTGCATCCTTGAAGCCTCCGGCAACCTCCTCGACCAGCCCGACTGGGCGGGTCTGCTGCGGGCGGTGAACCGCACCCTGGCGGACACCGGCCTCTTCGCCGCCGCCGACATCAAGAGCCGCTTCCTGCGCCACGAGGTGTTCGTCGTGGGCGACGAGACGCCCGGCGACGCCGAGCAGGGCCCCGAACGAGCCTTCGTCACCCTGAACGTGCAGATCCTCAGCGGCCGCAGCGACGAGGTGAAGGCCCAGCTCAGCGAGGCGCTGCTTCCGCTGCTCGCCGCGGCCCTTCCCCGCAGCCTCGCGGGCCAGCGGCTCAGCCTCACGGTCCAGATCTCGGACCTCCACCGTCCCAGCTACCGCCGGCAGACCAGCGGCTAGAACCACCCCAGGAGCCTCCGTGGCCGATCCCATCACCCCCCGCCAGATGATGCTGCTGCAGCTGGTGGCGAAGCACCCGGACGTGGCCCGGGACCACCTGGTGAAGGCCGGCGCCGCCGAAGCCGACATCTCGTACCTGGTGCGCCACGACCTCATCCGCGAGCGCGGCGTCGGCCAGTACCGCGTCTCCCACATGGGCCAGCAGGTGCTGAAGCGGGGGCTGTGAGCCCCGTCTCGGCGACGCCTCCCTGCTACCCTTCGTCTCGCCCATGCCCCGTCCAGGAGAGCCCATGTTCGAGAAGACCCTGTTCGCCGGCTGGGGGGACATGGACTTCAACGCGCACATGCGGAACACCGCCTACCTCGACAGGGCCGGCGACGTGCGCATGCTCTTCTTCGCCGAACACGGGTTCCCGATGTCCGAGTTTGTCCGCTTGCGCATCGGCCCCGTGGTGAAGCGCGACGAGGTGGACTACTTCAGGGAAATCGGCCTGCTGGAGGCCTTCCAGGTGCGGCTCGGCCTGGCCGGCCAGTCCGCGGACGGCAGCCGCTTCCTGCTGCGCAACGACTTCCTCAAGGAGGACGGCCGGCCCGCCGCCCGCGTGACCAGCCTGGGCGGGTGGCTGGATCTCGCGGCCCGCAGGCTGACGCCGCCGCCGGCCTCCCTGCTGGATGCCATGCGCGCCATGCCCCGCACCGAGGATTTTCTGGAACTGGATTGAGGAGAGGCCATGAACCTGCTCACCCGGGCTGAAGCCACAGGCTACGAAGAGACCAGCCGGCACGCCGACGTGATGGCGTTCATCGCGGGCCTGAAGGCCAAGGCCGACCCGCGCCTGCACGTCACCTCCTTCGGGATCAGCCCCGAGGGCCGCGAGCTGCCCCTGCTGGTGCTGTCGGCCCACGGGGTGAAGACGCCCGCCGAGGCCCGCAGCCTCGACCGACCCGTGGTCCTCGTCATCAGCGGCATCCATGCGGGCGAGGTCGAAGGCAAGGAAGGCTGCCTCATGCTGGTGCGCGACCTGCTGGAGGGCCGTCCCGGCCTGGACGCTGGCGCCATCCTGGCGGACCTCACCCTGGTGGTGGTGCCGCTCTTCAACCCCGACGGCAACGATGCCATCCATCCGGGCAACCGCAAGCTGCACCTGCCCAAGCTCAGCGGCCAGCTGGGCCCCGAGAGCGGCGTGGGCACCCGCGTGAACGCCGCCAAGATCAACCTGAACCGCGACTACCTGCGCATGCAGGGCGAGGAGATGTGCCTGCTGCAGACCCGCGTCTGCCAGCCCTGGGCCCCCGACCTCACCATCGACAACCACGCCACCAACGGCTCGGTGCACCGGTTCTCCATGACCTACGACATCCCCCACACCGTGGACAGCGGCCGGGAGGAGCCCATCGCCTACATGCGCGACCGCCTCCTGCCGCCGGTCACCGCGGCCATGAAGGCCAACCACGGCCTGGACACGGGCTGGTATGGCAACTTCGTGGAGGACGAGCGGGCCTTGGACGCCGACCGCGACGCAGAGCCCGGCGCGCCGGTGCGCGAAGGCTGGATGACCTACCCCCACCACCCCCGCTTCGGCAGCAACTACCGCGGCCTCACCAGCCGCATGGACCTGCTCCTCGAGTGCTACTCGTACATCCCCTTCTCCGAGCGGGTGCGGACCGCCTACGCCTTCATGCTGGAGACCCTCCGGCACGTGGCCGCCCACCGCGACGAGGTGCTGCAGACCGTGGCCGAGAGCCAATCCCCCCGCGACCGCATTGCCGTGCGCTACCAGCTGATCCGCCGCGAGTCGCCCATCGAGGTCCTCACCCGCACGCCCCGCACCCTCGAGGGCGCGCCCACCAGCGTGACCATCCCGCACCTGGCTCGCTTCGTGGGCACCACGGTGGCGGAGCGCCCCGAGGCCTACCTGGTGCCCGCCTCCGTGGCGGCCCACCTGCGCCTGCACGGGCTTTCCCTCCAGGCGGCCGTGGGCACCTTCGAGGTGGAAGTTCCGGTGGTGGAGGACCTGGGTTCGGAAAGCGGCCGGGCCATCCTCGAGGCCGCCGCCGTGGGCGAATTGGCGGTGTCCTGGCGCCGCGGCCCCCGGGCCGTGCCGCCGGGCTGGGCCCTGGTGCCCACGGAACAGCCCCTGGGCGCCATCGCCGCCTACCTTTGCGAGCCCGAGAGCGACGACGGCGCCGTGGAGAACGGCCTGCTGCCCGTGCCCGCGCTGGGCGAGGAGCTGCCCCTCTGGCGGGTGCCCGAGCTGGGCTGAGCCCGGGACCGCCTCCGCCGCTCCGTGCCTTCACCGGTTCCCGCGAACCGTTCGCCGGTCCGCCCTGCCGAGCACAGGCGGAGGGCCGTAGATTGGGGACACCCGGAGGCTTCATGCCGCTGCTGACCCCGCCCCATCCCGGCTTCTTCGAGGTGCTCGCCACCCGCCGCGCCTACACGACCCTGCTCTACCTGCTCGCCACCATGGTCACGGGCGTCCTCGCTTTCACCTTCACCGTGACGGGTCTCTCCGTGAGCCTGGGCCTGGCCATCCTCATCATCGGCGTGCCCGTGGCCCTCGCCTTCCTGGCGGGCGTCCGGCTGCTGGCCGTGGCCGAGGTGCATCTGCTGAGGCTGATGGTGGGCGGCGAGGGCTCCGCCGGCCCGGCCCTGCTGCCCGAAGGCCAGGGCTGGCTGTCCCGGCTGGGCGCTCTGCTCCGCGACCGCCGCACCTGGACCAGCCTGCTCTACTTCCTGCTGCTCATGCCGCTTGGCATCGCCTACTTCACCCTGTTCGTGAGCCTCCTTTCCGCGGGTCTCAGCCTGATGGCCGTGCCCTTTGCGGGACTCTTCCACGCCACCGGCAACCTGTCCTGGGATCTCGGCGGCAGTGCCTGGATGATCGCCAACCCCAGGTTGATGGCGGTGCTCTGCGGGCTGGCGGCCCTCGCCCTGATCCCCCTCACCTTCCACCTGGCACTGTTGGCGGGACGGTTCCAGGTCTGGCTGGCCCGGCACCTGCTGGTGCAGGCCTGACCCCGGACACCCCTTCGAAAGGATGAACCCATGACCTCCGAATCCACGCAGGACCGCACCCGCACCGAAGAGTTCAAGGTCGACGGCGGCAAGGTGCTGGACACCATCAAGGATCTGATCCACCAGGGCAACATCCGACGGATCATCCTGAAGAACGAATCCGGCAAGACCCTCATCGAGATCCCGCTCACGCTGGGCCTGGTGGGCGCGGCGCTCCTCCCCGTCTTCGCGGCGGTGGGCGCCCTGGCTGCCGTGGTCACGCGGATGGTGATCGTCGTGGAGAAGACGGATCAGGACTAGAGCCGGAACCGCGGTGGCGCAGATGGATCAGAACCTGCGCCTGCGATGCGTCTGCCAGGATCATCCAGCTCCGTTCTGCTGGTGAGCGCTTCATGGCTGAGCGCGGGCGGGCCCTGCAAGGTTCAGGGGATCGGCCCCGCCACCGCGAACCGCCGGCGGTACTCGCCCGGAGAGAGCCCCATGACTTTCAGGAAGACCTTCCGGAAGGCACCGGGATCCCCGTAGCCCACCTGCCAGGCGATCTCGTCGACGGCCAGCCCCGACTGCTCCAGGAGAGCCCGCGCCTTCCCCACGCGGAGATGCTGCAGGTACTGGCCCGGCGTCAGGCCGGTGGCGTTCTGGAAGCGCCGCAGGAAGGTCCGGTCGCCCAGCTTCGCCCGGGCGGCCATCGCAGGCAGGCTGATGCGGCCGCCGCTGTTCGCCTGCAGCCAGTGCTGCACCTTCAGGATGGCCGCGTCGCCGTGGGTCAGCTGGGGGGCGAAGGTGCTGTAGAACCGCTGCTCCCGGCCGCCGGGATCCACCAGGAAGTACCGCGCGGTGGCCAGCAGCGTGGCGGAGCCCAGGAAGCGGTTCACCAGCCGCAGACCCAGATCCACCCAGGCCATGAGTCCGCCCGCGGTGATGAGGTCGCCGTCGTCGATGAGCAGCTTGTCCGCATCCAGGCGCACCTCGGGAAACCGCGCGGCGAAGCGTTCCGCCAGGGCCCAGTGGGTGGTGGCGGGCCGGCCGTCGAGGAGGCCCGTCTCCGCCAGCAGGAACGCGCCGGCGCAGACGGAGCAGAGCACGGTGCCCTCCCCGTGCCGATCCCGGAGCCACGCCGCGATGGCGGCCGTCTGCGCCGGCGTCGCCAGGATCCCGAGGCTCGGCGGCAGGATGAGGGCCGTCAGCGGTGCGCCCGGCGGGAGCAGGGGCGCGCCGCCGTCCCAGGATTGCACCGTGAGCGTGACCGCTGGCCCGGATCCCTGCTCCCGCAGACGGCTGGCGGCCTCCAGCAGGTCGGTCAGCCCGTGGAGCGCGGCCTGCTGAACGCCGGGATAGGCGAGGATGCCAATGGTGCGGTCGCCGGAAGGCCGCTGGCGGGGGGTGCGGGTTCGGGAGGGCATGTGTCTTTTTTAGCCTGATTGTTGTCATTTTCGCCAATCCCCGATTCCCCTTCCGGAACCTAGCCTGAGGGGGTGCCACTCGGAGGAGCTGCCATGAGCCGACGCGCCCTGCTCGTCATCGATCTTCAGAACGACTACTTCCCCGGCGGGAAGTTCCCGCTCTGGAACGCGGAGGCCACCCTGGATCGCACCCTCCAGGCGATGGACCGGGCCCGGGCGCAGGGCATCCCCGTGGTGCTCGTCCAGCACATCGCCGACAGCCGCCGGGGACCGGCCCCCTTCTTCGTGGAGGGCAGCGAGGGCGCGCAGCTGCACCCTCGCGTTCGTGCCGCCGCCCCGGAGGCGCCCGTGGTGGTGAAGGCCTTCGCCGACGCCTTCCACCAGACGGAGCTGCAGCGGGTCCTGGCCGGCCTGGGCGTCACCGAGCTGCTCATCGGCGGCATGATGACCCAGAACTGCGTCACCCACACCGCCATCTCCAAGGCCGCCGAGCCGTACGCGGTGTCCATCCTGGGGGACTGCTGCACCACGGTGAGCGAGCTGCTGCATGCCATCGCTCTGGGCGCCGTGGCCACGCGGCTGCCCGTCCTCCCGGCGGCCGAGGCCCTGGGCTGAACCCGCGCGGGACCTGGCCCTCCGGATGGGTGCGACATTCCGCCGCACCCATCCGTGACCGCCGTCGCTTGCGGCCTCCGGCCGCCCGCTGGGACCATGGGCCATGCTCGAACAATGGCTGAACCATCCCCACGCCGCGCCGTGGCTCATCGTCATGTGGGTCGCGGGCCTGCTGGGTTCCCTGGGGCACTGCGCGGGCATGTGCGGCCCCATCGTGGCCGCCTTCGGCCTCTCCCAGGCCAAGCACGGCGGCCGGACCTGGACGCGGCACCTGCGCTTCCAGCTGGGGCGCATCACGACCTACGCCATCCTCGGCGGCATCATCGGATTCCTCGGAGGGTTCGCGCGGCTGCAGACCGTCCAGGACATGCACGCCTGCTGCCGGCCCGAGGGCGCCGCGCTGATCGCCGCCCAGGCCTGGCCCTGGCAGGTCTGGGTGAAGCTGGGCGTCGGGGCGCTCATGCTGCTCATGGGCCTGGTGATGCTGCTGGGACGCCGGGCCGAGGCCCTCATGGAATTCCGCCTGCCGCCCGCGCTGCAGAAGCTCATGGGCCGCGGCCTGGCGCTGGGTAGCGTGCCCTACGCGCTGGGCCTGCTCTGGGGCCTGATCCCCTGCGGCCTCGTCTACATGATGCTGCTGCGCACCCTCGATGGCGGCGACTGGAAGATGGGCGCCGCGGGCATGGCCGCCTTCGGCCTGGGCAACGCCCCGCTGCTGCTGGGCCTGGGCCTCGCCAGCACGCGCCTCAGCCAGGCGTGGAAGGCCGCGCTGCTGCGCGTGGGCGGCCTGCTGGTGGCCGCCATGGGCGGCTACATCCTCTGGCAGGCGGTGATGCTGCTGCGGATCCAGAGCCAGGGCTGAGCGGGATGGCCAGATCACCAAGGGGCGCCGGGATGGCGCCCGGGGGTCGATTGGCCCCATTGGGCCGGGTCACGCGAAGGCTTCAATAAGTAAACATAATTATGTAAATAAATACAATTTTGCATGTGAAACAAATGGATGGGGTGGGTTGACAGAGGGTGAGGCAGGTTCGATTCTGTGTCACCTAGATGATTAAAACATCTAGATGACATCGAAAGGAGATCCCATGGCCACCTTCCCCATCCTGCTTCTGACGACGGCCCTGGGGGGCGTGGCCCTCTCGGCCGCCAACGACGGAGCCCGCACCCGCGCGGCGCTGAAGATGTCCGCACGGTCAGGGCTGGGCTTGCTCCCGGGGCTTCTGGCCGTGCTGGCGGGCGTGGGCCTGACCATGGCCGCGGTCCCGCCGGCGGGAGTCGCCACCCTCTTCCAGGCCCACGGCGCGGTGGGCTTCTTCCTCCTCGCAGGTTTGGGGGCCCTGCTGACCATCCCGGGGCCGGTGGCCTATCCCTTGGCGGGTTCGCTGCACCGCATGGGGGCCGGCCTGCCTGCCCTCGCAAGCTTCATCACCACCCTGACCATGGTCGGCGCCCTCACGGCCCCCATGGAAATCAAGGCCTTCGGACGCCGGTTCACCCTCCTCCGGCAGTCGCTGAGCCTGGTTCTGGCCCTGCTCGTGGGGGCGCTGATGGGGGGCCTGCTATGAGACCGGACCTCAAGCGACCCCTCCTGGTGGTGGCCATCATCCTGGCGGCCCATCTGGCGCTTTGGATCCCCAGCCCGGGCCTGGCCGCCCAATCCCTGCGGAATTGGGGCCAGGGCCTCGTTGACGTGCTGGTCATCGTCCCTTCGGTGCTCATCCTCATCGGCCTTTTCGACGCTTGGGTGCCGAAGGAGGTGGTGGCCCGCAACCTCGGACGGACCTCGGGGGTGCGCGGGGTCCTGCTCGCCCTGCTCCTGGGGACCGGAGCCGCGGGCCCCATCTACGCGGCCTTCCCCATCGGCGCCGCCCTCCTGGGAAAGGGCGCCCGCCCCGCCAACCTCGTCATCTTCCTGGGCGCGTGGGCCACCATCAAACTCCCGATGCTCATGATGGAGAGCGCCTTTCTTGGAATCAGGTTCGCCTTGTTGAGGTTGGCTTTGACGCTTCCAGGCATCATTGCTTGCGGGTTCCTGATGGAGGCGCTCCTGTCCGGGCACACCGCGGAACTCCGCACCTCACCTGGTGACTAGCCCGATGCCCTCCTCCAGCCGACAGTCCCGCCACCTTCCCGCCTTCATCCTGCTGGCGCTGACGGAGGGCCCCCTGCACGGCCACGCGATCCGTTCGACGCTCCAGGAAACGCTCCCCGGCTACAAGGCCGATCCCGGCGCGACCTATCGGACGCTGCAGGCCCTGGAAGAGGCTGGGGACGTGACGTTCCACTGGGACACCCACTCCCGGGGCCCGGCCCGGAAGATCTACACGCTCACCACCTCAGGGTGGGAGCGGCTCGATCACTGGAAGGCGGATATCGAGAAGCGGCTGGCGTTTCTTCGAACCTTCCTGGATCGCTACGACCGATCGAAAGGGAAGCGGGCCCAGCCGAAGTGATCCCGGCCCCGGCCCATGCTTTGTCCCTCGGCCCTGGGCCGGATTTCGGGATCTCCTGCGTTCTGCGTTTAGGCCGCCCGGCGCACCGCCACCAGCGTGAGGTCATCCCCCCGCGGCGAGCCGCCCAAGAACGCCTCCAGCTCGGCGCGGCAGGAAGCCAACAACTCCGGCAGCGGCAGGTCCCGGGCCCGGCGCAGGGCCGCGGCCGCGCGGCCGATGCCGAATTCCATGTCCCCCTTGGCGCTTTCCGTCCAGCCATCCGTGTAGAGCAGCAGGGTCTGGCCGGGCTGCAGCCTCAGTTCCCGCTCGGTGTAGGCGGAGTCGCAGAAGAGCCCCAGGGGCAGGCCGCCGCCCTCGATGGGACGCACGCCGCGGCCATCGGCGAGGAACGGGCGGGGGTGCCCGGCGTTGGCCAGGGAGAAGCGTCCGTCGCAGCCCAGCCGCAGGGCCGCGAGGGTGGCGTAGCTCACCGAGGAGGTGGCCTCCGCGAAGAGCTCATTGGCGCGCTGCAGCAGTTCGGGGAGGGTCTGGCCGCCGGGCACCAGGGCCCGGAACAGGGCGTGCAGGTGGGCCTGCAGCAGCGAGGCCGCCACGCCCTTGCCCGACACGTCGCCGAGCAGCAGGTGGGCCGGCGCGCCGGGGGCGTAGGGCGGGATGAGGTCCACGTGGTCCCCGGACACGGGGCCCCGGGGCTCCCAGAGGTGGGCCACCTCCCAGCCGTCCCGGGCCAGGTGGGCCGGCGGCAGCAGGGTCCGCTGCACTTTGCCCGCCGATTGCAGGTCCCGCTCCAGGGCCCGCCGGTCGGCCTCGGACAGGCAGGACAGGCAGACGGTCAGCAGGGGATCCTCCGCGAGGCGCCCCTCGGAGATGAGGTCGTGGCAGACGGCGCAGTGGCCCCAGGTGCCCACCTCGATGGCCCCGATGGCCGCGTCCACCTTCCGCATCAGGTCCACCCAGCGGTGGTCGCCGCGCGCCTTGGCGAGCCCCGCCAGGTGCGCCCGGCGGGTCTGGAGCCGCTCGAGCGTCCGCGCCTCCAGCGGCGTCATGGCCTGCCTCCGCCCGCGAGCCGGGCCTGCCGGAGCAGCAGCGCCATCTGCCCGGCGTGATAGGCATTGTGCTGGAGGATGCCGAGCACCAGGCCCCGCAGGGTGGTGTCCGAGCCGGGCAGGGCTTCCTCGAGCCGGGGACCGGCCGCCTCGAGGAGGGCGGCGCGCAGGGCCAGGTGGGCGGATTCCAGCTCAGCGCAGAGCGCCTGCCACGCGGCCTCCGTGGCCAGGCTGGCCGGGCCCCAGTCCACCTCTGCTCCCGGGGCGCGGCGCGCCTCCCCCGAGATCTGGCGCCGGGCGTCCTCCAGCCAGAAGGCGAGGTGGCCCACCTCCTCCGCGACAGAATGAATGCTGGGGTCAGGGCGCCACTGGGCGGTGGCCGCGTCCACCCCCGCCAGCACCTCCATCAGCGCCGGGCCGTGCCAGGCCCCGCCTCGGAAGCTCCGCTCCAGCTGGTCGGCCAGGCTGGTGGTGGCAGGTTCGCCGTCGGGCCCCATGATAACCCCCTTAAAATCGAATACAGGTTAATATGATCGATCTGCCTAACCAGTCAAGTGTTAAATCCAGGTTATCATTGCACCATGCCCACCCCCCTCCCGCCACCCGGTCCAGGGCCCTTTGAACTCTCCGGCGGGGACCTCTGCCTGGACTTCGCCAACACCTGGGGCGACCGTCCCCGGGCCGAAACGGATGGACTGCGGTCTTACGACCACCTGCTGGCCTTCGCCCGGCAGACCGGCCTGGGTGAGGCGTCAGACCTGGCGGCCCTGGAACAGCGGGGCCGGCGGGAGGGCGCGGCGGCGGCCGCGGCGCTCCACGCCGCCTGCGAGCTGCGCGAGGCGCTCTACGCCCTCTTCTCCGCCCGGGCCCGGGATCGGATCCTGCCGCCCGGGGCCCTGGCCTGCCTCAACGCGCAGCTCCGCGAAGCCCTGCCCCACCTGACGGTGCAAGGCTCCGGCCCGGCGCCGGAATGGCAGTGGCGGGACGGCGCCCAGTTCCTGACCTCGCCCCTCTGGCCCATCGCCCGGGCCGCAGCGGACCTGCTCACCTCGCGGGAGGCACCGCCGGTGCGCGAGTGCGACGGCGCCCAGTGCACCTGGCTCTTCCTCGACCGCAGCCGCGGGCGCTCCCGCCGCTGGTGCTCCATGGCCAGCTGCGGCAACCGCGCCAAGGCCCGCCGCCACTACCACCGGGGGCGGGCCGAGGGCTCCTGAGTTTCGGCGCCGTCGCGGTTGCGTTCAGAGGAAACGATTCACCACGGAGACACCGAGGGCACTGAGAGGTTGGTCCAGGCGAGCTTCGCGAGACCAGTCGACGCGGGCGGACGGCCACGCGATCGCGCGGATTCTGCCCGCGTCGACTGGCGGGGCCGCACGCGGCCCCGGGGCGCGCCGCGCCCCGCGAAGCAGGATGGGTGCGCACGGAGGCCTCCGTGTCCCCTCCGCGATCTCCGTGCCTCCGTGGTGAATCCTTGACGACCGTACCCGGAACGCCCTCAAGCGGCCCGGTTCAGCCGCAGCGAGTTGCCGATGACCGAGAGGCTGGACAGCACCATGGCCGCGGCGGCGAGGATGGGGTTGAGCACGCCGGTCATGGCCAGGGAGATGCCGAGGGTGTTGTAGAAGAAGGCCCAGAACAGGTTCTGCTTGAGCACCCGCAGGGTGAGGGTGGCGAGGCGGAACACGCTGGTGATGCGGGTGAGGGAATCCCGCATGAGCACCACCGGCGCGGCGTGGGTGGCCAGGTCGGCGCCCGATCCCATGGCGATGCCCAGGTCTGCCGCGGCCAAGGCCGGGGCGTCGTTGATGCCGTCGCCCACCATGGCCACCACCTTGCCCTCAGCCTGGAAGCGGCGGACCGTGTCGGCCTTCTCCGCGGGCGAGACGCCGCCGACCCATAGGTCGAGCCCCACCATCCGGGCGATGCGCTCGGTGGTGGCGGGCGCGTCCCCTGACAGCAGCACGGTCTGCACCCCGCGGGCCCGGAGCTCCGCCACCACGGCGGCGGCCTCCGCGCGGGGCCGGTCGCCGAAGGCCAACGCGCCGGAACAGGCTCCGTCCACCGAGGCGAAGGCCACCGTGAGCCCCTCGGCCTCCCAGCCCTCCACCAGCGGCTGCAGCACCGCCGGGATCGCCAGGCCCACCTCGGCCATGAGCCTGCGGTTGCCCACCGCGACGCGGCGGCCCTTCACGGTGCCGATCAGCCCGAGGCCCTCCCGCACCACGATGTCCGTGGCGTCGGCGGGGCCCAGGCCCTGCTCGGCGGCATGGCGCATCACGGCGTGGGCCAGGGGGTGCTCGGAGTAGGATTCCAGCCCGGCCACCAGGTCGAGGTCGTCCAGCACCGCGTACCGCACCCGGAAGTCCCCCTCGGTGAGGGTTCCGGTCTTGTCGAGGAGCAGCAGGTCCACCTTGCGGAAGGTCTCGAGCACCTTCACGTCGCGGATGATGATGCCCTGCCGCGAGGCCGCGCCGATGGCAGCGGTGGTGGCCAGCGGCGTGGCGATGCCCAGGGCGCAGGGGCAGGCGATCACCAACACCGCGATGCCCCGCAGCATGGCCTCCGTGGCCGGCAGGCCACGGAACAGGCACGCGGCCACGGTGAGCGCCGCGAGGGCGAGGACGGCGGGGATGAAGACCCGGGAGACCCGGTCCACCGTGCGTTCCAGGGGGCTCTTGCTGGCCAGGGCACCCTGCACCGACTTCACGATCTGGGCCAGGGTGGAGTCCTCGCCGCAGCGGGTGACGCGCACCTCCAGCACGCCCGCCATGTTGAGGCTGCCGCAGATGACCGCGTCCCCCGGCGCCTTGGCCCGGGGATCGGCCTCGCCGGTGACGACGGATTCGTCCACCGCCGAGCGGCCCTCCACCACCAGGCCGTCGGCGGGGATGCGCTCGCCGGGCTTCACCAGGAAGACGAGCCCCGGGGCCAGCGCCTCCACGGCCACGAAACGCTCCTCGCCGTCCACCCGGAGCCGGGCCTTCCGGGGCAGCAGGCGGTGCAGCAGGGCGATGGCCCGGGCGCTGCGGTCCTTGGCGTTCCGCTCCAGCGCCTTGCCCGTGAGCACCAGGGTGACGATGGCGCAGGCGGTGTCGAAGTAGAAGTGCCGGCCGCCGAGGAAGGCCTGGGCCGAGCTGTAGGCGAAGGCCGCGAGCACCCCCGTGGAGATGAGGGCCTCCATGCGGAGGTGGCCCGTCTTCAGGCCGAACCAGGCGATGCGGTGGATGGGCCAGGCCGAGTACAGCACCGCCGGCAGCGCGAGGACCATGAGGATCAGCGGCACCACCCGCTGGGCCCAGCCGGCGATGCCCTCCCAGTAGCTGGCGTAGATCACCAGGCTGAAGAGCATCACGTTCATCCACATCGCCCCGGCGATGCCCAGGCGGAGCAGCATGTCCTGCCACTCCCGGCGGTCGCCCTCCTGCTCGGTGCCGAACTCCGAAGCCCGGTAGCCCAGGGCCTTCACCACCCCAGGCACCGTCTCCGGCGGCACCACCTGCGGGCAGTACGTCACCTTGAGCAGATCGGAGGTGAAGAGCACTTCGGCCGAGACGATGCCGGCCTCGCGGCGCAGGGCGTGTTCCACCACCCAGCCGCAGGCGGCACACCACATGCCGGAGAGCTGGTACAGCGTCTCCTTGGTTTCCGCGCCTTCGGGAAGGGCGGCGGCGCCCGGCTCGCTCCGGCCGAGCAGCCCGAGGCGCTGGCTCTCCTTGAAGAGGTTCGTCTCCCGCAGGTCGAGGCCCGCCTCCAGGGCGCCGCTCTCCAGCAGGATGGCGTAGACGTTCAGGCAGCCCGCGCAGCAGAAGCGGCGGGCTTCGCCCCGGAAGGTCTGGACCTGGGGGTTGCGGGCGGCGGGGGCGCCGCAGAGGTCGCAGGCCGCGTCCGCCCCGGGCTGTTCCGGGCCCATCAGCGGCGCGTCGCCTGGGGCCGGCCCTGGTCGTCGAGCATGACGGGGTTGGCCTTCTTCGAGAAGTGGTAGGCGAGCACGAGGATGCTCACGAACAGCAGGCTGATCATGCCGAAGAGGAGCGGGAAGAACACGGTGCCTCGGGTGCGGATGGTCATGGTCATTTCCTCTTCAGGGGCGTGATGAAGGTCATCGCCTCGGCGTCGGGCTTCCGGGCGGCGTCGGCCTGGGCGAGGATGCGGATCGGGTGGACGTCCTGGCCATCTGGCACGTAGGGGGCCCTCAGTTCCACCGTCCGCTCGAAGGTCTCCCCTGGCTGCAGCAGGATCGGGTTGGCCGGCAGGGCCAGGTCTGCCCCGGGCAGGCCCTCCACCCACAGGCGGACATGGGTGGCCGCCCCGGTGCGGTTGGCCAGCTTGAGGCGGATCAGGTTCGCGACGCGGCCGTCCTCCAGCAGCTTGTAGAGGGTGGAGCGATCGGGGTTGATCTCCACCAGGACCGGTCGGCGCAGCGACAGGGCCAGGCCGAGGCCCGTGAGGTAGAAGGCCATGATGAGGAGGATCACCAGGCGCTTGGCGTCGCGGAAGCCCCAGCGGCGGTACCAGGGCTCGTGCTTCGTCGCGGCCTTCGGCAGCTCGCCCCAAGTGTAGTGGATGAGCCCTGGCTTGCCGACCTTGCGCAGCACGTCCTCGCAGGCGTCGATGCAGTCGCCGCAGTGCACGCACTCGATCTGGAAGGGCGAGGTGCGGATGTCGATGCCCATCTCACAGACCCGGACGCACTTTTTGCACTCGATGCAGTCCTTGGCCTCGCCGGTGCCATCCTGGTAGCTCACCAGCAGGGTGTGCTGGTCCTGGAGCATGCCCTGGATGTAGCCGTAGGGGCAGATGGTGGTGCAGAACTTCTGTCGCACCAGCGTGAAGTCGAGGAACGTGATGAGGGTGACCGTGGCGCCGGTGATGCCGCCCACGGTCACCAGGTCGAAGTGCAGCAGGCGCCCGAGGAGATCCCGGGGCTCCACGAAGTACGAGGTGAACACGAAGGCCAGAAAGACCGAGGCCACCGCCAGCACGGCGTAGAAGAGGCCATTCGCCAGCAGGCTCCGGGCCCGGGCGGTCTTCATCCGCTTCTGGGCCAGGCCCTTGGCCCAGCGTTCCACCCCCTGGCTCCACTCGCTGAAGATCATCTGGGGACAGGCGTAGCTGCAGTAGATGCGGCCGTGGATGATGGCCGAGGCCGCGATGACGAACATCAGGAACATCATCGCGAAGAAGATGATGGCGAACTCGCTGATCCACAGCTCGAACCCGGCGAAGTAGAACCGCTGCCGCGGGATGTCGAAGCGCATCAGGTTGGTGAAGGGCGCCGCCACGAAGGCGAGGAAACAGATCAGGTGGATGCGCTTCCGGATGCGCCGGTAGACGGTCTCCGGCGGCGGCAGGGGCGGCAGTCGCTCGATCTTCGGCTTGGCGGCGGGCGCCGTGACATCGCTCATTCAGATTTTGTACAGGATCTTGGGATTGGGCGAAGGAATGGAGACGCACTCGGTGGTGTGGTCGAAGCGCTTCATGAGGATGGCGTGGGTGGGGCAGCGGGAGGCGCACATGGCGCAGCGGATGCAGGTGCTTTCATCCTTCAGCATGATGCCGCCCAGCTCATCCTTGTCCTGGGGACTCATGGCCTGGTAGTCCGCCAGGCTGAGGTCGGCTCCGGCCTGCCGGAGGCGGGCATGGGCGTCCTCGTCGGCGAGGGCGCTGAGCCCCACCAGCTTGATGAGGTCCTCGGGGCACACATCGACGCAGCCGTTGCAGGCGATGCAGTGATCGGTCTCGAAGACCGTGTTGATGTTGCAGCGCAGGCAGCGCGATCCCTGGCGCCGGGCCGTCTCCTCGGGGTAGCTCAGCTCCACGTTCTCCACGGAGGCCGCGCGGACCTGACTCTCCAGCACGGGCGCGTTGCAGCGCGGCTCGCGGTGCCAGCCCTCGGCCATGGTGTACTCGGCGGGCAGCCAGCGCTTGCGGACCACCACGTCGGTGCGGGTGCCCCGCAGGAAGTCGTGCATGGACCGCGCCGCCGTGTGGGCCGAGGCGATGGCGTCGATGAAGAGGCGGGCGCCGTGGGCCACGTCGCCGCAGGCGAAGATGTCCGGCGCGGTGGTCTGGTAGGTGACGGGATCCACCTTGACGAGGCCGCGGTTCGTCTCCACGCCGTCCTCGGGCTTGAGGAAGCTGAGGTCCGAGGTCTGGCCGATGGCGAAGACCACGGAATCCGCGTGGATGTCCGTGAGATCGCCCTCGTCGAAGGTGGGATTGAAGCGCCGCTCGCCATCGAAGACGGAGAGGCACTTCACCACCCGCAGCCCCTTGCACTTGCCGTTCTCGACGATGATCTCCTTGGGGCCCACGCGGTTGTGGAGGCGGATGCCCTCCTCCTCGCCCTCGTGGATCTCCACCTTGTCGGCGGGCATCTCCTCCAGGGATTCGAGGCAGACGACGTGGATCTCCTTGTCGCCGCTCATGCGCAGGGCGGAGCGGGCCACATCGTAGGCCACCTTCTCGCCGTGGCCCATCTCCTGGAGGGCGTCCTCCCGGTTCAGGGCCTCGAAGGGCCGCAGGGCCGAGCGGGCCACGTCGTAGGCCACGTTGCCGCCGCCCACCACCACCACCCGGCGCCCCAGGGGCAGGGGCTTGCCCTCGTTGAAGGCCTTGAGAAATTCCATGCCGTCGTAGACGCCTTCCGCCTCGCCCCCGGGCAGGTTGAGCTTGCGCCCGTTGGGCAGGCCCACGCCCAGGAAGATGGCCTTGTAGCCCTCGGCGCGGAGGCTGGCAATGGTGAAGTCGCGGCCCAGCTTCATGTTGCACTTGAGCTCGACGCCCATGGAGAGGATGGCGTTGATCTCATGGCGCACGAGGTCGCGGGGGAGGCGGAACACCGGCACGCCCACGGTCAGCATGCCGCCCGGCTCGGCGTTGGCCTCGAAGACCGTGACCTTGTAGCCGATCTGCACCAGGTCGTGAGCCACGGTCATGCCGCTGACGCCGGCCCCGATGACCGCCACCTTCTCGTAGTCGCCTCGGTTGGGGGGCAGCATGCGCTGGTTGGCGCCCGCCCGGTAGCTGGCGTAGTCGCCCGTCTCGGGCCCGAACTGGTCCGTGACGAACCGCTTGAGGGCGCGGATCGCCACGGGCTCATCCAGGGATCCGCGCCGGCAGTTCGCCTCGCAGGGCGCGCCACAGACCCGGCCGCAGATGGAGGCGAAGGGGTTGGTGGCCCGCGCGATGCGATAGGCCTCTTCATAGCGGCCCTCGGCGATGGCCGTCACGTACCCGCACGCGTCCGTGTGCACCGGACAGGCGTGCTGGCACTTGACCATCTCGACCCAGTACTGCGAGTCGTCGGGAACCCTGAACTGCCAGCTGGCGTTGTCCACAGCGTCAATCCTCGTGGGGCTTGCGGAAGGCGAAGACCGCGACGATGGCCACATAGACGAGGGCCAGCAGCGCGATGCCGTACATCAGGGCCGGGTTCGTGCGGGTCGCGGCGTTGAACTGCTGCACCAGGGGCCCGCGGGTACCGTGGCTGACGTCGCCGTACATCTGCATGACCAGGTAGGCGGTGCAGCCCAGACCGATAACCGGAATCGCCAGCTTCAGGAAGCCGGGGGCGTCGGTCCCCTTGCGCTCGGTCATCCAGCCGTCGGCGTACTCCTTGAGGCCCTCGTCGCCCTTCTTGTCCTGCTCGCTCATGGGTTCCTCCTGATGGTCTCGTCGTCTTCGAACACGTGGAATTTCGCGTCCTCGCCCTTCTCTCCCCAGTACCCGTCGCGCCTCGACCGGATGAAGAAGAACACAGCCAGTCCGGCCATCAGCGCGAAGAAGAGGTAGGCGAAGTAGATGCTGGGATAGGTGAAGTCCATGGCCTACTTCTCGTAGTCCTGGGCGGGGCGCCAGTCCTTGCCGCGGCCGAGGCTCTGGAGGTAGGCGACCATGGCCTGGAACTCCGCCGGATTGTTCACGATCCAGGGATAGGGCGGCATGATGGAGCCCTTCACGAGGTCGCGGGGATTGCGGAAGTGGGTGCGGTGCCACTGCTCGTCATACTTGCCGCCCACCCGGGCGAGATC
>JAFJUR010000093.1 GCA_017859995.1 Holophagaceae bacterium | reverse complement strand
ACGGTCCAGCCGTCGGCTTCCACCAGGCACTTGTGGCTGCCGGTGTTCAGGATGGGCTCGATGGTGATGGTCATGCCCGGCTCCATGCGGAAGCCGGTGCCGGGCTTCTGCTCGGCGAAGACCACCTGGGGATCCTCGTGCAGGTCGCGGCCCAGGCCGTGGCCGATGTACTCGCGCACCACGGAGTAGCCCCGCTCCTCGGCGAAGGTCTGCACCGCCGTGGCCATGTCCCCCAGGCGAAATCCCGGCCGGCAGTGCTCGATGCCCACGAACATGGCCAGCTGGGCGGTCTGGATGAGCCGCCGCGCCTCCTCGCTGATCTTGCCCACGCCCACCGTGAGGCAGGTGTCGCCGTGGTAGCCGTCCAACTTCGCCCCGCAGTCGATGGCGATGACGTCGCCTTCCTGGAGGATGTATTTCGTTGGGATGCCATGCACCACCTTGTCGTTCACGGACGTGCAGAGGGTGCCCGGGAAGCCGTGGTAGCCCTTGAAGCTGGGCGTGGCGCCCTGCTGGCGGATGTAGGTCTCGGCGAGCTTGTCCAGCTCCAGCAGGCTCACGCCAGGCCGGGCGGCCCGGGCGGCGAGGCGCAGGGCGTTGGCGGCCACGCGGCCCGCCTCGCGGAGCTTGTCCACCTCTTTGCGGCTCTTGTATCGAATCTGTTCGCGGATCAGGACCATGCCCCCCTCGGCCTTCAGTCTAACGGGTAGAATGTCGGCATGGCGCGACCTTCGACAATCCTGGTGATGACAATCATCCTGGCGGGGATCCTGGCGGGGTGCGGGGGCGTTCCCTCCCGGCCGGCCGGCGTCCCGGCCGAGGCCGCCTGGAGCGGCGAGGGCTCCCGGGGCGTCTTCCTCAAGGTGGACGGCCACCAGGGCACCTTGTGGCGCCTGGCCGTGTGGGACCGCCAGGGCCGACTGCTGGGCTCCGGTGCCTTCCGGCTCCGGGGTTTCGCCAAGGCCAAGATCATGCCCGAGGAAGTGCTTGCCTGGGAGAACGGCGCCCTCCACCTCAAGGACGGGACGTGGCTGGTGCCCGAAGCCCCGGCCGCGCCCTGATGCCCTACACCCGCGAGGAGAAGGACTGGCTGGAGCGCGAGTGGGCGTTCCGGGCCTGGGGTCGCGCCGGGCTGCTGAGCACCGACGACTACCGGCAGGTGCTGGCCTGGGAGGCGGAAGCCGTGCCCATGGACCTGGTCGTGTCCGCCCTCAACGCCTTCTTCGACCGCCGGGAGAAACGCGAGAAGCCCCGCACCTTCGTGGCCCTCAAGCACCTGGACCGGGACGTGGCCAAGGCCGTGAAGCTCCGGGAGGCCCTGCACCGGGCCGGGCCGGACCTTGATGCCGGCCGCGGCTGGGCGCAGGTGAAGGCGCCCTTCAAAGACGATCCGGCCGCCAAGGCCGCCTTCGAGGCCTGGCAGCGCCTCCGGGCCGCGGCGCCGGCCCCGGAGGCCGCGGGCTACCTGGCCCATCACGACGAGGAGCGCCAGGCCCGGGCCGCCCTGCTGGCCCTGGCCGAAGCGGCCCTGGGGCCCGAGGCCGAGGTCCTGCGGATCGACCTGGCGCAGCGCCTGGAAGCCGCGGACATGAAACCCGACAGCCTCGTGTGGAAGCGGGCCTGGTCCCACCACTGGGCCCGCCTGGTGGCGGCCGCCTGGGCGCTGCCCCTGGAGGGCGCGTGAGCACCGAGGCCCACTGGCTGCAGGAATTGGAATCGCCCACGGAGGGCTTCTTCGGGGCGCTGGGCGACCGCCTGGCGGGGCCCGACGGCCTGCGCGACGCGATCAGGGACACGGTGAAGACGCTGATTCCCCGCATCGACTGGGAGGCCTACCAGCCCCACCTGCCCCACGGCCTGCTCGGCCTGCGGGCGGTTCTGCGGCTGCAGCCGCTGCTGGAGGAGGCGAGCTTCCGGCGGGCCCTGGCGACCCAGATCCACATGGCCGCCCACGAGGGGCGGCGCTCACCCCAGGCCCTGACGCCCGTGCTGACCGCGAAGGGCAGCGGCCAGTGGCGGAATCTGGACGCCTACATCCAGTCCCGCCGACCCGGCCTGGCCTACGCCGAGGCCCAGGGCTTCGAGCTTCCCGGGGAAGAGGATTTCCGGCGCCTGGGCGAGCGGACGGCCCACGACATGGCCAACGTGGGCCACAAGGCCGTGGTGGCCGACCAGTTCGGCGACCTGCAGGAGCGCCTGGACCGTCCGAAGGCCACAGGCCGGCGCCTGTTCGGGCTCGCCGCCTGGCTGGCCGCCACGCCCGAGGACACCTTCTGGTCCCGCCGCGCCGCCAAGCGCCTCGCGGGGTCGGAGGTGGCCGTGCCCTGGCGCGAGTCCGTGGAGGATGAAGCCTCCCTGGCGGCCCAGGTCCGCGACCTCTGCGACGAGGGGCTGGTGGCGCTGCTGGATCGCTTCACGGATCGCCTGAAGGCGGGGCAGGGCGGCGGCGATGTCCTGGCGGCGCTGGTCCTGGGCGCCAGCGAAAAGCAGCTCGACGCGCGGCGCGACCTTGAGGGCAAGACCGCCTGGACCTTCGCCTACCTGGCCACCCTCGCCCGCACCCGGCCGGCCGATCCCCGCGTCTGGTGCCAGGCCGCGGCCCTGGTGAACCTCTTCCCGACCGACGAGCCCGAGGAGCGCGTCCGGCCCGCGGCCGCCTCTGCCGATCGCGGCGCCCTGCTGGAGGCGGTGTTGGATGTGGAGCCGGCCCAGGCCATGGGCCACGCCCGGGCCCTGGTGCTGGCCGGGCAGGATGAGTCGGCCTTGGCGGCCCTGGCCGAAGCCGCCACCCGCAACGACCCCACCTTCAACCACGCCCATCAGGTCCTCGCCGTGGCCGCCGCCGCCGACCTGCTGCCGCATCTGCCCTCCGTCGCCCGGGAAGCCCTGCTGGTGGCCCTCGCCAAGAGCCTCGCCAACAGCCAGGGCAGCGGGGACCTGGGACGGCAGGCGGAGCGGGCCTTCCGTTCCTGAGCCCTGGGTGGCGTCATGGCCTCGGCGTCGTCTGCCTGGCTATCCTGAACGCCCCTCCCGGAGTCGTGATGCGGTTGAAGGTTCTCCTGATCCTGGCTGGTTCCTGGGCGCTGACCTTCGCCCAGGCCCCTGCATTCGGCCCGACAGCCCAGATCCTGGACCGGCAGCTCCGCGAATTGAAAATCGGCCTCCTGGTGGTGGTGGACGGGCCGAAGGCTGAGTGGAGGTCCAAACTCAACGCCCTGGGTTCCGATCCGGAGTGGGTGGACCTGGATCTGGGGATCTACTACTACGGATCGAAGGCCGCCGAGGTGGAAGCGCTGCTGCGCCAGGCCTACCTGGCGGGACCGCGCCCGCAGTGGGTGCTGTTCCGCGAAGGGGGTCGGGTGGTGGCTTCGGGCGGCACGATCCCGGAGCCCAAGGCCATGCGAAAGCTCCTCGAGGAAAACCAGGTTCCCTCCATGATCCAGATCATGCGGGACTTCTGCCGGCGCCATCCGGAGCATCTGGAGGCACGGAACACGCTCTGTACCTGGTTGCAGGACCGGGCCTCGAATCAAACCCTGCTGCGCATGGGCGGGAAGGCGGGGACGAATTTCTACGCGGCGGATGAGCCCTACGATCCTCTGAAGGAGCAGCAGGAGCGGGAGTCGAAAGCAGAGGCCCAAGCGAAAGCGGAGTTGGAGGAGAAACCTCTCGTTCAATTGGAAGCGGAAGCGGATCGGGCCATCTGGGGGGAGGTCGCCGAGGTCTACGCGAAATCCTTCCAGCGAGGGGACTGGCTGGAATTGGGGCCCTGGGGATTGAACCTGCCCGAGGCGGCCATCCACAGTCCGCTCATGCAGGCCATGAGCCGAGCAGCCGTACCCGAGGTGGAGCGGGCCCTGGCCCGCTATCCCACCTCTTGGAGCGTCTGGCGTACCTGGCTCGGGCTGACGCGCACCTTCGGGGGAAAATCGATCCGTCCACTCCTGGACAGCCTGGTGCCCATGCCGGCGAACTACGCCGGGGCTTGGCCACCTCCCACCGTTCGGGAGGCCTACGTGAAGGATGCCCGCAAGCGCAGGGACTGGACGGCGATCCGCGACCTGCTGCTGCCTGAGATCGAGATGGCGCGGTTGCGGGAGGCGACCCAGGACCAGAAGTCTGAATGGGTGCAGAGAACGGACGGAAAGCTCCGGGAGGATCCTGAAACGGGCGACCATTGGCGGGACACCCTCGAGCCTCTGACGGAGGCGCTGTTGCGCCTGGGAGACCTGGGCCAGGCCGATGACCTGGTACGCGACCGCTACGCCAAGCACCCCTGGTCGGGCCTGCCGGGCCGGGCCTCGGCCCTGGCTCAGCGCTGCGGCCAGCCGGGCCTGGCGGCGCGGTGGGGCGCCCTGGGCGCCGGGAAGTAGGCCCTCCGATGGCGAAGCGATTCGCGTTCCTCCGCGCCATCAACGTCGGCGGCCACACGGTGACCATGGCGCGGCTCCGCGAGCTGTTCGAGGGGCTGGGCCTGTGGAACGTGGAGACCTTCATCGCCAGCGGGAACGTCGTCTTCGAGGGGGGCGGGGCGGATGAGGCCGCGCTCAGGCGCAAGGTCGAGGCCCACCTGCAGGCCGCTCTGGGCTATGAGGTGGTGACCTTCCTGCGCACCGAGCGGGAGTTGGCGGCCCTGGTGAAGGGCTGTCCCTTCGGCGAGGCGGAGGTCGCCGCCGGCAGGGCCCTGAACGTGGCCTTCCTGCAGGCGCCGCTCTCGGCGGAGGGCCAGGCCCGCCTCCAGGCCCTGGGCACGGCGGTGGACGCCTTCCGGGCTCCGGGCCGGGAAGTCTGGTGGTTGTGCCGCGCGCGGCAGAGCGAGTCCACCTTTTCCAACCAGGTCTTCGAGAAGGCGCTGGGGGTCCGGGCCACCTTCCGGGGCATCGGCACCCTCCGGAAGCTGGCCGCCAAACACCTGGCGCCCTGACCGGCCGGCCTGGAACAATGCCGGATCACCAGGAACCCGACGAGGTCAGGCATGGGAAAGAACAGGCTCGAAGCCTTCAGCGACGGCGTGCTGGCGATCATCCTCACGATCATGGTGCTGGAGCTGAAGGTGCCTCATGGGGACAGCTTCCCCGCCCTGGCCGGGCTGTTGCCGACCTTCATCAGCTATGGCCTGAGCTTCATCTACATCGCCATCTACTGGAACAACCACCACCACCTGCTCCATGCCGTGAAGCAGGTGAACGGGCCGATCCTCTGGGCCAACACGCACCTTCTCTTCTGGCTGTCCCTGGTGCCCTTCGCCACCGCGTGGATGGGGGCGAACCACTTCGCGGCCCGGCCCGTGGCCCTCTACGGGTGCGTGCTGCTCATGGCGGGGGTGGCCTACTACCTGCTGAGCCAGTGCCTGATCCGCTTCCACCGGGCGGGCTCGCTGCTGGGCGCGGCCGTGGGTCGGGACGCCAAGGGGAAGCTCTCCATCGCCATCTATGCGGCGGCCATCCTGCTCTCCTTCGCCAATCGCTGGATCGGCTTCGGCCTCTATTGGCTGGTGGCCCTCATCTGGCTGGTGCCGGACAGGCGCATCGAGCGGGTGATGGCGCGGGAGGGCTAGCCGGGCTAGGGGGTGGCGGCCTGGGATGGGACGCACGCCGGTCAGCGCCCTCGGCCCTCGGCTGGAACCCGGTAGTTCGGCATCACCTTGCCCTTGGCCCACTCGAAGATGAGGCTGGTCTGGATGTGGGCCACCTCCCTGCGGGTGGTGAAGGCATCCTGGGCCAGGTCGCGCAGGTGGTGCGCATCCCGCACCGCCACGTGCACCTGGAAGTCGTGGGTGCCCGCCACATGGAAGACCGCCAGCACCTCGGGCAGCCCCAGCACGTGCTTCCAGAAGGCCTTCACCTGCGCCCGGCTGTGCTGGCGGAGCTGCACGGCGATGAGGGCCTGCAGGCCGACGCCCAGGGCCTCGGGATCCACCTCCGCGTGGGCGCCGCGGAGCACGCCTTCATGTTTCAAGTGCTGCACGCGGGCCAGGCAGGAGGACGGCGCCAGACCCACGGCCGCGGCGAGTTCCTTGTTGGTGAGCCGAGCATCATTCTGTAAAAGCTCTATAAGTGCGCAATCTATTCGGTCGAGGTCCATGTTTTTCATTGTTTCACGAAATCAATTCGGCGGGTGGCCGAATGCGACCGGCCTAGATTGGGGAGTAGGAGATTCGAAATGACCCACGCATCCTCTTCCCATTCGATGGAAACCCAGGCGGTGCATGCCGGCCGCGAAGTGCTGCATGAGCAGGGTATCCATGCCATGCCCATTGACCTCAGCAGCACCTACCCCCTGCACGACCTCGAGGCCGGCGGGCGCAGCCTGGAGGCCATGGCCATGGGCGGCCTGCCCGAAGGCAGCCCGGTCTACTCCCGCCTCTACAACCCCACGGTGGCCCGCTACGAGCAGGCCCTGGCCCAGCTGGAGGGGGCCGAGGAGGCCGTGGCCTTCGGCTCGGGCATGGCGGCCGTCACCGCAGCCCTCATGGCCGCCAAGCAGCGGGGCGGCCACATCGTGGCCGTGCGCCCGCTCTACGGCGGCACGGACCACCTCCTCGCCTCGGGCATGCTGGGCCTCGAGGTGACCTGGGCCGAGGCGGACGGCATCGCGGCCGCGATCCGCCCCGACACCGCCATGGTCATTGTGGAAACCCCGGCCAACCCCACCCTGGCCCTGCTGGATCTGGACGACGTGGTGCGCCAGGCCGGGAAGGTGCCCGTGCTGGTGGACAACACCTTCGCCACGCCCATCCTCCAGAACCCCGTCAGGCAGGGCGCCACCCTGGTCCTGCACAGCGCCACCAAGTTCCTCGGCGGCCATGGCGACGTGCTGGCCGGCCTGGTGGCCACGAACCACGACTGGGCCACGGAGCTGCGCAAGGTCCGCGTCATCACCGGCAACGTGCTCCATCCGCTGGCGGCCTACCTGCTGCATCGCGGGCTGCCCACGCTGCCCCTGCGCGTGCGCGCCCAGCAGGCGGGCGCCCAGGTGCTGGCCGAGCGCCTCGCCAAGCACCCCGCTGTGGCCGCCGTGCATTACCCGGGCCTGAAAGGCCAGGATCCCGCGGGCCTCCTCGGGCGCCAGATGAAGGGCCCCGGCTCGCTGATGGCCTTCGAGCTGAAGGGCGGCTTCGAAGCCGCCGCTACGGTGATGTCCGAAGTGAAGCTCATGACGCCGGCGGTGTCCCTGGGCAGCGTGGACACGCTGATCCAGCACCCCGCCGCCCTCACCCACCGGGTGGTGGACGCCAGCGCCCGCGAGCACAGCGGTATCTCCCAGTCCCTCATGCGGCTCTCCGTGGGTCTGGAGAGTCCCGAGGACCTCTGGGCCGACCTGGAGCAGGCCCTGGTCAAGGCCATGGCCCGGACCGCCACCCACGCCTGAGGGGATGTCGCAGGGTTTTTCCGGGACCGCCCTGGGAACGGGGCGGTCCCGGTCGTATGCTGTGGGCCGACCTTCCCGACCCCCGAGGAGACAGCCATGGGCGAGCCATCCGTACCCGCCGGCCTGGATGTCCTCGCGCCGCGGCGACAAGGATGGAGCCCATGACCGGGCGGCCGGGCCTGATCCACCTCCACTGCGGGGACGTGGCCGCCGGGATCCACCGGCGCTCAGGCCTGCCCGGGGACTTCCGCGTGTGGCGGGATTCCCCGGCGGTGGGGCCCTGGTCGGCGAATCCCAAGGATCTGGGCACCCTGCGGGCCATCTGGTGGGGCGTGCCCCTGCCGGACATGCAGGACCTGCCCCAACTGCAGGACCTGGCCCGGGCCACGGAGGCGGTGCTCTGGTTCGGCCCCGATCCCTGGGAGCAGGCCTGCCTGCTGTGGGTGCTGGCGGAACTGCCGGAAGGGACCTTTCCGGACCTGGTGCCCCTTGATTGCGGTGTGGGACACATGGCCCCCGCGGCCCTTCCGCGCTGCTTCGCGGAGCGGAGGCTGCTGGAGGAGCGCGAGCTCCAGGAGGCCCGGGGCCTCTGGAACACCTTCCTCGCCCACGGGTGGGGCGCCCTGGGGGGCGCGCAGATGGCCGCGTTCCCGCACCTGGGCTCCGCCCTGGCCCGCCTCGCGGAGGACCACCCGCCCACGGGACCGGGGCGCACGGCGCGACAGGTGCGGCAGCTGCTGGACGAGGGCGTGAAGGACATGCCCGCGCTGCTGCGGGGCATGGCGCAACTGGAGGACGGCCGACACGGCGCCTGGTGCGGGGATCTCTACCTGGCGCGGGTCGCCGAGGCCATGGGCGTGCGGCTGGCCTGAGATCCGAGCTAGGCTGAGGGGGCCCCATGTCCCTCGCGCCCCTTCCCCTCTCCTCCCGCGTCACGGTCCTCCGGGGCCTGGGGCCGGCGCGGGCCGCCGCCCTCCAGGAGGCGGGCATCGAGACCCTGCGGGACCTGCTGTGGAACCTCCCCTACCGCTATGTGGACCGGGGCAGCCTCCGGTCCCTGGGGAGCCTCGAGATGCGGGGGCTCGAGCCCGTGGAAGCCGGCATCGTCACGGTGCTCGGCACCATCCAGGACCTGCGGCAGAGCACCACGCGGGTCCAGCACATGGCCCTCACCGAAGTGCTGCTGGGCGACGATACCGGCACGCTGCGCCTCGTCTGGTTCAACCAGCCCTACCTGGGCCGCACGCTCAAGGTGGGTGACCGCCTGCTGGTGTTCGGCACCCTCTTTCCCGGCCGGCACGGCCTGGAGATGCGGGGCCCGCAGTTCGAGGTCATGGACCGCGGCGGCGACATCGGCTGGGTGCGCCGTTTCCTCCCCCTGTACCGCCGGCTGGGGCCCCTGACGGGCCGGGTGCGGCAGCGGCTGGTGGCCGAGGGGCTCGAACGGGCCCACCTCCTGGAGGACTGGCTGCCCCTGGACCTCGCCCGGGACCTGCCGGACACGCTCACGGCCCTGCGCCTGCTGCACGATCCTCCGGACGAGAGCGAGGCCCGCGACCTGGAGGCGGGCACCACGCCCGCCCACCGCCGCCTGGCCTCCGAGGAGCTGTTCGCCTTCTCCCTGGGCGTGGCCCTCCGGCGCGCGGGACGGCTGCAGCGCCGGGGCCTCGTGGTGCCCACTTCGCCTGGGCTCCGGGAGCGCCTGCGTTCCTTCCTGCCCTTCCACCTCACCGGCGCCCAGCGCCGCGCCTTCAAAGAGATCGTGGACGACCTCACCGCAGGCCGCGTCATGAACCGACTCCTCCAGGGCGACGTGGGCAGCGGCAAGACCCTGGTGGCCCTGCTGGCCCTCGCCATGGTGGCGGAGACCGGCGGGCAGGGCGCCCTGCTGGTGCCTACCGAGGTGCTGGCCCGTCAGCATGCCGCCAGCTTCAAACGCTACCTGGGCGATCAGGGCGGATCCATGCAGCTGCTGCTGGGCGGCATGAAGGCCGCCGAAAAGCGGGCCGCCCTGGCGCGCATCGCCAGCGGCGAGGCCCGCTACGTGGTGGGCACCCACGCGCTGTTCCAGGAATCCGTGGCCTTCCACCGGCTGCAGCTGGTGGTGGTGGACGAGCAGCACCGGTTCGGCGTGAAGCAGCGGGAGGCCTTGAAGGAGAAGGGAGGCGATCCCCACTGGCTGGTGATGAGCGCCACGCCCATTCCGCGGTCGCTGGCCCTGGCTGTGTTCGGCGACCTGGATCAGAGCGTGCTGGATGAATTGCCTCCGGGGCGCCAGCCCATCACCACCCGGCTGTACAAGCCCGATGCGGCCGAGCGGGCCTGGGAACAGGTGCGTCGCGAGCTGGCCGAGGGCCGTCAGGCCTTCGTGGTGAGCCCGAGCATCGATCCCTCCGACGAGGGCAAGGTGCAGCTGCGCGACATCCAGGCCATGGAGGCGCTGCTGCGCGGCATCTTCCCCGAGGTGGGCATCGAGGTGGTGCACGGCCGCCTGAAGGCCGACGAGATGGCCGCCCGCATGGGCCGGTTCGTCACGGGCGAGGCGAAGATCCTCCTGGCCACCACGGTGATCGAGGTGGGCGTGGACGTGCCCAACGCCACCGTGATGGTGGTGGATCACGCGGAACGCTTCGGCCTCAGCCAGCTCCACCAGCTGCGGGGCCGCGTGGGCCGGGGCGAACACCGCAGCCACTTCCTCATGATCAGCGGTTCGGAGACCGAGCGCCTGCAGACCCTGGTGGAGACGCAGGATGGCTTTCGCATCGCCCAGCGCGATCTGGAGCTGCGGGGTCCCGGCGAGTTCTTCGGCGTGCGGCAGGCGGGCCTGCCCCGCTTCCAAGTGGCTGACCTCGTGCGCGACCGGGCCCTGCTCCTGCGCTGCCGGGAGGCCGCCGACCGGGTGCTGGCCCTGGGCCTCAGCGAGGCGCAGGCCGACTGGCTGAAGCGCGAGCAGGTCCGTTTCCGCCTGGCGGAAGTCAGCTAGCTCTGGTCCAGGCCGAGGACGCCCATGGGGGCCGGAGCTTCCTGGCGGAACTGCCAGCGAAGCCACAGCAGGCCGAGCCCCGCGAGGAAGGGCGCCGCGAGGAGCCAGGGCAGCGGCGGCAGCGGGTTCACCATGAGGGAGCCCGTGGCCAGGACTTCGGGCGTCATGAACAGGCCGATGAACAGGTTGTGCAGGGGGTTGCCGTGGGCCACCACGAAGAGCGCGGTGGAGAGCCAGACGGCCACCAGGGGGCGGTGATGGCCCAGCAGACCCCGCAGGATGAAGCCCCGGAAGAGGATCTCCTCGGGAATGGCGGCGCTGGCGAAGAGCAGGCCCAGCATCGGGGCCGAGGCCTGCGCCATCGGCTCGGATTCCTTGACCAGGCTCAGGCGGAAGGCCTCGGGGAGCTGGTCCAGGCCGAATTCCAGGCCGTGGGCGAAGGCCTGGATGAGGATGAAGAAGCCCAGGTGGGTGACGAGCAGGGGAAGCCAGATGCCGGGTCGCACCCGGCGGAAGGAGAGGATGTCCCATAGATCCAGGCGGCCCAGCCAGATCCCGAAGGCGAGGGCCAGGGGGAAGCCGAGGAGCAGGCCGGGCAGCAGGGCGGTCCAGCCCGGCAGGTGCAGGGTGTGGGCCGCCACGGCCATGGCAGTGTCCAGCCAGGTGGACAGCGCCAGGTAGGCCAGGGCCACGCCGGTTCCTTGCCAGAGGTTGGGGAAGGAGGACTGGTCCGCCTCGGGATTCATCGTCGCGGGGTTCCGTCAGCCCTGGAGGCGCCCGGCGATGCGCTCGCGCAGGGTCTCGGGCACCAGCTCGGAAAGGTTGCCCCCCATCGTGCCGATCTCCCGCACCAGGCGGCTGCTCACGGCGCTGTACTTCTCCTTGGGCATGAGGAAGACAGTTTCGAGCTCCGGCGCGAGCTTGCGATTCATGAGGGCCATCTGGAACTCGTATTCGAAGTCGCTGAAGGCCCGCACGCCCCGGACGATGAACTGGGCGCCCTGGGACTTGGCGAAGTCCACCAGCAGGCCGTGGAAGCTGGTGATCTCCACCCCCGGATGGTCACCCACGAGCTCGCGCAACATGGCCACCCGCTCATCCACGGAGAAGGCCGGAGTCTTGGATGGGTTGTGCAGCACGGCCACCACGAGGCGGTCCACCAGCTTTTCGGCCCGCTGGATGATGTCCCAGTGACCGAGGGTCACGGGATCGAATGAGCCGGGGTAGATGGCCGTCCGCACGGATGCTCCAGGGTTTCCACGAGCGTACCCGATCCGGCCGGGAAGCGTTGGCGATAGAGTGGAGGCATGGACAAGAAACTGAGCGTCGGCCTCCTCTTTGGTGGCGAATCCCCCGAGCATGAGGTTTCCATCGTCACGGCGAGGGCCATCGCGGACCATCTGGATCCCGCGCGGTTCACGGTCCGTCCCATGGGCATCGCACGGAATGGCGTCTGGGTGGTAACGGGCGACCCCTTCGCCCGGCTCGCCGCCGGCGAGTGCCCCGAGCGCAGCGACCATCCCTTCCTGCCCCTGGAGAAGGGCGCCGAGGCCACGCCGCTGCCGGACCTCTTCTTCAACGCGCTCCATGGAGCGGGCGGCGAGGACGGCCAGATTCAGGGCTACCTGGAGCTGCTTCACCGGCCCTACACCGGCGCGGGCCTCCTGGCCATGGCCGCGGGCATGGACAAGTGGATCACCAAGCGCCTGTGGGAATCCGAAGGGCTGCCGGTGGTTCCGTACGTGGGCCTCACCGAGGAACGGTGGCTCCGCGAGCGGCCTGTTTGCCTCGCGGACTGCGGCAGGCTGGGGCTCCCCCTCTTCGTGAAGCCCGCCAACCTGGGCAGCAGCATCGGCGTGGAGAAGGTCAAGCGCGCCGAGGACCTGCCCGCCGCCCTGGACCGGGCCTTCACCTTCGACCGCCGGGTGCTGGTGGAGCAGGGCCTCGACATCCGCGAGATCGAGGTGGCGGTGCTGGGCGGCGACGAGCCGCTGGTTTCCCAGCCCGGCGAAGTCATCGTGGCCGACGAGTTCTACACCTTCGAGGACAAGTACCTCCACGGCCGGAGCCGGACGGAGATTCCCGCCCAGATCCCCGAGGAGCTGACCGACCTGGTCCGCAAGCTGGCCGCCAGGGCCTTCGCCGCCTCCGACGGCTACGGCATGGCCAGGGTGGACTTCTTCCTGGAGCGCCTCACGGGCCGGGTGTTCCTGAACGAGCTGAATTTCATCCCGGGTTTCACCAGCATCTCCATGTATCCCAAGATGATGGCCGCCAGCGGGGTGCCCTACGCCGAGCTGCTGACCCGCCTGGTGGACCTGGCCTTGGCCCGCCATGCCCAGACCGCGGCCAAGCAGAAGGGCTTCCAGTCCGGCAGCGATTGGTTCCAGAAGGGTTGAGTGCCTAAAGTCCCAAGCCCCGCCTGCCGATAGGGCATCCATGGACGTCGTCGGTCTCGCACTTTCCGGTTTGCGCGCTTCCAGCGCCGGGCTGGCCGTGCAGGCCAACAACGTGGCCAACCAGCTGTCCAGCGGATACAAGGCCAAGCGCGTGGACCTGGAGGCCGAAGCCTCGGGGGGGGTGCGGGTGTCCCGGGTCACGGAAGACCCCACACCCGCCGGCCCCGCGGCCTCGAATGTGGATCTCGCCACCGAGACGGTGCAGGGCATGGGCTTTGAGCTGATGTACAAGGCCAACCTCAAGG
Source organism: Holophagaceae bacterium (assembly GCA_017859995.1). Lineage (GTDB taxonomy): Bacteria > Acidobacteriota > Holophagae > Holophagales > Holophagaceae > Geothrix. The sequence continues at coordinate 2,897 of JAFJUR010000093.1, read as the reverse complement.
TTCTGCAGGCCGGCGACGAGCTGATGAAGGCCACCCTGGACCTGAAGGCCTGAACGCCCGCGGGTCGCTGGAACGGTCGCCCGGCCCGGCGATAGCTGGCGGCGGGAAACCTGTTTCCACGTAGACTGTTTCCCATGCACGCCCGAACCTGGCTCTCGATCCTGTCGCTGCCCCTGGTGGGCGCCTTCACGCTGCCGGTGCTGCAGCAGGGGCAGGCCCCGAAGGCCCAGCCCAAGGCCGGCGCCAAGGCGCCGCCGCAGGATCCCCTCGCCGGGCTGTCCGACATCCAGGACGTGCTCTCCCTCGTCCAGCAGAACTATGTCGATCCTCCGGACATGGAGAAGGTCGTGGGCGGCGGCGTGCAGGCGGTGCTGGAGCGCTCCCATCCCCTGAACGCCTACCTCACCGCCGAGGACCTGCGCTTGCCGGACCCCGGACCCGCCGAGGCGGGCCTGGTGGTGGTGAAGCGGGGCATCTATGCCAGCGTGGTGGCCGTGACGGCCGGCGGACCGGCGGCCAAGGCCGGCATCCAGCCCGGGGATGTGATCCGCAAGGTGGATGGCGACTCGGTGGGCCGCCTGAGCGCCTGGGCGCTGGAGCGGAAGCTGCGCGGGCCCGAGGGCTCGACCCTCGACCTCTACCGCTACAACGCCACCGGCGACCTGACCAAGACCACGGTGACCCGGCAGAAACTCACGCCAAGTCCCGTCTCGGTGAAACAGGGGCAGGGCGCCCTGCTCGTGGCCCTGCCCGACCTGGCCGCGGGCCGCGGGGAGGAATTGAAGAAGGCCCTCGCCCATGCGGACCGGGGCCAGACCCTGGTGCTGGACCTGCGGGGCTGCCAGCGCGGCGCCATGGACGAGGCCGCCGCCGTGGCAGGCCTGCTGGGCGTCCAGGGCACCTTCGCCACCCTCCAGGAAGCGGGCAAGTCGGATCGCGCCGTCGCCGTGTCCGGCGGCGGGAAACCCTTTGCCAAGCTGGCCCTGCTGGTGGGCCGCTCGACCATCGGCGCGCCGGAAGTGCTGACCGCCTGCCTGAAGAAGGGCGGGGCCCGGGTCCTGGGCGAACGCACCCCCGGCCTGGGCGTGGAGCGGGCCCGGTTCGCCCTGAAGCAGGGCGGGGCGGTGGAGCTGGTGTCCAGGCGCTGGGTCGGCCTCGGTGGAGAGAAGCTCGACCGCCAGGGCATCATCCCCGATCAGGTCCTGCGTCTGGCCGACACGGAAGACCCCCTCGCCCGGGTGCTGACCGCCCTCCAGACGCCGGCGCCTGCCGCCGCGCCCACGAAGGCCTCCTAGCTTGGCTCGAGGCAAAGGCAAGCGCACCTCCACCCTGGCGCTGGTGGGCTGGGCCATCCTCATGCTGGCCCTGGGCCTCGGCGCCGGGCTGGTCCTGGGCCAGCAGGGCTGCGGCAAGCGGGGTACGCCCGGAAAGCAGGAGGGGTCGAGGCCGGAGCCGAAGAAGCCCGAAAAGAAGGCCCCAGATCCCAAATCGAAACCTGGCCCCGCGCCCGACGCCGGCCATGCCCGGCCCGCACCGGAGCCACCCCGCCCCATGGGCCAGGAGCCCCCGGTCCAGCTTCCCCGGATGGCCGTGGTCATCGACGACCTGGGCTACATGCAGCCGGAGCTGGTGACCCGGCTCTGCAGCCTGCCCGTGGCGTTCAGCGTGGCTGTCCTGCCCTACCAGGAGTTCACGCGGGAAAGCGCGGAGATCGCCCACCGCCTCGGCAAGGAGGTGATGCTGCACCTCCCCATGGAGCCCATCGGATATCCGGGCCCGGGCCGGGATCCGGGACCCAACGCCATCCTCTACAACCTGACCGAGACCGAGACCCGGCATCGCGTGAAGCTGGCCCTGGACGGAATTCCCCACCGAGCTGGCGTGAACAACCACATGGGCAGCCGCATCACGCCGGACCGCACCCGCATGGGCTGGGTCCTCCAGGAGATCAAGGCGCGAAAGCTCTTCTTCGTGGACAGCCGCACGGAGAAGGACAGCGTGGCCTTCGACGTGGCCGAGCAGCTGGGCATCCCGGCCGTCCAGCGGCGGGTGTTCCTCGACGACGACAAGGCCTTCCCCGAGATGGAAAAGCAGTGGGAGCGGGCCCTGAAGCTGGCGGAGAAGGACGGCAGCGTGCTCATCATCGGCCACATCTACCCGGAGACCGTGGAGGCCCTGGAGAAGCTTGTGCCCCGCGCCAAGGGACAGGTGCGGTTCGTTACCGCGGGCCAGCTGGCCCGCTGAGCCGGACAGCCCTGATAGGCTGATCCCGGACGGCGAGGCGACATGGGCTTCTATTCCTTTCTGGCGGTGGGCGTGGGCGCGGCCCTGGGGGCCTGGCTGCGCTGGGGCCTGGGCGGCCTCCTGAATCCGCTGTTGCCGAGCCTGCCCTTCGGAACCCTGGCCGCGAACCTCCTCGGAGGCTACCTTGTGGGTGTGGCCGTCGCCGTCTTCGCCCAGCACCCGGGCCTCGCGCCGGAAGCGAGACTCTTCCTCATCACGGGCTTCCTCGGAGGGCTGACCACCTTTTCCACCTTCTCCGCCGAGTCGGTGCACTTGCTCACCCGCGGAGAATACGCTTGGGCTGCGGCCCACGTGGGATTGCACCTGGCGGGCTCGCTGGCCATGACCATGCTGGGGCTGCTGACGGTGAAGGGCTTCATGAAGGCCTGAGGAGGGCGGCATGAAAGGCACCTACCTGATTTTCTTCATGCAGGAGGATCGGACCCGGCACGGGATCCTGCTCTACCAGTGGCTGCTGAAGGAGGCCCGCCGCCTCGGCATCAAGGGCGGCACCGTGTTCAAGGCCATCGCCGGGTTCGGCCGCCACGGCCTCATCCACGCGGATTCCTTCATCGAGCTGGCGGGCGACCTTCCGGTGGAAGTGACCTTCATGA
>JAFJUR010000092.1 GCA_017859995.1 Holophagaceae bacterium | reverse complement strand
CCCAGTTCCACGAAGCGGGCGCCCCAGTCGGCCGCGAAGCCCCGCGCCCGGTCGACCCCCATGAAGGGATCGTCGCTGGAAGAGGCCACGATGGCAGGGAAGGGCAGGCGATGCCTCGGGATGGGCCCGAAAGGACGCAGCTCTTCCAGGCCATCGGGCCGGTCCACATCAGCCGGCGCCGCCAGCAGGGCGCCGAGGACCTCCCGCTGGTGCTCTGCCGCCCAGCGGACGATGGCGATGCAGCCCAGGGAATGGCCCACGAGAATGGGGGCTTCGCCGCAGTCGGCGATGGCCTCGTCCAGGGTCTGGATCCACTCACCCACCACCGGATGTTCCCAGCTGGGCATCTCCACGCGCCGGACTCCGGGCATCTCGTCCTCCCAGAGGCTCTGCCAGTGGCCGGGACCGGAGTTCTGGTAGCCGGGAACCATCAGGATGGGTGTCATCGGGGTGCCTCGGGACGAGTGCCTTCATGAAACGCCTGAACCCGGTCCCGATCAAGCGCCGCGGTTCTCCGTCGCGGGCACCAGCGCGTCAGCCAGGCGCCGCACGAAGCCGCTCAGGTCCGTCACCGCGGCCACAGCCCGGGGCGTGGTCCGCAGCAGCTGGAAGTACCCGGTGTAGGCCGCGTAGGCCAACAGGGCCCGCTCCTGGGCTTCTTCCGGGGACAGGCCCAGGGCCTGGAAGGCCTCCATGCCGAAGGCCAGGCGGCGTTCGGTGGCGCGCCGGAGGGTGGGCTCGATCCGGGGATCCTCCGCCGAGACGGTGAGCGCCGCGAAGAACTTCCCGTTCTCCACATCCTCGAAGGCCGCGAAGAGCAGCACGCGCAGGCGGCGGCGCGGATCGGGAATGCCCGAGTAGCGGCTCACCACGTCGGCCGCCTGATCCTGCTCCCAGGCCTCGAGACAGGCCTGGATGAGCTCGTCCCGGTTCCTGAAATGCCAATAGAAGCTGCCCTTGGTGACGCCCAGGGCCAGGGCCAGGGGCTCCACCGCCACGGCCGGCACGCCCTCCTGGGCCAGCAGGTTCATGGCGGCCTTCACCCAGGCCTCCCGCGTGAGCGGGGCTGCGGGTCGGGCCTTCTTCTTGGGAACGGTCATGGCGGCCTTGACAGGTGACCCGCCAAGTTTACCATACCATACCGTATGGACACCATACGCAAGCGTACTGCCCCAGGAGGTCCCATGAAATCCTCCGTCCTATCCCTCTTCGCCGCCTTCCTCCTGCTGACCGCGGGCTGCGGCACCCCCGAAACCGTCCAGCGCCGCAGCAGCCTCACCGCCTACCTGGCCGGGAAGGAGGCGGCCCCCGCCGCCCCGGCCACCGGGCCCGCCCGACTGCAGCTGCCCCTGCGCCTGGGCATCGCCTTCGTGCCCAACGACGCCACCACCCGCGCGGGGAACGCGGGCCTGGGCACCGGGCCGGAGGGGAGCTTCTCCCCCGACCAGGAGATGGCCCTCCAGCAGAAGGTCGCGGATGTCTTCCAGGCCAAGCCCTGGACCCACACCTTCAAGGTCATCCCCAGCCACTACCTCACCCGTGACGGCGGCTTCAAGGACCTCGACCAGGTCGCCCGGGCCTTCGGGGTGGAGGTGATCGCCCTGGTCAGCGTCGACCAGATCCAGTTCAGCAGCCCCCGCTGGTACGCGTGGACGTACTGGACCCTGGTGGGCGCCTACATGGTGAAGGGAGACAAGAACGACACCACCACCCTGGTGGACGCCGCGGTCTACCACGTGCCCTCCCGCACGTTCCTCTTCCGCGCCGGAGGCGTGGGCACCGTCAAGGGCAGCGGCACCTGGTCCGGACGCGAGGAGGCCTTCCGGAAGCAGTCCCGCGAAAGCCTGGCCCTCGCCATGGGCGAACTGTCCGCCTCCCTCGACCAGGGCGTGATCACCTTCAAGCAGGACCTCCTGAAGGGCACCCGCAAAGACGTGCTGCTGCTCGACAAGGATGGGAACCCCCTGGGCAGCGCCGCCTACGATCCCACCCGCCGCTGATCCCGACCCTCGACCCTCAAGGAGCCACCCATGCCCCGCCTCCCCCGACTCGTCCCGCTCGCCGCCGCCCTCACCCTGCTGGCCGCCCTGGGCTGCAACAGGCCCGAGACCCACACGCGCCGCAGCAGCCTGATGGACTACCTCTATCCCAAGCAGAAGGCGGCGCCGAACCCCAATCCCGCCGGCGCCCGGCTCAAGCTGCCCCTGAAACTCGGCATCGCCTTCGTGCCTGGCGCCTCAAACACCTGGCGCGTGCAGAGCCTGCTCGCACCGGGCCAGGAGAAGCCCCTGCTTGACGTGGTGAAGCAGAGCTTCAAGGACAAGCCCTGGGTCTCGGAAATCAAGCTCGTCCCCAGCACCTACCTGCGCCCTGGCGGCGGCTTCGAAAACATGGACCAGGTCGCCCGGATGTACGGCATGGACGTCATGGCCCTGGTGAGCGTGGACCAGATCCAGTACACGGACCCCCGCTGGTACAGCTTCACCTACCTCTCCATCGTGGGGGCCTACGTGCTTCCCGGTGACGCCAACGACACCCGCACCCTCATCGACGCGGCGGCCTACGACGTGGCCAGCCACACATTCCTGCTGCGGGCGCCGGGCCAGAGCCAGGTGAAGGGCAGCTCCACCTGGGCGCACCGGGAGGTGCAGCTGCGCGAGCACGCCCAGAAGGGCCTGCAGCTGGCCATGACCGATCTGGCCAAGAACCTCGACGCCGAGGTGGCCAGCTTCAAGGCCGAGGTGGCCGGCGGCGACCGCAAGGACGTGGACGTGGTGGACCGCCAGGGCGTGTCCTTGCGCCAGAGCGGCGGCCGCAACTTCGGCGGCAGCTTCGGCTGGCTGGAGGCCCTGGGTTCGGTGCTGCTCCTTGGCGCCGCCCTGCGGCTGCGGCGGGCCTGATGGACCCCCTCGCCCTCACCTCGGACGCCCTGCGGGAGCCCTGGCGTCTCTGGACCGGCCACCTGGCGCATTTCAGCTGGGAGCACTGCCTCGCCAATCTCGTGGCCCTGGCCACGCCGCTGCTGCTGGCCGGCCGCCACGACCGGCGCCGAGTCGCCTTCGCGCTGCTGGTGGGCGCGCCTCTCCTCAGCCTGCTGCTGCTGCCCTCCCTGGGCGGCGCCGACTACCGCGGCGCCTCGGGGCTCGCCTGCGGGCTCTGGGCCCTGGTGGGCCTGCGGCTCGCAGGCCGCGGGGAATCCGCACCGGTCGGTCTGTTGATGCTCGGCGGGCTGGGACTGAAACTGGGCCTCGAAGCCGCGTTCGGCAGCAGCTTCCTGCTGCACCCCGAGGGCTGGCGAACCCTGCCCGCCGCCCACCTCTGGGGTTCCCTGCTTGGCCTGGTCTTCGCCCTTCCCCCCTGGCCGCGCCACCGCACGACCTGACGGGCAGCCCTCCCGGGAGGGCCCATGAGAGCCATCCTCGCCGCACTGCTGGTGTTCCTCGGCGGCCTCGGCTGCGCCCGGATCTACCGCCCGGTGGTCCTGGTCGCCCCAGTCCCTGCCACGCACGGAGCGGGGCTGTCGGGTGCCGCGGTCCTCCAGCCCTGGGGCAACAACGCACGGTACGAGCGCAAGGCGCTCAAGGCGCACATTCGGGTGATCGTCCTGACCCTTGAGAACACCTTTGGCGGGGAGTTGGACATCCTCCGGCTGGAGTGGCCCGACGCCACGAGCCCCCTGACCTCCGAGGCCGCCGCCACAGCCATCAAGCAGCACAGCCTGGCCTACCTGTTCTACCCCCTGGTGCCCGGGCTGCTGTCCCTGAGCAGCGGGGAACACGGCGGATACGGCCCCTCGGACAAGATGGTCTTCGGAGGCCTGGCCGTTGTCGGCCTGTGCATCGGCGCGCCCAACGCCATCATCGCCGCGCGCAGCAACCACCGCCTGGGCGCCTTCTTCGCGGACCAGGCCTGGCGCCCGGGGCCCCTGCGGCCCGGACAGGTCCGCCGCGGGCTGCTGTTCGTGCGCAGCCGGGATCCCCTCGAGCCGCTGCCCATCCAGGTGGTCTACACCCTTCCGGACGGCGAGCAGCGGCTGACCCTCCTCTGCCCCGGGGTCCGGCCCCTCTGAGCCTGCGACGGCCCCAGTCCGTTTCCACGGCCATCCTCCCGCTTGCCCACCGGGGCTAGACTGGTGCTTCGGAGCGCCTCATGTCCCTCGTCATCGCCGGCAAGAGCTTCAGCAACCGCCTCGTCCTGGGCACGGGGAAGTACAAGGACTTCGGTGGAGATGGTCACCCTGGCGGTGCGCCGCTTCGACCTGGGGGCCAAGGGCGAGGACAACATCCTGAACTGGATCCCCAAGGACATCGCCCTGCTGCCAAACACCGCCGCCCGACAACGAGGAGACGCTGGAAGCCGCGAAGATCCTCGTGAAGGAGGGCTTCGTCGTGCTGCCCTACGTGAACGCCGACCCCATCCTCGCCAAGAAGCTCTGCGACGTGGGCTGTGCCGCCGTCATGCCCCTGGGCAGCGCCATCGGCTCGGGCCTGGGCGTGCAGAACCCCATGACCCTCCTGCTCATCAAGGACGTGGTGGCGGGCTACGGGCTGCCCATGATCGTGGATGCCGGCGTGGGCACCGCCTCCGACGCGGCCCTGGCCATGGAGCTGGGCGCCGACGGCGTGCTGCTGAACACGGCCGTGGCCGAGGCCGGTGAGCCCACGAAGATGGCCCTGGCCATGGACTTCGCCGTGCAGGCGGGGCGCCTGGCCTTCGAGAGCGGCCGCATGCCCAATTGGAATGCCGCGTCCTCGGCTGCCTGCTGGAGAAGCAGCTGAGCACGCCGGACGTGTATCCCCTGTCCATGAACGCCCTGCTCAACGCCTGCAACCAGTCGAGCAACCGCGATCCCGTGATCTCCGTGACGGAGCCCGAGGTGAAGGAGGCCGTGGACATCCTCGTGGGCCTGGGCCTCGCGGAGCATTGGCCCGGCCGGGTGCTGAAGGTGGCCCACACCGCGAAACCCACCTGGAACCTCTCCGTGCAGGAGGGCGCCCTGCTCGCCGAGCTGCTGCTCAGGGGACCCCAGACGCCCGGTGAACTGCGCACCAACACCCGCCGCATGTATGCCTTTCCCGACCTCGCCGAAGTGGAGGCCTGCCTCTCGGTGCTCATGGAGGCCGAACCGCCCCTGGTGGTCCGGTTGGCCAAGGTACCCGGCGCGCGGGAGGCCCGGGTCGCCCACCTCCTCTCGGGCCCGGTGGAACCGGGTGGCCCGGCCCAGGAGCCGCCGCTGACCAACCGCCCGGGTCGCGCGGACCGCGTCGAGCAGCTGGAGGCCGAGGTGGCCTCTCTGCGGGAAGAGCTCACGGCGCTGCGCAGCGCCTTCGAGGCCTTCCGGAACCAGTTCTGATGGCCGCCGCGGAGGTGGCCACCCGCTTCTACGAGGCCTTCGCCCGAGGCGATGCCGCAGCCATGGCCGCCTGCTACCACCCAGAAGCCACCTTCGAGGATCCCGCCTTCGGCCCTCTGGACAGGGAGGGGGCCTGCGCCATGTGGGCCATGCTCCTGGGCCGGGCCACCGACCTGGCCGTCACCCACCGCGTGACCTCGGAGGCCGGGCCCGAGGTGACCGTCCACTGGGAGGCCCGCTACACCTTCTCCCGGACAGGGCGCCCCGTGCTCAACCGGATCACCGCCGACCTCACCATGGAGGGGGGCCTCATCCGCCGCCACCGCGACCGCTTCAGCTTCTGGACCTGGGCCCGGCAGGCCTTCGGCGTCGCGGGCCTCCTGCTTGGTTGGATGCCCTGGTTCCAGGCCAAGGTCCGCGGCGAGGCGCTCAAAGGGCTGGCCGCGTACCGGGCCAGACACTAGCCGAGGGCCTTCTCCATCGACTTCAGGCCCTGGACCAGGGTGTCGTACTGGGCCGGCTCGGCCTGGAGGATGAGCCGGAACGCGCGGGGCGCCAGATCCTCCGCCACCGCGCGGAGGACCGCCAGCCAGGTCAGGCCGTCGCCGGGGGGCGCCTCGCTCAGGACCTGGTCGGCTTCCAGCACGAGGAAGGTGCCGCCTTCCGGCAGGTCGGCGAGGGCATCGCGCAGGGCGTCCCAGGTGCCCCCGAAGTGCGGCGGGAACTGGGCGGCGGCCGCCCATTCGTCCATGAGGCCCTGACGCGTCCGCATGCGGGAGCCTCGCAGCCACCACAGGGGCCCCTGCCCGACAGCCAGGTCCACCAGATCGTCCGCCGTGCCCCGCCAGGGAAGCATCAGCGGTTGCCCTGGCCCGGCCGGGAAGCCCATCACTTCGCCTCGATGAACGTTCGATAGTGGTCAGCGGTGTACCAGGCCCGCCCGTCGCTGCCGGTGACCAGCCGCTCGGCGCCCCGGTTTCGGCCCTCGGCCCGGGCCCGCACGTCCCACTCCCGGTACTCGATGCGCTTGCGCCGGGCGTCGTAGCGCGGCAGCTGTCCTTCGTAGTTGCCGAAGACCCGGCCGCCCACAAAGCCTGGCGGGGCGTACCCGTGCTTCCGGATGTAGCTGAGGGTCTCCCGGGCATGGACCGGGATGGGGTCCTGGGGCGCGGCCTGGACCTGGGCCTGGACGGGCGGGGCCGCCGGCTCGGGCCCGCAGGCGACCGGCAGCAGGAGGGCAAGGCCTACCAGGCCAGAGGCCAGGTGCGCCAGGATCCTCTGCCAGCGGGTCATGCTGCCTCCGGATGGGTGCAGGAAGTGTAGCGCTTCAGGCGGGCTGGTTCGCGGTGGTGATCGTCTCGAGGCCCTTGGCGTCGGGGCCGGTCTCGGCGCGACGCAGCAGGTAGGCGAAGAAGAACCCGAAGAAGCCCAGGCTGCTGAAAATCCACATGCCGAGGCGGTAGCCCGTCGGATGCCCTGCGCTGGCGCCCGCGAAGTCGTTGGCCCAGCCGATGAGGAAGTTGAAGCCCGCCAGCCCCACGTTCTGGATGAGCGTCATCAGGCCATAGGCCGTGCCCAGTTTTTCTTCAGGCACCAGGTAGGCCACGGATGGCCACATGACTGCCGGGATGAGGCTGAAGGCGATGCCCATCATGGCCATGGGCAGGTAGAGGCTCACGTGGGTGTAGGCCATGAGCAGGTAGACGGGAATGAGCAGCAGGCTGCCGACCATCATGAAGAGGGCCCGCTTGCCCACGCGATCCACCAGCAGGCCGAAGAGCGGCGTGCCGATCATGGCGAAGAGGGTGAGCATGGAGGACAGGAAGCCGCCGGTCTCGCGGGTGACGCCGTGGGCCTCCTGAAAGAACTTCACGGCGAAAGTCTGGAAGGGGAAGATGCCGCTGTAGAAGGTGATGCAGAGCGCCACCACGTACCAGTAGGTGGGGCTGAACTTCAGCAGGTCGCTCCAGATCACCTTGTCGGTGCCGCCCTGGGAACCGAGCGCGTACTTCCGGGCGGCGCTGTTCTCCATGAGCCAGTAGATGCCGGCGGCAATCACGCACATGGCGCCGAAGACCGTGGCGATGAGGAGGGGGGTCCGCCAGGAGCCGAAGGCGCCCCGCGCCCAGGTGGGGCTGTTCAGGGCGGCAAAGGAGCCCAGGCGGGCGATGAGCAGGTTGATCCCGAAGGCGAAGCTCAGCTCCTTGCCCCGGAACCACTGAGCCACGGCCGCCGTGACCGCCACAATGAGGCTCTCGGCGCCGAGACCGAAGACCAGCCGGCCCGAGGCCATGACCCAGAGTTTCGGGCTCAGGACGGTGATGAGGGAGCCGAGGAAGCAGAGCACCCCGAAGATGAAGGTGGCCCGCTTGACCCCGATGCGGTCGATGAGGATGCCGCCCAGCAGCACCATGATGACGTTCGGAACGCTGTAGATGCCCTGGAGCAGGCCGATGTTGGCATCCGTGAAGCCCAGCTGCTTCTGCAGCACGTCCGCCAGCGGGCTGATGGCGTCATAGACGTAGTAGTTGCCGAACATGGCGAGGCTGATGACGACGAGCACCAGCCACCGGAAGACGGGAGGCGGCGCGGGGCGTTCGATGGCTGGCACGGCTTGCGACATGGAACTCCTGCGCAGGACAACCCTTCATCCTGCCATCAAGGGCCTGGACGAACCCAATTGGAAATGATTCTCAGGCAAATTAACAACTCTTAACAGGGGGTCCTTCGAATAGAAATTCTAGGATTGGTCAATCCCGCTCTACATCTTTCCAATCCCATTTCACCCCGGAGCTCCGGCTCCCCTGGAGGTCTCTATGCCTTCCCGCCTCGCCCTGCGCCTCGCCGCCGCCGCGATCCTGCTGGCGCCCGCCCTCAGCGCCCGTCAGCCCGATTCCCCCCTGGCCGACACGGCCCGCCAGCACCTGGACGCCCGCGTCTACCAGCTGGGCCTCGACCGTGACCACGGCTTCCGCGCCAAGAGCGTGTTCGACGAGGCCACCGGCGAATCCCACGTGCGCATGGACCAGCTCTACAAGGGCGTTCGCGTCTTCGAGGGCCAGGCCATCGTCCACATGCTGGGCGGCGCCGTGCACGGCCGCACCGATGCGCTGGTCCGGGGCCTCAACCTCAATGTCTCGCCCTCCCTGGCACCCGCCGAGGCTCTGGCTTCCGCCCATCAGTACCTCGCTCCCAAGGGCGCGTACGCTCACACCCCCGGCGTCGAGCTGGTGGTGGCCACCGTGACCCGCGAGATCCAGACCCCCAAGGGCACCCGCAGCTTCTCCCAGCCCGCCCTGGCCTATCACATCCACACCGAGCTTGAGAACGGCGTGGACGAGACCCGCCACACCGATTTCCTGGTGGACGCCCACTCCGGCGCGATCCTCGAAACCTGGAGCACCCTCCACACCGCCGGCGCCAACGGCACGGGCCTGAGCCAGTACAGCGGCACCGTCGTGCTGAACACCAACAGCGCCGCCAGCGGCTTCGAGCTCTACGACACCACCCGCGGCGGCGGCGTGAAGACCTACAACCTGAACCACGCCACCTCCGGCACCGGCACCCTCTACACCGATGCCGACAACACCTGGGGCGACAGCGCCAACTATGTGGAGGGCTCCTCCACCACCGCCGCCAACGGCCAGACCGCCGCGGTGGATGCGCACTTCGGCGTGCAGACCACCTGGGACATGTACAAGAACGTCTTCGGCCGCAACGGCATCGATGGCGCCGGCTCCGCCACCTACAGCCGCGTGCACTACAGCAACAGCTACGACAACGCCTTCTGGTCGGATACCTGCTTCTGCATGACCTACGGCGACGGCAGCTCCTTCCAGACGCTCACCTCCATGGACGTGGCTGGCCACGAGATGACCCACGGCGTGACGTCGCGCACCGCCAACCTCACCTACCGCGCGGAATCCGGCGGCCTGAACGAATCCATGTCCGATATTTTCGGCACCATGGCCGAGTTCTACCGGGGCTCCACGGGCAGCACCATCCCCACCACCGGCGGCAACTGGACCATCGGCGAGCAGCTGGCCACGCCTTCCTTCAACAAACCCCTCCGCTACATGTACAAGCCCAGCCTGGACGGCAGCAGCCCCAACGCCTGGTCCTCCAGCCTGAAGCGCCTCGACGTGCACTACAGCTCGGGCCCCATGAACCGCTGCTTCTACTTCCTCAGCCAGGGCGCCAGCAACGTGAGCACGAGCAACTTCTACAGCTCGTACCTGCCCGGCGGGATGACGGGCATCGGCAACGACAAGGCCGCTCACATCGTCTACAAGGCCCTCACGGCCTACATGACGTCGAGCACCAACTACGCCGGCGCCAAGACCGCCTGCCTGAACGCCGCCGTGGCCCTCGGCTACCCCGCGGGCTCTGCGGAATACACCGCGGTGGTGAACGCCTTCAAGGCCATCAACGTCAACTAAGGCCAGTGATCTCGACCAGGCGGGGACCCGGGCGACCGGGTCCCCGCCGCGTTCAGGGCCGCATTCCCCCCTGGTCGCCTCCTCCGGCCCGGGCGATAGTTGGGGCATGTCCTCGCCCACCCGGCGCACCTGCCCCAGCTGCCAGACCCGCCTATCGCCCCTCGCGGCGGAATGCCCCGAATGCGGCCTGGCCCTGGCCCCGCCCCGGCTGGGGCGGCCCATGCTCTTCCAGGCTTCCGCCCTGGCCCAGGTTTCCTTCGAGGCGCCACCCCGGGCCCTGACCGCCCCAGCCCTGGGCCGCGTGGCGCCCGTGGCGGTGGACGTGGACCCCGCGGAACTGGCGCGTCCAGAGGCCCCCGGCACCCTGCCCCCCATCGACCCTGCCCGCACCGCCCTTCCCGCCCTCGAGGGCCAGGAGCCCGTCGCCAGCTTCTGGCCTCTGGTGAAGGTCGAGGCCAGCGAAGCGGGGCTGTTGATCCTGGTGCAGGGCCTGGCGCTGCTGCTGCCTGCCTGGAGCCTCGGAATCTCCCCGGCGCGCCTGTTCACAGGTGCCTGGCCCCTGGTGCTGCCCTACCTCTTCGCGGTGTCCTGGATCCTCTTCATGGCGCCCCTGGTGCTCACGGGCCAGTCGCCCCTGATGGGCCTGTTCGGCGTCACCCTGCCCGAGAACAGCCCGGACCGGCGCATCGCCTTCTCCTTGACCCACCTGCTCTCGGTGGTCTGCTTCCCCCTGAGCTTCCTCTGCATGGTGCTGAGCCCCCGGCACCAGACCCTGGCCGAGCTGCTCAGCGGCCAGGAGCTGCTGGCGCGTCCCCTGCCCCGCCTTCGCTGAGCGGCGACCGCCCTATTCGAGGATCGGCTCGAGGTGGTAGGGGATGGAGATCACCACGGTCTTGGGCTTCATGAGCAGGGTGCCCTTGATGCGCCAGGCCGTCTGGTTGTGCAGGATGTTCGCCCACCAGTGCCCCGTCACGAACTCCGGCAGGATCACTGTGATGGTGTATTCCGGCTCCACGCGGCGCATGCGGTCCAGCTCGTCCACGATGGGCTCGACAATCTTCCGGTAGGGGCTTCGCAATGACCGCAGCGGAATGCCCTCGCAGTAGCGCGGCCAGTCGGAGCGCAGGCGCTCCAGGGCCGCGCTGTCCCGGCCGTGCTCATCGGGGAAGTCCACCGTGAGGGCCTCCACTTCGCCGTGGTCGGCGATGACCTTGGCGTAGTTGAGGGCCTGCACCACCCCGGAGTGGATGCCCGAGACCAGCACCACCACGCGGTTCTTGCGGGGGCTGATGAAGTCCGCCCGGCTGCCCGCCAGGATGGATTTCACGCGGATGTAGTGGCGATGGATGTTGTAGAAGCCGAACACCATGATGGGCAGCACCAGCACCACCACCCAGGCGCCATGCGTGAACTTCGTCGTGGTGATCACGATCATCACCACCAGTGTGGTGATGGCGCCCGTGCCGTTGATGACGGCCTTGATGCCCCAGTGCCGGCCCCGCTCCTTCAGCCAGTGCCGCACCATGCCGGTCTGTGACAGGGTGAAGCCCAGGAAGACGCCCAGGGCATAAAGCGGCAGCAGGTGGTGCTCCTTGGCGTTGAAGATCCACACCAGGACCGCCGACAGGAACGACAGGATAAAAATGCCGTTGGAGAAGACAAGCCGATCGCCCTGGCTGGCGAACTGGCGTGGCAGGAAGCCGTCCCGCGCCATCATCGCCCCGAGCCGCGGGAAATCCGCGTAGGCGGTGTTGGCCGCCAGCAGCAGGATCAGCATGGTGAAGGTCTGAACGGCCAGGTAGGCCACGTGGGGCAGGCCCGGACCATCCCCGAGGATGCGGCGGCTGAGCATGGACAGCAGCGATTCCGCCCCGCCCGTATAGGTCACACCCATGTGGTTGGCCAGCCACGTGATGCCCAGGAACATGGCCCCCAGCATGAGCACCATGGACACCATGGTGTTGGAGGCGTTGCGCGCGGTGGGTTCGCGGAAGGCCGACACCCCGTTCGAGATGGCCTCCACGCCCGTGAGCGCCGTGCATCCGGCGGCGTAGGCCTTCATGAAGACCCAGATCGCGATCCAGCCCGGAAAGGGCGGCGGGACGATCTCATGGTGGACCGCGGCCTGCATGCTGCCCGTGAAATAGCGCCAGAAGCCCAGGCCGATGATGACGAACATCGACACCACGAACCCGTAGGTTGGAAGCGCGAAGACGGCCCCGCTCTCCTTGACGCCGCGGAGGTTCATGAGCCCCACGAACGCGATGACAGCCACGCCCAGGAACACCCGGTGGGCGTCCAGGGCCGGGAAGGCGCTGGTGATGGCGGTGACGCCGGCGGACACGCTCACGGCCACAGTCAGCACGTAGTCCACCAGCAGGGAGGCCCCTGCGATCTGGGCGGGCAGCTCGCCGAGATTCTCCTTCGCCACGATGTAGGCGCCGCCCCCGCTGGGATAGGCGAAGATCGTCTGGCGGTAGCTCACGGTGAGAATGACCAGCAGCAGGACGATGCCCACGGCCACGGGCCAGGACTGGCTGATAACCGCGGGGCCGAAGGTGGCCAGGGCCATGTACGGCGCCAAGGCGGCCATGATTTCGCCCGTGGCGTAGGCGACCGAGGAGAGCGCGTCGGAACTGAAGACCGCGAGCGCGATGGGATTGCTGATCCGCGCTTCGTGGATCTCTTCGCTGGCGAGGCGCCGGCCCAGCAGGAGTCGTCGGAAATTGGCCATGGGTCAGCAGTCCTGGTTCATCGGGCCATCAACCATAGCCCGGAGAGGGTCGCGGCGAGGCCCACCAGCTTGGAGGGCTGGAGCCGCTCCTGGAACAGCAGGAAGGCCAGGAGGGCAACCACGATGAAGTTGGCATTCATGATGCCGATGCCCACGGCCGCCTTTGCGCCACGGAAGAAGCTCTCGTTCACGAGGATCAGCGCGGCGGCCGTGAACAGGCCCGCCACCAGCGCCCAGGTCATGCCGCCCGCAGGGCTCTCCGGCCGGCCCCGCCAGAACCAGTAGGCCAGCGCCAGGGGCAGCTCGCCGGCCACCACCCAGAGCAGCGTGGGCGCGGGAGAGAGACCCTTCAGGCTGGCCGCCTTCATGCCCAGATTTGCGAATCCCATCAGAACCATTGCCGCCAGTGCCCAACTCAACCACGCCATACCTTGCACACTCCAAAGGATCCCATTATGGCCGTTGCTGCGGATCGTGGGGGCAAGGGTTGACGGTCGCCACAGCGAATTCACAAATCTGGCCCCAACCGGCGCAGGGCCAGCGCCTCGACCAGGTGGCACTGATTGGGTGCCACGGGCCAGAGCCAACGCTCCGCCCGGGTCACGCGCCCGCCCCGTCCCGCCAGCAGGGACGGCACGGCCACGCCCGCCAGCGCATCCGCCGCCTCCAGGGCCCCCGCCCCGCCGAGCTGACGGGTCCAATCGTCCGTCCAGGCCCCCAACACCAAGGGCCCGTCGTCAAACACGACTGATCGATCATGTAACAACCAGAGGTCGGCGCCGCTGTCGGCCAGCGCCAGCAGGTATGCCGATATCGCCCGTTGGAGCCAGGCTTCCAGGGCCTCGGCCAACGGGTCCGGCCGCTCGAGGTCAGTTTCCCAGGGCGGGTGGCCGAACACGGCTTCCACGAGCCGCTCGGCCACCACCCCGAACTGCCCCATGACGTTCGCCGAGAGGATGGCGCCCGGCCGGTGCTCCGCGATCCACGCGCGCAGCGCCGTCGGCTCCGGCTTCAGGCCGGGGATCAGGCCCGCCAGGCGCCGGGCGGCGGCCTCCGGGTCGCGGCGGCGCCCCGACCAGGGCTCGGCCACGGCCCGGCGCGCGGTGGCCTCCAGGTCCGCCAGCCCGCCAGTCAGATCCGCGAAGACCCACGGAGGCCAGCGGCGGTGCCGCAGGACGGTCCAGGCCCGGCTCCAGGGATCCGCATCCCAGCCCGTGGTGTCCGGCGGGGCCAGGGCCCAGGGCACCTCGAGGCCCGGCCCGGCGCCGAGGATCAGCACGGGGCGATCCGGGTCCGCCGCCTGCAGCCCTTCGCCCAGGAAGGCCCGGGCCCGGTCCAGGTGCTCTCCCCAGCCCCGGCGGTCCCGGCCCAGGAAGGCGACCTGTTCTCTTCGGAGCAGCCTGGCGAGAGGCTTGGACATGCCTGCATGGTAGAGGCCGGCCGCGCCTTGCCGGAAGGATTTCTGGCCTGTCCCCCCCGGCCTACGGGAAACTGGAAGATCAGGAGCTGGAATGGCCCGATTTTCAAAGCGCGTCGGTCGTGAAGTGCTGGAGGGCCACCCGCGCCTCCCCGAGTGGATCACCAAGGAGCGGGTGAAGCTCGCGGACCTGCACGGCATGAAGAAGGGCCTGCGGGA
Source organism: Holophagaceae bacterium (assembly GCA_017859995.1). Classification (GTDB taxonomy): domain Bacteria; phylum Acidobacteriota; class Holophagae; order Holophagales; family Holophagaceae; genus Geothrix. Next base: position 1,320 of record JAFJUR010000092.1, on the reverse strand, counting down.
CTCGCACCTGCACACGGTCTGCGAAGAGGCCCGCTGCCCCAACCGCACCCACTGCTTCACCCACGGCACCGCCACCTTCCTGCTCATGGGCGAGGTCTGCACGAGGGCCTGCGGGTTCTGCAGCATCCAGAGCGGCAAGCCCCGGGCCCTGGATCCCCGCGAACCCCAGGAGACCGCCGAGCGGGTGGCCGCCCTCAACCTGCGCTTCGCAGTGCTCACCTCCGTGAACCGGGACGACCTGGCGGATGGCGGCGCGGCCCACTTCGCCGAGACCGTGCGAGCCATCCGCCTCCGCAACCCCCAGGTGGGCGTGGAGGTGCTGGTCCCCGATTTCCTGGGCGACCTCGAGGCGGTGGCCCGGGTGGTGGCCGCGGGGCCCGCGGTGTTCAACCACAACACCGAGACCGTGCCGAGCCTCTATGCCGAGGTGCGCCCCGCAGGCCGCTTCGAGCGCAGCCTCAAGGTGCTGGCCCATGCCAAGACCCTGGGCACCGCCCTCTTCGGCCCCGCCTTCCGCACCAAGAGCGGGCTCATGCTGGGCCTGGGCGAGACCGAGGCCGAGCTCCTGACCACCTTCGAGGCCCTGGCCGCCAACGGCGTGGACATCCTCACCCTGGGCCAGTATCTGCGCCCCACCCGCCACCAGCTGCCCGTGAAGCGCTACGTGCCCCCCGAGGAGTTCGCCGCGCTCGGCGCCAAGGCCAAGGCTTTCGGCTTCGCCACCGTCTACGCCGGCCCCCTGGTGCGCTCCAGCTTCAACGCCCACGAGGTGTCCGAAATGGATGGCATCAGCATCGCCTGAGGCCCTAGTCGCGGCGCGGCTCCACGGCGATGGCGCCCGGCTCGGCCGGACAGGCGAACACGCAGAGGCCGCAGCCCGTGCACGCCTCGGCCACCACCTCGGGGTGGCCCACGGTGCGACCCTCGGCGGGGGCCGTGATTCGGATGGCCTCGTCCGGGTAGGGGCAGCGGTCCACGCAGACCTGGCAGGCCCGGGCCTCCCGATCGTCGGTGCTCCAGGTGACGCAGAGGCTGGGCTTGATGCGGGCCGTGCCCATGCGCACCGCCTTCGGACCCTCCAGTACCGTCCCGTCGGCCAGCGTAAGCCGGGGCCAGACCAGGGCCTCGTCGTCGCACTCGGCGATGCAGGGCAAGGTGGTGCAGAGGAAGCAGGGGACGCTCCGGGGATCCAGGTAGGGCGTCTTCATGGCCAACCCGGCGGTGGGCGGGGCCTTGAGGATGGCGTTCTCCGGGCAGGCCCTCACGCACTTGTCGCAGCGGGTGCACTTGGTGAGGAATTCCAGCTCCTCGAGGGCGCCG
>JAFJUR010000091.1 GCA_017859995.1 Holophagaceae bacterium | reverse complement strand
GAGCTCGAAGAAGCCCTCCACCCAGAGGTGGATGATCCAGAAGCGCCAGTTGTCGATGACCGCGAAGTTGGTGCGCGGCCCGTAGAACAGGGCCGGAACATAGAAGAGCGGGATGGCGATGGCCGCGTAGAAGAAGAGCGAGGGCAGCTCGCCCTGCGCGCCGCCCTTCATGGCCGGGCGCAGGGCCCGGAACATGAGGAAGAGCCAGAAGATGAGCCCGGCCGCCAGCAACAGCTGCCAGAAGCGGCCCAGGTCGAGATACTCGCTCCCCTGATGCCCCAGCCAGAACCACAGGCCGCCCAGCATGTTGTTGATTCCGGCCATTTCGCCGAACAGGCTGCCGAAGACGACGATGGCCAAAGCGCCAAGCAGGACCAGCACGCCGGTCCTCTGCCCCCGGGGTTCCGAACCGCCCACCAGGGGCGCCAGGAAGAGCCCGCCGCCGACCCAGGCCGTGGCGATCCAGAAGATCGCCAGCTGCAGGTGCCAGGTCCGCGCCAGGTTGTAGGGCAGCAGCCGGGCCAGGTCGAAGCCGTAGAACCCGTCCGGCTCGACGCGATAGTGCGCGAGGACGCCGCCGAGGGCGGCCTGCCCCAGGAAGAGCACCGCCACCACGGCGAAGAAGAAGGCCACGGCCTTCTGGCTGGGCGTGAGGGTCCAGGCATGGAGCCGGCCCTCCTCGGCGTGCTTCCAGCCCGCGGCGCCACCCCAGCCCAGGTAGTTGAACTTCCCGAAGATGAAGAGGATCAGGCCCAGGCCCCCCAGCAGGGTGATGAGGCTCAGGGCGCTCCACAGGTAGGTCGAGGCGGTGGGGCCATTGCCCACCAGGGGCTCATAGGGCCAGTTGTTGGTGTAGGAGTAGTCCTTCCCCGGACGGGGCGCCACGGTGGCCCAGGTGGCCCAGGCGAAGTAGGCGGTGAGGCGGGTCAGCTCCCGCTCGTCCTGGATGAAGTTCGCGGGCAGTCCCACCGCGGCCTTGCTGCCGGAAAAATAGGTCCGCCATTCCTCCACCTGGAGGCGGTAGGAAGCGGTCTCGACTTCGGTAAACCGGAGGGTGTCCGTCCCGGGATCGTAGCGGTTCTGCTTGATCTGGCTTTTCAGCAGGGCCCCGATCTCGAGCGCCTGGCCTTCACTCAGATCCTGGAAGGCCAGGCCGTATCGCGCCCGGGCCAGCGTGTCCCGCCCGATCTCGGCCAGGCGATGCAGGTATTCGGCGGTGTAGTCGGGCCCCAGGTAAGCCCCATGCCCCCAGAGGGTTCCGTGCTCCATGAGGCCGTATTTCAAGAAGACTTCCTGGCCATCCCTGATCTCTTCCCCCGTGAAGAGCATCTGTCCGGTGGCTCCGACCACCCGGGCGGGGATCGGCGGCGCGCCGGTATAGGTCTTGGCCGTGATCCAGATCAGCAGGCTGAAGCCGAAGATCATCACGAGGACGACCGCCTGGCGCCAGCGCGGAGAAAGGGGGGTCGAGTCCTGGGCAGTCTGGCTCATGGCGCATCCCTTTCTGGTTGATGGTTTCAAAAAACAATCAAACAGTGCTCTCTTTAGCATCAATGCTCAAGGCACCATTTGGCCCCGGGGCGAGGTCAGCCTCCCCCACAGGGTCCGCGCTCACCGGGGGCCTCTAGGGGCGCGGCCTCGCGAGCGCCCAAAAAGCCAGGGTTCACCACCAAGGCACCAAGAAAAAGCAACAGAAACGCCTTTGCAGTTCTTGGTGCCTTGGTGGTGGTCGTTTCGCCCTTCGACTCGAACGGCCTCAGCGCTTCGGGTAGGCCGGCATGTCCGAGACCTGCCTAGCCCAGCCCCGAGACATCTCCCACGCTGAGGCGCCGAATCCCTCCGGCGGTGGCGACCTTCAACCGGCCGTCAGGCTCCCATCCCAGGCAGGTGCCCTGCCCCTCCCCCCATTGCAGGGCCGCGCCGGCGGCGGGCCACCTGAAAAGAGGTTGAAATTCATCCCCTAAATCTATCCAATGGCTTGTGATATGAACGGACAGATTGGTGGGCGAGATGGAGGCCAACCCCAGGTCCCTCAGGCTCGCCGGAGGAATGGCGCGGTCCGGCAGGTCCGGGGCCTCGGTCAGGTTGACCCCGAGGCCCAAGATGAGGCGCCCGCCAGCCTGCTCGCCCAGGATGCCCCCCAGCTTCACCAGGCGGCCCTCCCGCCAGGCCACCAGATCATTGGGCCACTTCAGGCCCAGGGCCCGGGCCTCCGGGTCCAGCACCCGGGCGGCGGCGAGCATGGCGCGCTGCAGCACCACGCCTGGGGCAAGGCCTGACGGCGCCGGAAGCGCGGCCGAGAGCCACAGGCCGGCCCCCGGGGCGCTCTCCCAGCGGCTACCCTGGCGTCCCCGGCCCTCGGTCTGCTGATCCGCCAGCACGGCGCAGGGGAAGAGGTGCGGGTTCCGCCGCAGGAAGGCCTGGGTGGAGTCCACCGTGGCCAACCGGATGAGCGGAAGGGCCATCCGCTACTTCCGCCCGCCCTGGTTGCGGAACCAGAGGATGCGAAGGCCGTCCAGGGTGAGGTCGGGGGCGATGTGCTTGATGTGCTTGGTGTGGGGCGCGATCACGCGGCCCAGCCCCCCCGTGGCGGCCACCTTGGCCTCCGGGCACTCCTCCAGCAGGCGGTCGAGGATGCCGTCCACCATGCCCACGTAGCCGTAGAAGATGCCCGACTGCATGGCCTGCACCGTGTTGCGGCCCACGAGGCGCTCGGGCTCGGCGATCTCCACCCTGGGCAGGCGGCTGGCCCGCTGGAACAGGGCATCGGCGCTGATCTTCAGGCCGGGGCAGATGAGGCCGCCCAGGTATTCCTTCTTGGCGTTGACCACGTCGAAGGTGGTGGCAGTGCCGAAATCCACCACGATGAGCGGCGCGCCGAACTTCTCGATGCCCGCCACGGCGTTGACCAGGCGGTCGGCGCCCAGCTCCGCCGGGTTGTCGATGAGCACCTTCACGCCGGTCTTCACGCCGGGCTCGACGTAGAAGGCCTCCACGCCAAAGAAGGCCTTGGCGAGGCTCATGAGCACCGGGTGCAGGGGCGGCACCACGCAGGAGATGGCCACGTGCTTGATCTGGCTGGCCTCGATGCCCTGGTGGCGCATGAGGGCCAGCACCGAGAGGCCGTACTCGTCCACGGTGCGCTCGCGGCTGGTGGCCAGGCGCCAGGAGCAGACCAGGGGCGAGTCCGGACCTTTGGAGAGGTCGAAGATCCCCAGCACCACATTGGTGTTCCCCACGTCCACGGCCAGCAGAAGACTCATGTTCACTCCGAACGCTCCAGGATCGCCTGGGGCGGTCCGCGCCGCCAGTCCCCTTCTCCGGTCCCATGGCTCTGGGCCCCTTGTGATGCCGATTCCCCCGGCCTTCGGTACTCTGGTCTTTTCGCCTGGAGCCGCCATGCCCCGCACCATGATCGAGCCCTTCCGCATCAAGTCCGTCGAGCCCATCCGCATGACCAGCGCCCAGGAGCGGATGGAGCTGCTGGAAGCCGCGAAGCTGAACGTGTTCAAGCTGCGGGCCGAGGACGTGCTGCTGGACTGGCTGACGGATTCCGGCACCGGAGCCATGAGCTCCGCCCAGTGGGGCGCCATCATGGTGGGCGACGAGAGCTATGCCGGGGCGCGCAGCTTCTTCCGCCTCGAGGCCGTCCTCAAGGGCATCACGGGCATGGCCCACTTCATCCCCACCCACCAGGGCCGGGCCGCCGAGAAGGTGCTGTTCACGGCCGTGTGCAAGCAGGGCGACCTGGTGCCCAACAACTGCCACTTCGACACCACCCGGGCCAACCTCGAGTTCAACGGCGTCGAGGCCGTGGACCTGGTCATCCCCGAGGGGCTCCAGCCCAGCCTCATCCACCCCTTCAAGGGCAACATCGACCTCGCGCGAGTCGAAGCGACGCTCCAGAAGGAAGGCCACCGCATCCCCTTCGGCATGATCACGGTGACCAACAACACCGGCGGCGGCCAGCCCGTCTCCATGGCCAACATCCGCGCCTACGCCGCCCTCCTGAAGAAATACAACAAGCCCTTCATCATGGACGTCTGCCGCTTCGCCGAGAACGCCATGTTCATCAAGCTCCGCGAGGACGGCTACCAGAACACGCCCATCAAGGCCATCTGCCAGGAGATGTTCAGCTACGCCGACGGCTGCACCATGAGCGCCAAGAAGGACGGCATGGTCAACATCGGCGGCTTCATCATGCTGCGTTCCGACGAGTGGCTGGACGCGGTCCGCAACATGCTCATCCTCACCGAGGGCTTCCCCACCTACGGCGGCCTGGCTGGGCGCGACCTGGAAGCCCTGGCCGTGGGCCTGGAGGAGGGCATGGAGGAGGACTACCTCCGCTACCGCCTGCGCACCGCCGAATACCTGGGCGAGAAGCTGGAGGCCGCCGGCGTCGGCTTCGTGAAGCCCACGGGCGGTCACGCCGTCTACATCGACGCCAAGACCGTGCTGCCGGACATGCCCGTGGAGCACTACCCGGCCTGGGCCCTCTGCAACGCCCTCTACCTGGAAGGCGGCATCCGCGGCGTGGAGATCGGGTCCGTCATGTTCGGCAAGCGCCTGGACGACGGCACTGAGACCTACCACAGCATGGAGCTGGTGCGCCTGGCCTTCCCCCGCCGCATGTACACCCAGAGCCACTTCGACTTCGCCGCCGAGGTCATCGCCGAGGTGAAGGCCCAGGCGGGGAGCATCCGAGGGGTGAAGATCGAGAAGCAGAGCAAGTATCTGCGCCACTTCACCGCCGAGATGCGCTGGGCCTGACCCCCGGAACCGGGGCCCTCGCCCCTTCTGCGGTTCCGCTCCGGATCGGTTTGGCCGTAGTCTGCTCCGAACCTCATCCGGAGCCTGCATGCCCACCCGCAAGGAGACCGTCTGGTTCATCGCCCTGGCCCTGCCGCTCAGCTGGGCCGTGGGCGCGTGGTGGCTGATGGATGAGCGCCGGATCATCCTCATCCGTCTGCTCATGTGCGTTCCGGCCTTCGTGGCCCTCGGCTGCGCCTGGGCCTTCCGGCGGGAAACGCCCCGGGCCATGGGGCTCGCCTTCACCGGATGGCGCCCCTGGCTGCTGGCCATGGTCTATCCCTGGCTCATGATCCTCTTCTGCCTGGGTCTGGCCTACGGTTGGCGCGCCGTGTCAGGCACGCCGGACTTCATCCGCCTGCAGCCCGAAGCCTACAGCTATCGCCTGTTCGGCGGGCCATCGGCGCGGGGAATCGCCGCGCTGGGCCTGCTGGCCGTGAAGTGGATCATCCTGCTGCTGCCCTGGCTGCTGGTGGCCCTCGCCTACCAAAGCCACTGGCCCGATCGGTTGAAGGCGGCGTTGCCAAGATCCTTGGCCTGGCTGCACCACGGATTCCGCGCCCTGCTCTTCATCCCCACCTTGCTCCTCCACGGCATCTTTCCGGGCGAGCTCGGTGAAGAGACGGGCTGGCGTGGCTACCTGGTGCGCCGGTGGGCAAGTCGTCCACTCATGGCCGCGGCCCTGACGGTGCCGGTGTGGGCCAGCTTCCACCTGCCCATCGTCTTCTCCAGCACCCAGAAGGGACACCCGGTCCTGAACACGGTCTTCCTCCTCTCCATCGCCGCCTCGGCGGTGCCCTTCGCGGCCTTCTACCTGTGGAGCCGCTCGATCTGGCCCTGCGCGGTGCTCCACCTCAGCTGGAACCTGTGGAACCCCGTCCTGCTGGGCGATGTCTACCTGGGCCGGCCCAGCTTCTTCGGCGGCCAGGTGCGCATCTTCAACGGCGAAGCCCTCTTCGGGCTGATCTTCAACGCGCTCGTGGCCGCCTGGCTGATCCGGGCCTGGCGGCGGAGGCCAGCCACGGCGGCCTGAGGGGGACCAACCTCAACGCTGGGCGTCTTCCAGGGCGCCCTGGGCGGCTTCCCAGTCGCTCATGGCGTAGGCCAGGTCGGCCTCCAGGGCCTTCTGCGCATCCAGCTGGGCGTTGAAGGCCTGCCAGTCGGAGGGGTCCATGTCGGCCATCTCCTTTTGCAGGTTGGCGAGCTTCGCCTCCAGCTCGCCCACCCGGGCCTCGGCCTCGGCCACCTGCTTCTCGAAGCGCTTCACCGTCCGCTGCTTGTCCTTGTCGACGGCCACAGGCTTCGCAGGAACCACCGGCTTAGGCACGGGTGCAGCTTTCAGGGCGGGAATCGCCTTCGGGGCGGACGCCGCGGCGGCCTTCGGCGCCTCGCCGGAACCGGCTTCCTCCTCCTGGCCCAGGTCCAGATCCACCCAGGCCTGGTGATCCTCGTAGCCGCCTTCCCGGAACTCGGCCCGGCCCTCGTGGATGCGCAGCAGCGAGTCGGCCACGCGGCCCAGCAGGTAGCGGTCGTGGGTCACCACGATGACGGCCCCCGTGAAGCTGAGGATCGTGTCCTCCATGGCTTCCATGCTGGGGATGTCCATGTGGTTGGTGGGTTCGTCCAGCAGCAGCAGGTTCACGCCGTTGCGGATGAGCGTGGCGATGCTGAGCCGCGCCCGCTCGCCGCCGGAAAGCGCCGTGACGGGCTTGTCCACCTCATCGCCTCGGAACTGGAACTTGGCCAGGAAGCCCAGGATGTCCTGCTTCATCGCCTGCGGGGTCACCGCGTGGATCTGTTGGAACACCGTGTTCCGCGGATCCAGGTTCCGGTGGTGCTGGTCGAAGTAGCCCAGCTTCACCTGGCTGCCCAGGCGCGCCTGGCCCGCGATGAAGGGAATCTCCTCGGAGATGGCCTTCAGCAGGGTGGACTTGCCGGTGCCGTTGAGTCCCACGATGCCCATCTTCTGGCCGCGCTTGATCTGCAACTGCTCCAGCGGCGCGTAGAGCGGCTTGCCGCCCCAGCCCACGGCGGCGTTCTCCAGCACCAGGGCCACGTCGCCGCTGCGCTGGGTCTCGGGGAAGGTGAACTTCACCTTGCGGCGGTCACGCAGAGGCTTCTGGATGCGGTCGAGCTTGGAGAGGTGCGTGCGCCGTCCGCGGGCCTGCTTGGTGTTCTGGCCCGCGATGTTGCGGCGGATGTACTCCTCCTGCTTCTTGATGTAGGCCTGCTGCTGCTCGAAGTGGCGCTCCTGCAGCTCGAGCTCCTGTTCTTTCTTCTCCATGAACTCGGAGTAGTTGCCTTCGTAGCTCCGCGACCGGCCCAGGTCCAGCTCCAGGATCTCGGTGGCGATCTTGTCGAGGAAGTACCGGTCGTGGCTGATGATCGCCACGGTGGCATCGGTGTCCTGGATGAACCCCTCGAGCCAGCGCAGGCTGGGCAGGTCCAGGTGGTTGGTGGGTTCGTCCAGCAGCAGCAGGTCCTGGCCTTGGAGGATGGCCTTGGCCAGCATCACGCGGCTCTTCTGGCCGCCGGATAGGGTCCCCACGGGGCGCTCGAAATCGGCGGCGCTGAAGCCGAGGGACTGCAGGATGCTCTCGGCCCGGGCGCGGATGGTGAAGCCGTCGAGGTGCTCGAACGCCTCGGTCACCTTCTGATAGCGGGCCATCACCTCATCGAGGTCCTGGCCCGCCTCGCCCATGTGGTGCTCGAGCTCGCGCATCTCGTGCTGCAGCCGCTCCACATCGCCGAAGGCCGCCAGCGCCTCCTCCAGCACGCTGCCTTCCGTTTCCGGAACAAGATCCTGGGCGTAGTGCCCCATGCGGATGCCGCGTTCCTTCGTAGGCCGCACCACCGTGCCTGCATCGGCCTCCAGCTGGCCCAGCAGCAGCTTGAAGACCGTGCTCTTGCCTGCGCCGTTGCGGCCGATGACGCCCCAGCACTCGCCCTCCTGGATGGCCCAGGTCACGTCCTTCAGCACCTCCTGGGGGCCGAAGCGCAAGTCCACGTGGTTGAGGGAAGCGAGCATGGGAGGCGGCTTTCAGGACTCAGCAAGAAGGCCACCTTGCGGTGGCCTTCTGTTTTGGTGGAGCCAATCGGGATCGAACCGACGACCTCTTGCATGCCATGCAAGCGCTCTCCCAGCTGAGCTATGGCCCCAATCGGGAAGACCTAGTATTGCACCCCTTCTGCGCTCCTGCAAGCACTGATCACCTGGCGGTCAGTCGGAGTTTCTGCCCCACCTGGATGCGGTCGCCCTTGAGCCGGTTCCAGGCCTTGAGATCCTTGATGTCCAGGTCGTATTTCCGGGCGACGGAGGCGAGCGTTTCGCCCTTCTGCACCCGGTGGAAAGGCATGGGTCCGACAGCCCGCCCCGCAGGCGCGGATCCGCCGGGAAGCCGCACCTCGTCGCCGGGATGCAGCGCCCGGGCGGCCTCGGGATTAAGCCGGATCAGCTCGCCGAGGGACACGCCGTGGGCGCGGGAGAGCTTCGCCAGCGTGTCCCCCGCCTTGGCGCGGACGACGGCCGGGGCGGCCTTGGCAAGCGCGGGCCTGGACGGCTCGGAAACCACTGCCGGGCCTTCCGGCCCGGCGGGCTGGGTCATCACCGGTTGGGGTACAGGCTGAGTGCTGGTCGGGACGGGCGCCTGCACGGCCGCGGGCACGGGCGGCAGGGCCGACTTCTGGGCATCCTCGGTCGCCGTGCCCAGGTCGCCCGGCAGCGCGGGCAGCGGGGCCAGCGGGCGGTCGCCAAGGGCCACCCGTCGCGCGCCGCCGGTGAGGTCACGGTCGTCCGCGCCAGTGGCGGGCGGCGGCGGCACCAGCAGGCGGCGTCCCACCTTGAACTGCTTGGCCGTCAGGTCGTTGGCGGAAAGCAGATCCTCCGGATCCAGCTTGAAGCGCCGCGCCACCTTGGCGAGGGTGTCGCCCTTCTTCACCGTGTAGCTCTTGAAGTCGAGCCGCTTGCCCGCGGGCATGCCGGCCAGCTGACGGAGGCAGTCCAGGGCCTTGCCCGGCGGCACGCGCAGCGCGTAGCTCCCCGGCGGCGTGGAACCGCGCAGCAGCTCGGGATTCAGGGCCTTCAGGGTCGCCGCGTCGGTACCCGCGCAGCGGGCCAGCACCGTGAGGCTGGTCATGCTGGAGACGGTGACGGTCTCGTAGGCGTAGGGCGTGAGCGGGGCGATGCGCAGGCCGTAGCGCTCGGGGTTCCGGCCCACCAGGATGGCGGCGCAGAGCTCCGGGACGTAGTTCTTGGTTTCCGTGCGCAGCCACCGGGAGCGGGCCAGATCCCAGAAATTGCGGGTTCCGAGGTTCTGGATGGCGCGGTCGAGGGTGAGGGGCCCCGCGTTGTAGCTGGAGGCGGCCAGGTACCAGTCGCCGCTGATCTCGTAGAGCCGCTTGAGGTACCGCGCGGCGGCCCGGGTGGCCTTCACGGGGTCGCGGCGCTCCTCCACCCAGGCGTTGGCCGTCAGCCCGTAGATGCGGCCGGTGGAACGGATGAACTGCCACATGCCCACGGCCTTGGCGCGGCTCTTGGCCTCGTTCCGGAAGCCGGACTCGATGACCGCCAGGTAGGCCAGGTCCGAGGGCACGCCCTCTTCCGCGAAGACCTGCCGGATCATGGGCATGTACATCGAGGCGCGGCCCAGGGCGTTCTCCATGAAGCCGCGCTTGGTGGTGCTGAAGAGGCTCACCCAGGTGAGCACCTTGTCGTTGAGGTCGATGGGGTAGTCGTAGGTGGCGCCCTGCTCCGCCGACCGCACCCGCTCCAGTTCGAGCCGCAGCTCCTCGCCTGAGATGGAGACCACCTCCTCCTGGGCCTTGAGCCCCGGTTCGGGTTCCGCCTCGGCGGGTCCGCCCGCGGCCAGCTGATCCTGCACCTCCTTCAGCCGCTGCAGCAGGGACTGCACCTCAGGCTGCCGGAGCAAGTCCGGCGACCAGTCCGCGGTGAGGACATCGGCCTCGTCGGAGCGCAGGGCCGCTGCCTCGTCGTCATCGGCCTCCTGGGCCTTCTCGGCGGCCTCCACCAGCGCCCGGAGGCGCAGGATGCGGGCCGCGTCGGATTCCGGGGCGCGGGCCGGGGCCACGGCCAGATGGACTTGAGGGGATGGCGCCGGCGTCTGTGCCGGCGCCATCCCCCAGAGCAGGGCGGCCAGGACCTGGACGGACACGCGCCTAGTGGCTTTCCGCGCTCACCAGGGCCTCGTAGGCCTTGGCGTCCAAGAGGCCGGACAGGTCGCCCGTCACCTTGATCTTCACCATCCAGCCCTTGGCGTAGGGATCCTCGTTCACGGCCTCCGGATGATCGGCCAGGGCGCTGTTGATCTCCAGCACCTCGCCCGCGGCGGGCATGTTCAGCTCCGAAACCGTCTTCACGGATTCCACCGTGCCGAATTCCTCGCCCTGCCCGAAGGTGGCGCCGACCTCCGGAAGGTCCACGAACACCACGTCACCCAGGGCATCCTGGGCGTAGTTCGTGATGCCCACCAGGGCGGTGCCGTCGCCGGCGGGCTTCAGCCACTCGTGGTCCTTGGTGTACTTCAGGTCGGCAGGGAACATGGATCCTCCAGGGTGGTGCGGGGTTGATGGCGAGGTCTGGATCTACTTCTGGCGCTTGTAGAAGGGCGTGGGGATGATCTCGGCATCCACGGCTCGGCCGCGGATCTCGATCTGGATGCGGCCGCCCAGCTTGGCCTGCTCGGTGGGGACGTAGGCCAGGCCCAGGTTGATGCCACAGGTGGGCGAAGGCGCGGCGCTGGTGACGAAGCCGACCTGCTTGCCGTCCTGCACCACGGGCATGTGGTCCCGGGCGATGTCGCGCTTCTCCAGGGTCTTGAAGCCCAGGCGGCCAGGAGGGCGTCGCGGCCGATGAAGGGTCCCTTGTCCAGCTTCACGATCCAGCCGAGGCCGGCTTCCAGCGCGTGGATGGTGTCGTCGATCTCGTGGCCGTAGAGGGCCATCTTGCACTCGAGGCGGAGCGTGTTGCGGCAGCCCAGGCCCGCAGGGAGCAACCCTTGGGGCCTGCCGGCGGCCATGACCGCGTTCCACAGCCGCTCGGTGTCGACGGCGGCGCAGTAGAGCTCGAAGCCGTCCTCGCCGGTGTAGCCCGTGCGGCTGATGAGGCACTTGACTCCGGCCACTTCTCCGTGGGTGAAGAAGTAGTAGCCGATGGGATCCAGCGGGGTCTTCGTGAGGGGCTGGAGGATCTGGACCGCGAGGGGCCCCTGGAGCGCGATCTGGCCCGTGACGGGGCTTTCATTCACCACCGTGCAGTCGAAGGCCGGGGCGTGCTTCTGCACCCAGGCGAAGTCCTTGTCGGAGTTGCCCGCATTCACCACCAGCAGGAACTCCTCCTCGCCCTCGCGGTAGACCAGCAGGTCGTCCACAAAGGTGCCGTTCTCGTAGAGGAAAGCCGTGTAGTGG
>JAFJUR010000090.1 GCA_017859995.1 Holophagaceae bacterium | reverse complement strand
CCGCCCTTCTCGAGCGCCGGCACGTCGAGCACCTCGCAGTGCAGCTTGTGCTGTTTCGCCAGCTTCGCGGCGGTTTCGGCGAAAACCTCAGGATAGAGATCACCGGCGGGGGTGTTGGCCAGATCCCGCACACGGTGGCAGGCGGCCACGCCGGCCTCGATCATCGGCAGCTTGCGCCGCGCCTTGCGGGTGTCGTCGCCGTTGGTGAAGATCTCGATGGAGGCGAACTGCTTGGCCTCGGGCTTGCCGCCCTTGAAGTGCACGAAATCGTAGTTGGCAAGCAGGGCGCCCTCGGTCACCGCCACCTGCACGGCGTCATGGTCGAGGGTGGAGGTGGAGGGCGAGAGCACGCCGATCTTCTTCCACTTCTTCTTCAGGCAGAAGCGCGCGGCGGTGCCCACGGCCTTGCGGATCTTGTTGAGCGACACCTTCTCCTCGTCGCCGAGGCCCACGAGCACCATCCATCGGCTCTCCTTCACGCCATTGGGATGATGGAGCGGCACAACTTCAAGATAGTCGGCCTTGAAATCCTCCTCATCCATCACCTGCCGGGCGACCTTGCTGATGGCGAGGGGCAGACGATGGCGTTCGCGACCCGAAAAGACCGGAACGATAAGGGCATCCCCCGCAAAGTCTTTACCGGGCTGAGAACTGATATCCACTGAAGGCATGGAAGTTCCTCCTGGCCAAAGAGCCTAGTGCCAACCCTGAAAAAAGAAAAGAGCATTTTCCGTTCATTATTTGTCATGGAAATACAATTTGTTAGCATCCACTTTTTCAACACTAGTCAATGGAGCCAGTTCCGAATTCCAATGGGATGATGTCCCCCATGGATCTCCACCCCAGGCGCCGCCTGCCCTTCCAGCTTCCCGGGCCCTGGCCCGCCTGTGCGCAGGCCCTGCTGGCCCAGGGCGCCCCCTGGCTGCAGGGCGGAGACACCGGCGAGGGCCTGATTGGCCTGCCGGGCCCCGGCCTGAGCTCCCGCTGGAACGGATCGGCCTGGGTCACGGAGTGGCTCGGCGCGCCCGTGGAAGGGAGCCCCTGGGAGGCGCTCGCGGCGGCCCTCGCCCGACAGGCTGGCCCCTGGATCGGCGCGGCCACGTACGAACTCGCTTGCGACGAGGCGGGCCTGCCTCGCAAACCCCTCGCAGCGGGCACCCTGGGCCAGCACTGGGCCCCTGTCGCCGAGGCCCTCCATGTCCGGGAGGGGCACGCGGAGCTCTGGTCCTGGGGCGGGACCCCGCCCGACCCCGGCGCCTGGCGGGCGCGCCTGGCGCCCATGGAAGTGCCTTCTTCGGCCATCCTCGACCTCGCGCCGCTCTGGAATGAAGGCCAGCACCGGACGGCCGTGGAGCAGGTCCAGACCCGCATCCTCGAAGGGGGCTTCTACGTCGCGAACCTCTGCGTGCCCTTCGAAGGCCGGCTTTCCGGCGATCCCGCGGCCTTCGCCCAGGCCGCCTTCCAGCAGGCTCGCCCACCTTTCGGTGCACTGCTGGATCTCGGCGGGCTCCGCCTCATCAGCCTCAGCATGGAGCGCCTCCTGGCCCGCCGGGGGGACCGGATCTGGTCCCAGCCCATCAAGGGGAGCGCGCCCCTCACGGGAGACCCGGCAAAGGACCGGGCCGCGGCGGTGGCCCTGGCGGCGGACCCGAAGGAACGCGCCGAGCACACGATGATCCTCGACCTGGTGCGCAATGACCTCGGCCGCGTGTCCCGGACCGGCTCCGTCCAGGTGCTGCGCCCTTTGACCGTAGAGGCCTACCCCACGGTCCAACACCTGGTCAGCACGGTGGAGGCGACGGCGCGACCGGGCCTGGGGCTGGCGGAGCTGCTGCGGGCCGTGCTCCCCGGCGGCAGCGTCACGGGAGCCCCCAAGCACGCGGTCTGCCGCCACCTGTCTGAGGCGGAGGCCGCCCCCCGCGGCTTCTACTGCGGGGCCCTGGGCTGGATCTCGCCGACGGGCGACCTGGATCTCGCCCTGCCCATCCGCACCGCGCAGCTCGCGGGAGAACGCCTCACGTACTGGACCGGGGGCGGCATCACCCGCCGCAGCGATCCAGCCCGCGAATGGGCCGAGCTGCACCTCAAGACCCAGGCGATCAGGCCGCGCTCGCCCGCTTGAGCAGTTCCTCGAAGCGCTCGAAGAGGTGGGCCTTGGGGCCCTTGGGCTGGCGCTTAAGCACCATGCCCGCCTGGTCCGGCGTCCGCCCGCCCTTGGCCTGGTTGCAGGAGAGGCAGCAGCCCACCAGGTTCTGCCAGGTGGTGGAGCCGCCCTGGCAGAGGGGCACCACGTGGTCCACCGTCGTGGCCTTCCGCTGGCAGCCCTCGTACTGGCAGAGGAACTGGTCGCGGCGCAGGACGCGGCGCTCCAGGCGGCCGAGCAGCAGCTTGGAATCGCTGCAGGCCTGGGCGTGCGGGAAGATGATCAGCTCGAGCCGGCCCGCCAGATCGCCGTGGCGTTCGAAGGTGGCCGGATTGAGCACGTGGGCGCGGCCCGACACCACGGCGCAGAGGGCGCGGCGGCGGCTCACTTCCTGCATGGGGACGTAGTTGCGGTCCACGGCGATCACCTCGCCGCTGCCGTGACGGTCCCGTCCCTTCAGCATCGAACCCCCTGGGGTTGCCCGAATCCTAAGGCAATCTCCCAGATTGTGAAGCGAATTATTCCTCCAGAATCGGAACGGCGAGCGTCGCCCGCGCCGCCTCCACGGGCAGGGCCTCGACGTCCGCGAGACGCTTCTCCATGAGTTCCTTCCGCTTGGAGACGTCTCCCAGCCGGGTGCTGGCCTCGTCCAGCTTCCGCTGCACCGAGGACAGGGCCTCGCCGAATTTTCCGAACTCGGTCTTGACATGGCCCAGCAGCTTCCAGACGTCCCCGCTCTGCTTGCTGATGGCCAGGGTCTTGAAACCCACCTGCAGGCTGTTGAGAAACGCCGTAAGGGTGGTGGGCCCCACGAACGTGACCTTGCATTCGCGCTGGATGCGCTCCAGCAGGCCCGGCCGGCGCAGGGCCTCGGCGTAGAGGCCCTCGAAGGGCAGGAAGAGCAGCGCGAAATCCGTGCTGTGGGGCGGCGCGATGTACTTGTCGCGGATGTCCCGGGCCTGGGACAGCAGCCGGGTCTCCAGCGCCCGCCCCGCGGCCTCCACGGCGGCCAGGTCCCCCACCTCGCAGGCCTCCATGAGCCGCTGGTAGTCCTCCAGGGGGAACTTGGCGTCGATGGGCAGCCAGACAGTGCTGCCCTCCTCGCCGCCGGGCAGCTTCACCGCGTATTCGACGAGGTCGGCAGCCCGGGGCCGGATCTTCACGTTGGCGGCATACTGCCCCGCCGACAGGAACTGTTCCAGCAGCGCACCCAGCTGGGCCTCGCCGAGCACGCCCCGGGTCTTCACGTTGGTGAGGGCGCGCTTGAGACCACCCACGTCCTGGGCCAGGCCCTGCATCTCGCCGAGGCCCTTCTGCACCTGTTCAAGCCGCTGGGCCACCAGGTTGAAGCTCTCGCCCAGCCGCTGCTCCAGGGCCTGGTGCAGCTGCTCGTCCACCGTGCGACGGATCTGCTCGAGCCGGCCCTCATTGGAGGCCTGCATCGCCTCGAGGCGCTGCTGCACCTGCTGCCGGAGCTGCTCCTGCTGGGCGGCCTGCTCGGCGCGGGCCTGGCGCAGGGCGTCCTGGGTGGCCGTGGCCAGCCGGTGGAACCCCTCCGACAGCTTCTCCGCCTGGGCCGCCCGCAGCTGGCCCAACTCCCCCGTCAGCGGCTGGATGAGCGAGACCAGGGTCGCCTGGGTCTCGGCGCGGCTCCGCGAGGCCAGCTCCTCCGCCTGGCGTCGCAGGGCCTCGAAGGGGGCCGGGTCCGCCGGGCGCCGTCGCAGGGCCGCCGCCAGCGCGAAGACACAGGCCAGGAAGGAGAGGATCAGGGACAGGTCCATGCCCCAGGATCGGCCTCAGGGTTGGTCAGGAATTGTCCAATCCGCCTGTCGGCCCTCGCCGTCGGTCCGCAGGCGGAGTTCCGCCACCCACGCGGACGGCCAGGGACCCGCCGTCCCCCCCGCCCACTCCACCACCAGGCGGTCCGAGGGCGTGATCTGATCCTCCAGGCCCAGGGACCAGGCCCCCTCGGGGCCCGTCCGGTAGAGGTCGAGGTGGAAGAGGCGGCCTTCCGGAAGGTCGTAGCGGTGCAGCACCGCATAGGTGGGCGAGGCCACGTCCTCGGGCTCCCCCCCGAGGCCCCGCACGAAGCCGCGGGTCCAGGTGGTCTTGCCCGCGCCGAGCTCCCCGCGGAGCAGCCAGGTCCCCCCCGGCGGCGTGAGGCGGGCCAGGGTCTCGCCCAGGGCCTCGGTGGCGAGGTCGTCCGGGAGGTGCCGCTCAGCCACGCAGCAGCTCCGGCAACAGGTCCGCGAGGTCCCGTGGCAGCAGGCCCGCTCCCGGCAGGCGGTCTGCGGCGGCGCCGTGGAACCAGGCCGCGGCGGCGGCCGCCTCGCGCATGGGCAGGCCCTGGGCCCGGAAGCCCGCGACCATGCCGGCCAGCAGGTCGCCGCTGCCGCCCGTGGCCAGGCCCGGATGGCCGGTGGGGTTGATCCAGAGGTCGTCCAGGGCCCCGCCGGCGATGACGCTCTGGGCGCCCTTCAGGATGAGCACGCCCGGCTTGCCCGTCGCCACCTGCCGGGCCTGGGCCAACCGCTCGTCCATCAAGAGGGGACGGGACAGCCGGAAGAGCCGGGCGAACTCGCCGGGATGCGGGGTGATGGCCGTGCCGGGCCGCTCCATCCAGCGCTTCCCTTCGCCCTCCTTCAGGGCGGAGGCATCCACCACCAGCGGACCCTCCCACTCCGGCACCTGGGCGATGCCCCCGGGCCCCACGAGCAACACGTCGGCCTCGGCAGGCACAACGCCCCGCCAGGGCTGCACCATGGCCTCGGGCACCTGGGCGGCGATCTCGGCGCGGACATCTGGCTCCGCAAGCACGGTCACCAGGCCCGCCCCCACCCGCAGGGCACCCAGGGCCGCGAGCACCGCGGCGCCGCTCATGCCCAGGCTGCCCGCCCGGATGGCCACGTGGCCGAAGCTGCCCTTGTGGGCGTTCCAGGCGCGGGGCGGGAGGGTGGGCCGTTCGAGCAGGTGCATCCGGGCGCCGGGCGCCCGGTCGAGGGGAATGGGCACCACGGTGACCTCGCCGCAGCATTCCCGGGCGGGCAGCAGGCCATGGCAGACCTTGCGCGCGCCGAAACAGGCGGTGCGCGTGGCGCGCACGGCCTCGCCCGGCACTTCCGCCAGGCTCGGGTCCAGCCCCGAGGGCAGGTCCAGGGCCAGCACTGGCAGGCCGCTGGCATTGAGGGCGCGCACCCATTCGGCCGCCGGGCCGTCCAGGGCGCGGGTGGTGCCCAGACCGAACAACCCGTCGACCACCCAGCCCCGCCAGGTCCGCATGAGCTCCATCGGATCGGGCCCCGTGTGGATCTCCCCGCCGAGGCCCTTCCAGAGCCGGGCCTGGAAGGCGGCGTCCCCCCGCCACTCGAGCTGGGCGAAGGGGGTCCACACCGCGACCTCCCGGCCTTGCAGCCGGGCGAGCCGGGCCAGGGCCAGGGCGTCGCCGCCGTTGTTGCCGGGGCCCGCCAGCACGCAGAGCGGCTCGCCTGGGGGAAGCAGGCCCAGGGCCCCCAGGGCCGCGTGCTCCTGGAGGATGAGCGAGGGAACACCCCAGCCTTCGATGGCCTGGTGCTCCGCGGCCCGCATCTCGTCGGCGGTGAGGAGGGGGATCATGGCACCAGTCTAGGCCGGTTCGGCGAGGTATGCCGCCAGGACCCTCGGGTAGACCTCCATCTCCGCGGCATAGACCCGCTGCTGCAGCGCTTCCGGCGTGTCGCCGGCCAGCACGGGGACGCGGGTCTGGCCCAGGATGCGCCCGTGGTCGTACTCGGCGTCCACCAGGTGCACGGTGGCCCCGGACTGCGTCTCGCCGGCGGCCAGCACCGCCCGGTGCACATGCATGCCGTACATGCCGGGCCCGCCGTACTGCGGCAGCAGGCCCGGATGGATGTTGAGGATGCGTCCCTCCCAGCGGATCGGCACCGTGAGCCGCTTCAGCCAGCCGCAGAGGCAGATGACCTCGGCTCCGGCTTTCTCCGCGGCCCGGTAGCAGGCCTCGGAGAAGGCCTCGTCGGATTCAAAGTCCTTCCGAGCCACCACGACCGTGGACAGCCCTTCGGCTTCCAGCCGAGGGATGCCCCCGGCCTTGGCTGAGGAAGCGATCCCCAGCACCGGCAGGCCCGGAACCCGGCCCTCGCGGCAGGCGCGGAGCAGGTTCAGGGCGTTGCCGCCGGTGCCGGAGATGAAGAAGGCCAGCCGTTTCACTGGAGGGCCGTGAGCACCGCCACATCCGCGATGTCCTGGGCGCTGCAGCCGCGGCTCAGGTCATTGGCCGGCCGGGCCAGGCCCTGGAGCAGCGGGCCCAGCGCCACGGCGCCGCCCAGGCGTTCCGTGATCTTGTACGAGATGTTGCCGGCATCCAGGTTGGGGAAGACCAGCACGTTGGCCTTTCCCGCCACCGCGGAACCCGGCGCTTTGCGCTGGCCCACGGAGGCCACCAGGGCGGCATCCGCCTGCAGCTCACCGTCCACGGCGAGATCCGGCGCCTTCTCCTTCAGGATGGCCAGGGCGGCGCGGACCTTGTCCACGCAGGGGTGTTCGGCGGAGCCGCGGGTGGAGAAGCTGAGCAGCGCCACGCGGGGCTCCACGCCCATCACCCGGCGGGCGTTCTCGGCCGAAGCGATGGCGATGTCGGCCAGCTGCTCAGGCGTGGGATCGGGCACCACGGCACAGTCGGCGAAGATCATGGCGCCCTGCTCGCCGAAGGCCGCGTCGGGGTGGATCATCATGAAGAAGCTGGAGACGGTCTTGATGCCCTTCGCGGCGCCGATGGCCTGAAGGCAGGCCCGCACGGTCTCGGCGGTGGTGTTCAGGGCGCCGGCCACCATGCCGTCGCAGTGGCCCGCCTGCACCAGCATGGAACCGAACCAGAGCGGGTTGTGCACGGCTTCGAGAGCCTGGGCCTCTGTGATGCCCTTGGCCTTGCGGCGCTCGTAGTAGGCGCCGGCCAGTTCAGACAGCAGGTCGCTGGTGGCGGGATCCACCATCGCCGCGCCCTTCAGGGACAGGCCCAGCGCCGCACCGCGCGACTGCATGTCGGCCGGATCCCCCAGCAGGGTCAGGCGGCAGAGGCCCTGGTCCAACAGCAGCTGGGCGGCCTGCAGGGTGCGGTCATCCCGGCCCTCCGGCAGCACGATGTGGCGCTGCAGCTCCTTGGCGCGGGCGCGGAAGCGCTCCATCCAGCGGGTGTGGTTGGCATGGGTCATGGGTTCCTCCGGAATCGGGCGGCGAGGTTGGGCGGGAGCGGGTCGGCAAGGAAGGCGTGCGGATCCTGGCCCGTGCGCTCCAGGAAGGCCTCGGCGAGGCTCGGCGTGCCGGAACTCGGCTCGTCGAGGTACATGGCCTCCACCCGGTGCATGGGCAGGAAGCGGGTACTCAGGGCCACCTGGTCGACCTGATCGGTGCGGACCAGGGTGAGGATCTCCTCCCAGGGCCGGAGGTCCACGCCGCGCAGGGCGATGCCCGCCGCGTCCAGCCCGAGGATGCGGCCCCAGATGCGCTCCCGGGGCGTCTGGAGCACGAGCACCACCAGGTCGCCGGCTTTGAAGGGCATGGTCAGGGGCATGGTCGCGTCTCCTCCTCGGATCTTACAGGGCTGGGCCTTCGACGATGAGGCGGCCTTCGGTGAAGCCCTCCATCGCCCATCGGGGTCCCTCGAACCCGTTGCCGCTGGCCCGCACGCCGCCGAAGGGCGCCGCGTCCAGGCGGAAGGTGGGCGGCAGGTTCAGCAACACGCCGCCCGCGCGCAAGGTGGATTCGGCGAGCCGCAGGTGCCGCTGGTCCCGGCTGTAGGCGCTGGCCCGGAGTCCGAAGCGCGTGGCCGCGGCGAGCTCGAGGCCCGCTTCGAAGGAATCGACCACGCTCAGGATGGTGACGGGCGCGAAGGCCTCTTCGCACTGGAGCGGATCCGTCTCGGGCACCCCCGCGAGAATGGCCGGAGGCAGCAGCGCGCCCTGGCGGCGGCCGCGGAGCAGCACCTCGGCGCCGGCCGCGACGGCCTGATCCAGGGCCTCGTCCACCCGGATGGCGGCGGCCTCGTCGATGACGGGTCCCACCACCGTGGCGGGATCCATGGGATCGCCCACCGGCAGCGCGGTGACCGCCTGGACGAAGGCGGCGCGGAAAGCCTCCCATAGTTGCCGGTGTACGTAGATGCGCTGGGCCTTGGAGCAGCTCTGCCCCGCCCCGGCCACCGCCGCCGGGGCGATCTGGCGGGCGACGGCGACGGGGTCCACACCCGCATCGATCACCACTGCGCCATTGCCGCCCAGTTCCAGCAGCAGGCGCTTGCCCGCGAGCACCTGCTCAAGGTGCCGCCCCACCCGCTCCGAGCCTGTGAAGCTCACGGCGGCGACGCGGGAATCCCGGGCCAGGCGCTCAGCGTCGGCGGGTTCGGCTGGCGTCAGCTGCAGCAGACGGTCCGGCGCGCCGGCGGCGGTGCGCGCCGCCTCGAAGCTCTCCCAGAGCAGCCAGGAGGTTCCGGGCGCCTGGGGGCAGGGCTTCCAGAGCACGCTGCAACCCGCGCCGAGGGCCGGGGCCAGCTTGTGCACCGCGAGGTTCACGGGGAAATTGAAGGGCGTGATGGCCAGGACCGGCCCCAGGGGGAACTGGCGCAGCACCGCCCGACAGCCCTCGGCGCCGGCCATCAGGTCGTAGGGAATGGCCTCTTCGCCGAAGGTGGCCAGGGCCTCCATCGTGGCGCGAAGGGTGGCCTCGGCCCGGCTCACTTCTCCGCGGGCCAGGGTGATGGGTTTGCCCGTCTCCCGGGTGACCGCCAGGGCCAGGTTCTCGCGAACCAGGACCAGCTGCTCCAGCCACAGGTCCAGGAGCCGCCGCCGCGCCAGCCTTGAGGCGCCCTTCCAACCCTCGAACGCCCGCTGGGCGTCCTCGATGGTTCGATTCCAGCTCATTGCGCCCATGACCCCACCATCCCCCGGAAGGCGTGGTGCACGCCGGTCCCCGTCCAGCTTAGCCGCGCCCGGTCTTGGCTCCCATGAACGCTGTCACATCGCGGCGGCGGATGTGTCCTGCCCCGCGGCCGGCATTGACCTGCGCGCCCCGCTCACCCTGCGAGTAGACTGGTGACCAGGAGTTCCCCATGACCAAACCGCTCGTCCCCGCCGACCTCCTGAAGTCCGTCCAGGCCGCGGACAAGCCCGCCTCCTCCGCCACTGCCGCCAAGCCCAGGGCGAACGCGGGTCCCAAACCCGCGGTCCGCGCCTCGACCAAGCCGCAGGGCAAGAGCGGGGTCGCCCACACGCGCATGAGCAACCGGGGCAAGTAGCCCCTCAGCGCTGGATCCAAGCCGTCAGCAGCGCCGCGACCAGGGAGGCCCCGAGCAGCCCGGTCAGGCGGCGGCCGAAGGCGCGGCCGCCGGAAAACCAGGCGAATGCGGACTTCGCGAGGGTGTTCGCGCCGATGGCGATGATCATCGCCAGCACCGCGGTCGCGGCGGGCAGGTTCACGCTGTTCACCTGGCTGCTCACCGCCAGGGTGATGGCATGCACGTCCGCGAGGCCGGACAGCCCCGCCGTCCACAGGAGGCCCTGGTCGCCGAACCAGGCCCGGGCCGCCGCGGAGGCCAGCAGCACCAGGGCCAGGGCCAGACCCCAGGCCGCCGCCCGCTTCAGGTGGAAGGGGTTGCGCACGGCCAATTCCGTCTCGCCCAGGCCCATGGCACCCGATCGATAGATCCAGGCGCTGCCGGCCAGGAGCACCAGCACCATGGCGGCCATGGGGAGCAGCAGCGGCTGGGCCACGGTCGGTCCGCCCACCACGCCGGCCAGGAAGGCCACGCGGCAGGCCATCATCGCGCAGGCCAGCAGCACCGCCACCTGCGCGGGTCCCTGGTGCGAGGGATCCTGCCGGGCCTGCCGCGACATGGTGACGGTCACCATCGTGGAGCTGACGAGCCCGCCCACCAGCCCGGTCATGAGCGCCCCCCGGCGGTGCCCCAGGATCCGATTCAAGGCGTAGCCGAGGAAATCCACCGCCGCGATGAGGGCCACCATCCAGCCCACCTTGCGGGGCGAGAGCACCTGCCAGGGGTCCAGCGTCCGGTCGGGGAGCAGCGGGAGGAGGATGGCGAAGACCAGGAGCAGCTGCATGGTCGACGTCAGGTCCTCCCGGTGCAGCTTGGGGATCCAGGCGCGGATCCAGGGTTTCGACAGCAGCAGCAGGGTGACGATCACCGCCAGCGCCACGGCCAGGAGGGCGTCCCGCGTGAGCAGCATGCCCAGCAGCGGCGCGGCCAGGGCGGCGATCTCGGTGGTGAGGCCGCGCTGGGTGGAGCTGGTCTCGAAGTAGAACAGGCCGATCAGCAGGGCGGCGAAGGCCATGACGGCGATGGGGAGGGCCAGGCCCTCGCCGCCGACCTTGACCGAGATCCAGCCGAGCAGCGTCAGCAGGGCGAAGGTGCGGGCGCCCAGGCTGCCCTGCTGGCCCTCGCTTCGATCCGACTCCCGCCGCTGGTGGAGTTCCTCCCGGCCTTCCAGGCTGCGCTCGAAGCCGCTGCGTTCCCGCTCGAGGCCCATCATCAGGCCCAGCGCCACGGCCATGCCGGCTTCCTTGAGGGTGGACAGGTCCAGCATGGTCAGCCTCCGCAATGCCTAATCGGCCAGATTCCAGATCTGGATGTGACTGGTGCGTTTCAGCACCTCCGCCACCAGC
>JAFJUR010000013.1 GCA_017859995.1 Holophagaceae bacterium | reverse complement strand
CTACTACACCGATCCCGCCATCGCGGAGAACAAGCAACGGAAGACCCTGCTGACCTACTTCTTCGGCTGATCGATGAAACTCTCCGACTACGTCATGGATCGCATCGCAGCCGAGGGCGTGGAAGACGTCTTCCTGCTCCCCGGCGGCGGATGCCTGCACCTGGTGGATTCTCTGGGGCGGCATCCGGGGCTCCGGCCCATCTGCAACCTGCACGAGCAGGGCACGGCAGTGGCCGTGGACGCCTACGCCCAGGTCCGCGGATTCGGGGCGGGGCTCGTCACCACCGGACCCGGAGGCACCAATGCCCTCACCGGCGTGGCGGGGGCCTGGCTGGACTCCACGCCCTGCCTCTTCCTGTCCGGCCAGGTGAAGCGCGCCGACCTCAAGCGCGAGTCGGGCCTGCGCCAGATGGGCTTCCAGGAGATCGACATCGTCTCCATGGTGAAGCCCATCACCAAGTACGCCGTGACCGTGGAGGACCCCGCCGACATCCGCTACCACCTGGACCTGGCGATCCATCTCGCCCGCACCGGACGCCCGGGCCCCGTGTGGCTGGACATCCCCCTGGACGTCCAGGCCGCCGACCTCCCGGATCCCGGGACGCTGCGGGGCTACGCGTCGCCGGCCAGTTCGAAGCGAGACCTCTCCGCCGAGGCCTCCCGGGCGCTGGACCTCCTGCAGCGGGCCGAGCGCCCGGTGCTGCTCCTGGGCAACGGCGTGCGGGCCGCCGGGGCGATTCCCGAGGCGCTGCGGTTCGCCGAGGCCGCCGGCATCCCGATCCTCACCACCTGGAAGGCGGCGGACTTCCTGCCGGAGGACCACCCGCTGTTCGCCGGACGCCCCGGGGCCTCGGGGCAGCGGGGCGCGAACTTCACGCAGCAGAACAGCGACTGGCTGCTCTCCGTGGGCGCCCGCCTGGACTTCGGCCAGATCGCCTACATGCACGACCTCTTCGCCCGGGGGGCCCGGAAGCTCGTGGTGGACATCGATCCGGCGGAACTCCAGAAGCTGAGGATGGACCTCGACCTTTCCCTGGCGGCCGATGCGGGTGACTTCTTCAGGGCGCTCTTGGCGGCGCTGCCCGCCCACCCCCAGCCGAACCGCGCCGCATGGCTGGGCCGGGTGGCCGACTGGAAGGCCCGCTATCCCGTGCTGAAGCCGGAGTACTGGCAGGAGCAGGGCCATGTGAACGCCTACGTGCTGATCGAGGTGCTCTCCGACCTGCTGGGCGCGGGCGATGTGCTGGCGCCGGGTTCCTCGGGCCAGAGCAGCGAGCTGACCTGCCAGGCCCTCCGGGTGCGCCAAGGCCTCCGGATGCTCAACAGCCAGGGCCTCGGGCCCATGGGTTTCGGCGTTCCGGCGGCCCTGGGCGCCTGCGTCGCGTCCGGCGGGAAGCGCACGGTCTGCGTGGATGGCGATGGGGGCTTCCACATGAACCTCCAGGAGCTGGAAGTCATCCGCCGCCTGAACCTCCCCATCACCTTCTTCGTGCTCGACAACCAGGGGTACGGCTCCATCCGGAACAGCCAGCGCAGCTACTTTGGAGGACGCCTCGTGGCCAGCGACGCCTCGTCCGGCCTCACCCTGCCCGACACCCTTGCCGTGGCCCGCGCCTACGGGTTGGCCACGGCCCACCTGGAATCCCATGAGGGACTGCGGGAGCGGATCGCAGAGATTCTGGCCCAGCGGGGCCCCACGGTCTGCGTGGTGAAGCTCGATCCAGACCAGCCCACCCTCCCCCGGGTGACCAGCTACATGAAGGCGGACGGCCAGATGGCCACCCGGCCCATGGAGGACATGTATCCCTACCTGGACCGGGAGTCCCTGCGCGCCGAAATGATGGTGCCCATGCTCGACACGCCCCCGGTCTGAGCCATGAAGCTCCTGGTCACCGGAGGCAGCGGATTCATCGGGCGAAACCTCAGGGAGGGCCTGGCGGTGGACCATGCGGTGGTCGCACCGGGACATTCGGACCTGGACCTGCTGGACGAGGGCGCGGTGTGTGCCTTCCTGCGGGAAGGCCAATTCGATGCCGTCATCCATGCCGCGACCTGGAACGCGACCCGGGTCTCGGCCAAGGACACCTCCCTCACCCTGGACCGGAACCTCCGGATGTTCTTCAACCTGC
Organism: Holophagaceae bacterium; assembly: GCA_017859995.1. Taxonomy (GTDB): domain Bacteria; phylum Acidobacteriota; class Holophagae; order Holophagales; family Holophagaceae; genus Geothrix. The sequence continues at coordinate 25,906 of JAFJUR010000013.1, read as the reverse complement.
TCCGCGAACGGAAATCCTTCGGTCGGTTCATCCATTTCGGCAGCGGCGCGGAGTATTCCCGCGAGCATTGGCATGCCGGCATGCAGGAGGACGAGGCGGGGCGGCACATTCCATCCGACGACTACGGGCTGTCGAAACTGGTCGCTTCCCGCTGTGGCGAGTCCCTTCCCGGAGTCACCAACCTCCGGCTCTTCGGTGTGTTCGGGCCGCACGAGGACTGGAGGATCCGGTTCATTTCAAGCAATGCCTGCCGGGGGCTGTTCGACCAGCCGATCCGGATCAGGCAGGACCGGCGCTTCGACTTCCTGCACGTCGACGACGTGGTGGCCGCGGTGAAGGGCGTGCTCCGGTCAGAGGCATGGGAGGGCACCTACAACCTGTGCCGCGGGCGGGGGGAGCGCCTCGGCGTGATCGTCGCGATGGTCCTGCGCGCCCTCGGGAAGGACCTGCCCGTGGTGATCAGCGAACCCGGAGAGGGGCCGGAATACAGCGGGAACAACCGCCGGTTCCTTGAAAGGATGCCGGCCTGGCGCCCCTCGGACCTGGAAGCGGGCGTCGCCCGGCAGGTGGCCTGGCTGCGCGAGCGCGTGGATCTCCTCGACCCGGTGCTGCTGGAGACTCCGTGATGTCTCCGTCCCGGTCAGTCGGCGCGGCGAGCCGATTCCAGGGCGGCAAGGGCCGCCCTGGATCCACGCGAAAGGTCCTTCCATGAACGCAGCCGATGCCCGCAGCCTGGACCTCCTCCTGGAGGAGACACCGGCCGCCGCTGAGAGGCGCGAGCGGGCGGCGCTGGACCAGGAGGTGGAAGGCTGCTCGGGGCTGGTCCTGTTCGGGTGTGGGCAGCTGGGCCGGAAGCTGGCCCGCGCCCTCCAGAGCGCGGGCAGGCCGGTCCTGGCGTTTGCGGACAACTCCGAAGGCAAATGGGGAACGGTCGTCGAGGGCCTCCCGGTCCTCTCCCCCCGGGAGGCGGCGGCCAGGTACGGCGACCGGGCGGCCTTCGTCGCCACCATCTGGTCCTCCCGGCATCGGTTCCTCGACACGCGGGCCCAGCTGGAGGCGCTCGGCTGCCGAAGGATCCTGTCCTTCATGCTGGTGCTGTGGGCCTACCCGGGCATCCTCCCTCACTACCAGTTCGAGCGTCCGAGCGTCCTCCTGAGCCAGGCGGAGCGGATCCGCGCCGGGTTCAGTCTGTGGGCGGACGAGGTCTCCAGAAGCCATTTCCTCTCCCATCTGAGGTGGCGTCTGAACCTGGATTTCGCGGGCCTGCCCACGCCCACCCCGAAGGACCAGTACTTCGTGGAAGGGCTGCTGCCCGAACGTCCGGGCGGCCTGTTCGTGGATGGCGGAGCCTACGATGGCGACACCCTCCAGCTGATGCGGGCCTGCCGGGGGGATGGGTTCGGCCGTTACCTGGCCATCGAGCCGGATCCGGTGAATTTCTCCAAGCTTCAGGCCTACTGGGAAACGCTCCCGGCGGAAGTTCGCGCCCGGGTTGAGCTGATTCCCGCCGCCCTCTCGGACCGGGACGGCGAGGCGGCCTTTGACGCCGTGGGCGCCACCCGGGCCGCGCTGACCGAGGACGGCAGCACCCGCGTGAGAACCGTGGCGCTCGATGGGCTGCTGCCGCCCGAGGGCCGCTGGTACATCAAGCTCGACCTGGAAGGCGGTGAGCGCCTGGCTCTGGAAGGGGGCCGGGATCACATCCGACGCGCCGCACCGGACCTCGCCGTCTGCGTCTACCACCGCCCCTTCGACCTGTGGGAACTTCCCCTCCTGGTGCATCGCTGGCAGCCGGGATATCGGTTCCACCTGCGAACCCACGACGAGGAGGGGCTGGAGATCGTCGCCTACGCCACGACAGGGGTTTGAGCATGTCCTTCAACACCCTCTACAACACCCCGGACCGCCAGCGTTTCTGGGCCCCCACGCGGCTCCACGCGGGGCTCGGATCGCGGGAGCTCGCCTGCGACCTGCTGGCCCCGGACCGTCCCACCGTCCTGGTGGTGGACGCCCACTTCGCCGAGCATCCCTTCGTGGAGGCCCTGACCCGGCATGTCGGCGCCTGGACCCTCCAGGTGGTGAACCAGGGGGAACCCTATACGACCGCCGCGGAGGAGGCCATCCATGGGCTTGAGGGGCGGGCGTGGAACCAGCTCCTGGCCCTGGGCGGCGGCAGCACCCTGGACCTGGCCAAGGCCCTGCTCGCGCATCGGACCTTCGGTGCGTTCAGACAGGTCGGCTACGGCGCCCTGCGCGACCTGCCGGACCTCTGGCCCGTGGAAACGGGGTGCCCCTTCGTGGCGATTCCCACCACCGCCGGAACGGGCTCGGAAACGAGCCGGTACTACCTGCTCTCGGATCCCGCCTCGGGTAAGAAGCTGGTGTCCCGGTCCTGGACCTTGTGCCCTTCGGCAGCCCTGCTGGATCCGTTCTTCTTGCAGGAGATGCCCGAACGGCTCGTGGTTCAAGGCGCCTTTGACGCCTTCACGCATCTCTGGGAGACCCACTTCTGCGCCCAGGAGGGATCGGCGCAGGTGCGGGCCCTGGCCCAGGAGGGGATGGCCGCGATCCTGGGCAGCATGCTGGATCTGGAGCGGACGGGAACCCTGGATGACCGCGCACGCGCCGGCCTGCAGCTGGCCTCGGCCTGGGGAGGCATGGCCCTCTCGAATGTCCGCACGGGCTTCCTGCACACCGCCGGAGAGGCCCTCGCGGCCCAGATGGACCTGCCTCACCCGCTCACCCTGTGGGCCATCTTCCGGACAAACATGCGACTGTTCCGGGAGGTCTACGAGGACCGGGGAAGGAATCTCTTCCACCTGCTGGCGCCGGTGCTGGCCTGCCGGACGGAGGAGACGCTCACATCTCTTCAAGGCGTGTGGGAGCGGGCCTTCCGTCGCACGGGCGCAGAAGGGCACCTGCGGGAGGCCTTCCGGCGGAACCCGCCCCTCCTCGCGCCGATCCTCGACATCGTGTGCGCGGACCGGGTGCTGCTCACCAAGGAGGCGCCCAGGCCGCTCCTGGAGGCCGAGGTGAGTTCGGCCATCGAGGAGGTCATGGCCGACTGGTCAGCGCCTGCCTGAGGACTTCGACCACGTAATCGAGCATGGGGCCCGTCAGCCCTGGGAACACGCCCACCCAGAAGGTATCGTTCATGACTCGGTCCGCCTGGTGGAGGTCGCCGACCTTCCGGTGGGGGATGCCCGCGTAGGCTGGCTGGCGCAGCAGGTTCCCCCCGAACAGGAGGCGGGTGCCGATGCGGGCCTCGTTCAGCGACTGGACCAGCGCGTTGCGGCGTACGGGTGACGCATCACGCACGGTGATCGGAAACCCGAACCAGCTCGGTTCGGATTCCGACGTGGCTTCCGGGAGCTGAAGCCAGTCCTCCAGCGGCTTGAGGCGGTCCAGGAGGTGCTGGTGGTTGGCTTTTCGGGATGCCAGGAACCCGGGCAGCTTGTCCAGCTGCGACAGGCCCACGGCGGCCTGCATGTCGGTGGCCTTGAGGTTGTACCCGAGGCGGCTGTAGGTGTACTTATGGTCGTAGCCGTGGGGCAGCCCCCCCAGCTGCCAGTCGAACCGCTTGCCGCAGGTGTTGTCGCGGCCAGGCTCGCACCAGCAGTCCCGGCCCCAGTCCCGGTAGCTCTCCACCAGCTTCTTCAGTTTCGGGGAGCTGGTGAGCACGGCGCCGCCCTCGCCCATGGTGATGTGGTGGGCGGGGTAGAAGCTGGTCGTGGCGAGGTCGCCGAAGGTGCCCACCATCCGGCCCTTGTACCGGGCGCCCACGGCGTCGCAGCAATCCTCCACCACCCACAGGCCGTGCTTCCGCGCCACGGTCATCACGGCGTCGAGGTCGAAGGGGTTGCCCAGGGTGTGGGCCACCATGATGGCCTTGGTGCGGGGACCGACCGCCTCCTCCAGGCGGCTCACGTCCATGTTGTAGGTGGGGACATGGACATCGAGGAAGACCGGCACCAGCTGGTTCTGGAGGATGGGGTTGACCGTGGTGGGGAACCCCGTGGCGCAGGTGATGACCTCGTCGCCGGGCCGCAGGCGCCGGTCGCCGAGCTCGGAGGCGGTGAGCGCGGTCAGGGCCAGCAGGTTGGCGCTGGACCCGGAGTTCACCAGGAGGCAGTGTTTCTGTTCCATGAAGTCCGCGAAGCGCGCCTCGAAGGCATTCGCGAAGCGGCCAGTCGTGAGCCAGAAATCCAGCCCCGCATCCACCAGGTGCTGGAGGTCGCGGGCATCGAAGACCTTCCCGCTCACGGGCACGGGGCTCTCTCCCGGGGTGAAGGGGCGTTCCGGCCAGTGGGCCCGGTAGTACTCCGCCACCAGCTCAAGGATCTGCGCCCGGAGGGCGTCTGCGCTCATCGTCCCGTCCCCTGCGCGTGCCGAGCCATGACGCCTTTCATGGTGCACCTCCGCGGATGGTCGGAAAAGTATGGCACGGGGGCCCGGGGGGTCCGCCCGTTCCTCACCGATTCAGATCCAGCCCGGGGCTGCCGATGAGAGGGGCGGAGTCTGATGATGCGGTCGTTCCAACACCTTCCCGAAGGCTGTCGTGATCCGGGTCGCCTGGCCGTAGCGAGGGTGCGGCGGGGGCGGGCGCGATGACCCCCGGCGCGAACCCCCTCGATGCTTCGGCCCCGGCCGAGGTGCCTGCGATCCCGGAACACCTGGTCATCCTTTTGCTGGAAGGCGGGCAACGGTTCCTGGCGAAGGCCGAGGAATCCATCCGCCACCGCGAGTCCATGGCCCGGGATCACCACGTGAAGAAAGTGCTGGCCATCCTTCAGGAGCTCCATCGCTGCCTGAACCACGAGGGGGGCGGAGCCCTGGCGGCGAGCCTGTCCCGCATGTACGACTGGTGGATGCGGGAAATCCAGGAAGCGGCCGCCCAGGACGACGAGCACCGCCTGCGGGTCGTCTCCTCCCAGATGGGAGACATCCGGAAGACCTGGGAACATGTGCTGTTCCGAGGCGAAGGGATGTCGGAAGCCCCTGAATCCTAGGCTGTGCCGAACAGCCGGTCTCCCGCATCGCCGAGGCCGGGGAGGATGTAGCCCTTGTCGTTGAGCTGGCGGTCCACGGCGCCGACGACGATGGTGAGGTCCGGGTGGTCGCTGTGAAGCCGCTCCAGGCCTTCTGGCGCGGCCAGGACTGACACGAGGGTGAGGTTGATGGCGCCGGCGCTCTTCAACTGCCGGACAGCTTCGGAGGCGCTGCCGCCCGTGGCGAGCATGGGATCGAGCACGAAGACAGGCCGCGCTTCCAGCAGGGGCGGGAAGTTGCGGTAGTAGGGCACCGGGACGAGTGAATCGTGATCCCGGTAGAGGCCGAGGTGCCCAACCTTGGCGGTCGGCAGCAGCTGGAGGAAGGCGGGGAGGAGGCCGAGGCCCGCGCGAAGGACCGGCACCAGAACGGGGTCGAGGGACTTGAGCCGGAGGGTGCCCGTGCGCTCCAGCGGCGTCTCGACGACCACCGATTCCGTGGGAAGCGTACGCGTCGACTCGACGGCGAGGATCAGGCCCACCTCGTCAATCAGCGCGCGGAACAGGCTGCCGGGCGTCTTCCGGTCGCGGATGAGGGAGAGCTTGTGATGGACGAGCGGGTGGTCAACGACATGGATCGTCATGGGGGCCTCTCCGCCCTTCCCGCGGGAGTCCGGACCGCCGTTCGCACGGCGCCCCAGGGGGAAGGCGCGAGTTGAAGCGTAGCAGGGCCAGGGGGTCGGCGCATGGCGCCGACGGGCCGGCTCCGGCCCTTTCAACCGGTGTCACATTCGACGGTGCGCCATGCGGAAAGCGGAGGTGGCGACGCGCGGATGAACGCTGTGAATGCATGGTTGGTGCGAATCCGCAGCGATTGATCACCCTGCTTGATTGGGGCGTTCGATTCCGTCGGAGCGATCGCATCGGCGGCGGCGGGATCGAAATGGGGGTCTCGGAGGTCGGAAACGAATGGGTGGTTGGAGGGGAGGTAGCGTCAAAAAAAATGAAGATTTTTTAGATTTCTCTGTTGACCTCATCCAGATCGCTGGTTTCATGTTGAATCAGAGGAAAAACGGACCATCATCTTCCCCATAGGGCCAGCAGCGAGGTATCTGAGATTTGGAGAGTGGGAAATGCTAAAGAAAGTCGCCATCTTCAAGGCCCTGGATGTGGAAATCAAGAAGCAGAGGGGCCCCGTGGCGGTTAAGGATGCTTACAAGGGGCACCACTCCCTGAAGGAAGAGCTCAGCCAGCCTGGAATCACCATCTTGGGTGAGGTGGCCGGGGGTGACCCCGGCCGCGGGCAGGTCCGGGAGTCCTTCAAGGCCTCGACCCACGCCAAGAGCCTGGCCGAAAACGGGGCCAAGGCCCTCTCGATCGCCACGGACAAGTTCCTCTACTTCGGCGAGGACAAGCACCTCTCCGAGGTCCGGAGCCAGGTGAAGGTGCCCCTGATCCGCCGCGAGTTCATCTTCGAGGAATACCAGGTCGAGGAGAGCAAGATTCTCGGCGCTGACGCGATCTACCTCATGCCGGCGCTGCTTTCGCAGGACCGGCTGCAGACCTTGCTGAAGTTCGCCATGAGCAAAGGCCTCGACGTGGTGGTGGAGGTTACCTCGGAGCTGGAGCTTCAGCGGGCGGTGGAAGCTGGGGCCGACATCATCTGCGCCGTGGGACGGAACCTGGATACCTGGGAAGCCTCCTGGGACAAGGCCGTGGCCCTGGTCAAGAAGGTGCCCAAGAGCTGCCTCAAGATGGTCGAGGGCGGCATCCAGCGGCTCGAGCAAATCAAACAAATGGAAGCTTTGGGTGTACATGGCCTGTTGATCGGCGACGCCCTCCTCGATGACTACTATCCCGGCAAGCGCCTGGCCCAGATCCTGGCAGGCGTGGAGCCCCCGAAAAAAGCCGCGAAGCCCAAGGGCAAGACCGGCTCTGCCGCTGATGCGGCGTTAGCCCCCACGGCTGCCTCCGCGGCCAAGGAACGCATATCCACCCAGCGGAAAGATACGCCGCAACCTGGCGCGAAAGATGCTAAGGGGAAGCCGTCTTTCCGCACGACCCCTTCCAACCCCGCCCAAAAGGGCGTAAAGGAGCCACCCATGGCTGAAATGACCAACCTGGTCGCCACCACCGAACCCGTCGCCGCCAAGAAGCCGGCGAAGAAGGCCGCCCCCAAGAAGAAGGCTGCCGCCAAGAAGCCCGCCGCCAAGAAGGCCGCGCCGAAGAAGGCCGCCGCCAAGAAGCCGGCCGCCAAGAAGGCCGTGAAGAAGGCCGCGCCGAAGAAGGCCGCCGCCAAGAAGCCGGCTGCCAAGAAGGCCGTGAAGAAGGCCGCGCCGAAGAAGGCCGCCGCCAAGAAGGCCGCGCCGAAGAAGGCCGCCGCCAAGAAGGCCGCGCCGAAGAAGGCCGCTGCCAAGAAGGTCGTGAAGAAGGCCGTGAAGAAGGCCGCGCCGAAGAAGGCCGCCGCCAAGAAGCCGGCCGCCAAGAAGGTCGTGAAGAAGGCCGCGCCGAAGAAGGCCGCTGCCAAGAAGCCGGCCGCCAAGAAGGTCGTGAAGAAGGCCGCCCCCAAGAAGGCCGCCAAGAAGAAGTAGGCCCAACCGGCCCACGCAACCTGGCTACTATCAGAGAGGCGCGCTGGCGCGCCTCTCTGAGCCGGGTGTCTCCATGAACATCATCGACCGCGTGTCCGCCCTCGAAGTGCTCGACAGCCGTGGGAATCCCACCGTGCTGGCCCGAGTGCACCTTTCCGATGGGACGACCGGTCAGGCCATTGTCCCGTCGGGCGCCTCCACCGGGACCCGCGAGGCCCTCGAGCGCCGGGACGGCGACAAGAAGCGCTACCTCGGCAAGGGGGTGCTCGGTGCCGTGGACGCCATCAACGTCGAGCTGGCCGGTGCCCTGCAGGGCATGGATCCCTTCCAGCAGGCCGAGCTCGATGAGCTGATGTGCGACCTGGACGGGACCGAGAACAAGGGCCGCCTGGGCGCCAACGCCATCCTGGGCGTCTCCATGGCCCTGGCGGACGCCTCCGCCAAGGCCTCTCGCATGCCCCTCTACCGCTACCTGGGTGGCGCCACCGCCCGCCTGCTGCCCGTGCCGATGATGAACATCCTCAACGGCGGGGCCCACGCGGACAACAACGTGGACATCCAGGAGTTCATGGTGCTGCCCGTGGGGGCGCCCTCCTTCCGGGAAGCCCTCCGGTGGGGGGCCGAGACCTACCACGCCCTGAAGGGGGTCCTGAAGGCCCGGAAGCTGGCCACGGGCGTTGGGGACGAAGGCGGCTTCGCGCCGAACCTGGGCTCCAACGAGGAGGCCCTGGAACTCATCGGTGAGGCCATCAAGAAGGCCGGCTTCAAGCCCGGGAAGGACATCTACCTGGGCATGGACTGCGCCGCCAGCGAGTTCCACACCGGGAAGAGCTACGCCCTGGATGGCGCGCACAAGAGCGCCGCCCAGCTGGTGGCCTATTACGAGGGCCTCGTGGCCCGGCATCCCATCGTCTCCATCGAGGACGGCTTCGCCGAGGGCGACTGGAAGGGCTGGAAGGCCCAGACAGAGGCCATGGGCGCCAAGACCCAGCTGGTGGGCGACGACCTCTTCGTGACCAACCCCGCCATCCTGGCCAAGGGCATCAAGGAGGGGGTGGCCAACGCCATCCTCATCAAGCTGAACCAGATCGGCACCGTCACCGAGACCCTCCGGGCCGTGGACATGGCCCACAAGGCCGGCTACCGGGCCGTGATCAGCCACCGCAGCGGCGAGACCGAGGACACCTTCCTGGCGGACCTGGCCGTGGCCACCGGTGCGGGCCAGATCAAGACCGGCGCCCCCTGCCGCACCGACCGGGTGGCCAAGTACAACCGCCTGCTCCAGATCGAATGGGAACTGGGCGCCGCCGCCCGTTACGCGGGCCGGGACGCCTTCGGATCCCGCATCAGCTAGGAGACCCCCCGGGATGAACGCCAACTGGCTCCTGAAGTCCTCCACCCTGTGGGGCGTCCTGGGAGCCTCGGGGCTCCTGTCCCTGATGGCCATGCTGTTCTCCCAGGGCGGCCTGCCCGAGCTGCGCAAGCGCGAGGCTGAGCTGGCCACCGCAAAGGCCCGCCTGGTCGAACTGAACCACCGCAACCGCGAGCTGCTGGAGGAGGTCCAGCGGCTCGCGGCGAAGGACCCTGAGCTGATGGAGGCCCTGGCCCGCCGTCAGGGCTATGCCCGCAAGGGAGAGACCGTCTACACCTTCCGCAACCGGGAGCGCTAGGTTGGAGCTCCTCCTCGCATCGGCCGCGGGCAACGTGTTTGGCTACCTCTGGGAGGAGGAGGCCAAAGATTGCACGGGCGAGGATTATGCGAAAATTCTCTGTCCGAGGGGGACCGGCTTCGGTTTAGATGGCCTTTTTTTGATGCAAAGGCCTGGAAGGGGTCCCTGGGTTCTGGAGCACTGGGATACGGATGGATCCAAGTCCTTTTGTTCCAACGGAAGCAGGGCATCGCTGGCCCTTCCCGGAACGCCCGACGGCGCCCTGGTCGAGGTGATCTCCAGTGGCGAGCGGATTCTGCTTCGGCGCGATGGAAACGAGATCGGCATCCGCATGCCGGAGGGCGAGGGCTTCGGATTGCGGGCCTGTCCGATGCCCCTCGATGTGCCCGCGGGCTTCGGCTGGATCGGCAATCCGCAGCTGGTGCTGCGCGTGCCGTCGGTGGCGGCGGTCGATCTGCCCGCGCTCGCGCCGCCGCTCCGTCATCACGCCGCGGTTCCCGGCGGCACCAACGTGAACGTGATCGAGGTGCTCGCGCCCGGCGAAGCGCGCATCCGATCCTGGGAGCGCGGGGTGGAGGGCGAGACCCTCTGCTGCGGTACGGGCAGCGCGGTCGCGGCGGCCTGGCTGGCCCAGACCGAGGGCATCCAGACCTGGCGGCTGCACACCGCCGGCGGTGAGATCGTCCGGGTTGAACTCACCCTGGATGCCGCTGGGGCGTGGCACGACTTGTGGCTTTCCGGCCCAGTCCGGAAGCTGGGTCGTGTGCTTCCGGAGCCCTCGCTGTGGCTGGATCGGCGTCCCTGATCACACCCTCGCTTCGCCGTGGAACCTGACCTGCTAGACTGGTGTGTTCCACACCCGAGGGGATTCCGAGATGCTTGGTTCAGCCAGCGCCTGCGCGATGATGAGGGCCGCCTGATGCGCGCCCGGGTGGTGGTCCTGGCGAACCAGAAGGGCGGGGTCGGCAAGACCACCACGGCCATCAACCTCGCCGCGTCCCTCGCGATGATGGAGAAGATGGTGCTGCTGGTGGACTTCGATCCTCAGGGCCACAGCACCACGGGACTGGGCTTCGCCAAGCCGGACCACCGCGCCGGATCGTACGCCCTGATGAAGGGCGCCCCCGCCGAGGCGCTCATCCTCAGCACCGAAGTTCCCATGATGCAGGTGCTTCCCGCCGGAAAGGATCTGGCCCAGCTGGAGTTCGAGCTCTTCGAGCTGCCTCAGCTCCAGGTGCTCAAGAATGGGCTCGAGCCCCTCATGGACCGCTTCGACTACATCCTCATCGATCCGCCGCCGAGCCTCGGCATGATCACGCTCAACGCGCTGTCGGCGGCCGACGAGGTGATCGTCCCCATGCCCTGCGAGTTCTTCGCGCTCGACGGACTGGCGGAGCTGACCGAGACCCTGCGCCGCATCCAGGCCGGTCCCAATCCCCGGCTGAAGCTGGGCGGCATCCTCCTCACGATGGCGGAGGAGCGCACCAACCTGGGCGCCGCCGTGGCCAACGAAGTGCGCCACGCCTTCCCCGGGAAGGTCTTCCAGACCATGATCCCCCGCAACATCCGACTGGCCGAGGCCCCCAGCCATGGCAAGCCGGTGGCCTTCTACGACCTGCGCTCCAAGGGCGCCCAGGCCTACCTCAGCCTCGCGAAGGAGTGGCTCGGCCTGGAGATCCCCGCGAGGAGGGAAGCTTGAACCATCCGCTGAAGCGCCCGGCCCTGGGCCGTGGCCTGACCTCGCTCATGAGCCAGATGGCCCCGGAGGATGCCTCCCAGCGGGAGCTGCCCCTGGGCAGCCTCGTGCCCAACCGGGCCCAGCCCCGCACCCACTTCGACGAGACGGCCCTGGCCGAGCTGGCGGAGAGCCTCAAGCAGCACGGGATGGTCCAGCCCATCGTTGTGCGCAAGGTGGGCGACCAGTTCGAGATCATCGCCGGTGAGCGCCGTTGGCGGGCGGCCCGCCTGGCGGGCATCGCCATGGTGCCGGTGGTGGTGAAGGAGGTCCCCGACGACCGCCTCCTGGAAATCGCCCTGGTGGAGAACATCCAGCGCCAGGAGCTGAATCCCATCGAAGAGGCCACGGCGTACTGGCAGCTGGGCGAGCATCTGCGCCTCACCCAGGAGCAGGTGGCCGACCGGGTCGGCAAGTCCCGGCCCCAGGTGGCCAACACCCTCCGCTTGTTGCGGCTGCCCTCGGAGCTGAAGGCGGAGGTGGCCCACGGGCGCCTCAGCACGGGCCACGCCAAGGTGCTGCTGGGCATTCCCGATCCCCGCCTCCAGGAGCAGCTGGCCCATGAGGTGGTGGCCGAGCAGCTGAGCGTGCGGGCCCTCGAGGCGCGCATCCAGCAGCTCCAGAAGCAGACCAAGGCGAAGGGCAAGAAGAAGCACCCGCAGGAGCTCTTCATCAAGGCCGCCGCCGAGGAGCTCACCCAATCCTGGGGCACCCGCGTCGAGATCAAGGCGAGGGGCAAGGCCGGCACCCTGGTGATGCACTACGGCAGCGAGGGCGAGCTGGATCGGCTCTTCGAGGCCCTGAAGCACGGTCCGGCCAAGCGACGCTAGGCGCGAGTTTAAGGTAGGAGCACCCATGTCCTGGTTCGTGAAGAAGCGTCAGCAGAAAACCGCCGTCGAGGAGAAGACCGTCCGGGTGCCCGAAGGCCTCTGGATCAAGTGCGAGGCCTGCAAGGAGCTGATCTACCGCAAGGAGCTGGTCAACACGCACAACGTCTGTCCCAAGTGCGGATACCACTTCCGCATCGGCGTGGACGAGCGACTCGAGAACCTCATGGACGAGGGCTGGACCACCCTGTTCAGCAACCTCCGCAGCGTCGATCCCCTGGATTTCGTGGCCATCAAGAGCTACAAGGAGCAGCTGAAGAAGCTGGACCAGGCCGGCCAGACCGAGGACGCCGTGGTGGTCGTGGAGGGCACGATCTCCGGGCATCCCGTGGTGACCGCTGTGATGAACTTCGACTTCCTGGCCGCCAGCATGGGCAGCGTGGTCGGCGAGAAGCTGCGCCTGGGCGCCGAGCGGGCCCTGGAGAAGCAGTGCGGCTACATCATCGTCAGCTGCAGCGGCGGCGCCCGCATGCAGGAGGGCACCCTGTCGCTCATGCAGATGGCCAAGGTGAGCGCGGCCCTGGCCAAGCTCGACAAGGCCGGCCTGCCCTACCTCAGCCTCCTGACGGACCCCACCACCGGCGGCGTGAGCGCCAGCTACGCCATGCTCGGTGACCTCAACATCGCTGAGCCCAAGGCCCTCATCGGGTTCGCCGGGCCCCGCGTCATCGAGCAGACCATCAAGCAGAGCCTGCCCGAGGGCTTCCAGCGCTCGGAGTTCCTCCAGGCCCACGGCATGGTGGACAAGGTGGTCAACCGCGATCATCTCAAGGACTTCATCGCCGCCTGCCTGGCGTGGATGATGCCGACGCCCAAGGATTGATGGACAGCGACTACGAGCCCATCCACATCCCGCGTCTCCACGAGCGGGGCCACATGGGCATCAAGTGCGGGCTGGAGAACATCCAGGCGCTGCTCGATGGCCTGGGCCGTCCGGACGCGGGCTATCCCGTGGTGCTCCTCGCGGGCACCAACGGCAAGGGCAGCACCGGGGCCTTCCTCGCCCACATGCTGAAATCGGCGGGCTTCGTGGTGGGCTGGACCACCTCGCCGCACCTCGCCGACGTCACCGAGCGCATCTGGGTGGATGGCGAGCCCATCGGGGCCGGGGCCCTGGACCTGCTGCTGGGGGAGGCCTTCGAGGCCGAGGCCCGGGCCGGGCTCAACGCCACCTACTTCGAGCTGATGATCACCGCCGCGCTCTCCGCCTTCCGCATGACCGGGGTGGAGGTGGCCCTGGTGGAGGTCGGCATGGGCGGACGGTGGGATGCCACCAATGCCACGGATCCGATCCTCACGGTGCTGACCACCGTTGGGCTCGATCATCAGCAGTACTTGGGGGATACGCGGGAAGCCATCGCCGTCGAGAAGCTCTGCACGGCCCGCGACGGCCGCCCCCTGGTGCTGGGCCCCTCCCTCGATCCGGAGTGGATCCGCCCCCTGCTGTCCTGCAAACCGACCCTGCATCCGGCCCCCCGCCTGGGGCCCGCCGACATCCGCTGGGATCACTCCCGCGTCGGCGGCAAGCGGGTGGGCCTCGCCGGGCTGCACCAGCTCGACAACCTCGCCACGGCCTTCGAGGCCGTGCGGCAACTTCAGGCCCAGGGCTTCCCCATTCCCGACGACCGCCTCTGGGCCGGCGCGGCCAGCGCCATCTGGCCCGGCCGCCTCTGGGCGGTGCCCGGTCTCGAAGGCGTGTGGATGGATGGCGCCCACAATCCTGATGGCGCCAGGGTTCTGGCCGACCACGCCCTGGCCTGCGGGGTGCGCCCCCACCTCTATGTGGGCTCCATGGGGGACAAGGATCTCGCAGGCGTGGCCCGGGAGCTCAAACGGATGCGGCCCCTCTCGGTGACCTTCGTGCAGGGGGACGCCCCCCGGTACGCCACGGCCCCGGCCCTCTGGTCGGCCTGGGGCATGGAGGCGCCGATGCTCACCTTGCGTCAGGCGTCGGCCCACCTTCGGGCCCAGTCAGAGGCGCCGCGGCTGGTGACGGGCTCCCTCTACCTGCTGGGCGACCTCCTCCGGGAGATGGGCATCCGGCCGTATTCAGGGTGAGGGCCCCTTTCCGCCGATGAGACCTTCATGCGGTGGTGCCTCCTCTGTCTCGCCCTGACGGGCGCCCTCGGCGCCCAGGCGCCGATCCGCGTGGTCGCGGTGGAGCGCCGGGGCCTTCCGCCCTATGAACCCGCCGATCGGATCTACCGCCTGGATGCGGGGAAAGCCCGCGGCCTTCGGGTGGGGGACCGCCTCATGGTGAAACGGAAGGGCGAGCCGCTGGCCCTGGGCCACCTCCAGGTCATCGAGGTGCAGGCCGACCACACCGACGCCCGCTTCGATCCCGTGTCTTCCGCCTACCCCATGGTCGGGGACCTGGCCCTGCTGATCGAGCTGACGTGGATGCCCGCCGGGCCGGTGGTGGATCCCGAGCCACTGCCCGTGCCGGCGGCGCCTCTGCGATCTGCCATGGCGCCGCCCCGGGAAGGCTTGCTCTACTTCCTGCCGCAGCGGGCCGACCTCAGTCCAGCGGGTCAAAAAAAGGTGGAGGCCTGGGTCGAATCCTGGGGCCGCGGTGGATGGTGGGCCGTCCAGGTGCCCACCGCCAAGGGCGTGAATGCCGTCCTCCAGCAGCAGCGGGTCGACGCGCTGCTGGCCGCGCTTCGGGCTTGCGGGGTGGAGGCGGTCACCGTGGAACGCGACCCCCGGACGGCCGAGGGACAGCACGATCCGGCCTGGCTCCGCCACTGGGAATGACCGGCTAAGCTGGGCTCATGTCCAGCGGATCGTCTCACGCCATCGCCCTCGCCCTCATGGCCAACGGGGGCATCGCCCTGTCCAAGTTCGGAGTGTTCCTGCTCACGGGCAGCTCCAGCCTGCTCACCGAGGCCATCCATTCCACCGCGGACTGTGCCAACCAGGTGCTGCTCTTCATCGGGCTCCGCCAGGGCCAGAAACCGGCCGGGCCAAAGCACCCCCTCGGCCTCGGCCAGGCGCCCTTCGTGGCCAGCTTCCTGGTGGCGCTCCTCCTCTTCAGCGTGGGCGGGCTGTATTCACTGGTGGAGGGCATCCACAAGATCCGGCAACCGGAACAGCCCCATCACCTTCTCTGGGCGGTGACCCTGCTGGTGGTGGCCATCGGCCTGGAGGGCTGGTCGCTGCGCGGCGCCCTCCGGGCCGCCGAACCCGAGCGCCGGGGCCGTCCCCTCCTGCGCTACCTGCGCCAGTCCAGCAGCACGGAGCTGGTGGTGGTCCTGGCCGAAGACATCGCCGCCCTGCTGGGCCTCGTGTTCGCGCTGGGGGCGGTGCTGCTCACGATGGCCACGGGCAATCCCGTGTGGGATGGCATCGGCAGCGTGGCCATCGGCCTGCTGCTGATCGCCGTGGCGGCCTTCGTGGGCGTGGAGGTGACCAGCCTCCTCATGAACGAGGCGCCGCCGCTGGCGCTCCGTGCCGCCATCCGCGAGGCGGTGGCGGAAGACCCGGCCGTGGACCAGGTGCTGAACCTGGTGGCCGTGCTGGTGGGCAGCGAGCGGCTGATGGTCGCGCTCCAGGTGAAGTTCCGGGATCAGCCCAGCGGCGCGGCCCTGGTGGCGGCCATCAACGCCCTCGAGCGGACCCTCCATCAGCGGTTTCCCCAGATCCAGCACCTCTTTGTGGAGCCGGACGAGGCGTGAGGTCGCCTCAGGGCAGCTCGGACGCGCCCAGCCTGAACGTCTCGCCCAGGGCCCCGTAGTTGGGGCCGGCGACGCTGGCCAGGCGGGAGATCGGGGTCCAGAGGCTCGCGTCGGCGCAGTCGTGCTCGGCGCTCCAGATCCGTTCGGCGGCGTGGGCCACCACCACGTCCAGCAGCACCAGGGTGCTGCCTGGGCCCAGCTCCAGTTCCCGGTTCAGGCGGCACTCCAAGGCCACCGGGGCCACAGCCAGACGAGGCGGGGCGACGTGCATGGAGGCCACAGTGGCGAGGCCGAGGCGCGCGACTTCGCTGATCTCGGGCGCCACCTCGGCGGCGCTGGCATGCAGGGTGGTGAGCAGAGGCAGGTCCGCCAAGTGGACGACCGCCTCGCCGCGGTCCCGAAGGTTGCGGTGGGTGTCCTTCAGGGAACCATCGCGGCGGCGGCCCAAGGTGACGGCCAGCATGGGCGGACCGAAGATGCCCATGAAGCTGCTGAAGGGCGCCAGGTTCACCCGGCCTTCGCCATCCACGGTGGTGATCCACGCGATGGGGCGCGGAATGACCAGGCTGGAGAGGATGCGGTAGGCATCGCGCTTGGGGAGGCTGTCGAGGTTCCGGGTGATCACGGTGGGGCTCCCGAGGGTCTTATATAAGGATGCGCTGGTTCCATCGGCCATCGGGGCAGTGACCGGACACCGTACACAAACATCCCCGGGCCGGGGCCCGGGGATGTTCGTTACAGGGTGAGGCTCAGTAGCCGGCGATGGTGAAATCATCCAGGTTGAGGCGGTTGGCGCCGCCCCCGGTCTTGCGGACCTCGAACCGGATGGCGCCCGCGACGTTCACCGTGAACGTGGCCGTGGCCAGCGTGGTGGAGGACGTCGTGACCGTGGTGCCGGCCTGGACCCAGGTGGCGCCGCTGTTGGTGGAGTACCAGAGGCCCCAGGTGGAGCTGCCGTCGGTGCCATAGACCGCGTGCTTCAGGGACACGGTCTTGGCCCCCATGGCGAAGTCGAAGCCCATGGTCACCTTGCCGGTGTTGCGAACCCGCACACTCTGCGCGCCGGCTTTGCGGTCGGAGGTGGTGTTGCCCAGGAGCGCGTCGTTCAGGGTCCAGCTGCCGGTGGGCAGGGTGACCGAGCCGGTGGCGTAGGCCCCCTTGGATCCCGTGTTGAAGGATTCCGTGAGGGTGGATCCGGTGCTGGCGGCGAAGGCCGCGGCGATGGTGTGGTTGGCGGTCACATTGGTGAACGTGTAGGAGGCCAGGGCGCCCTTGTTCACGCCATCCACGGTGACGCTGCTGATGACGTAGCCCGCGGAGGGGGTGATGGTGAAAGTCTGGCTGCCGCCGTTGGCGACGCTCACGGCGCCGCTGGGGCTGATGGTGCCGCCGGCGCCGGCGCTGGCCGTGAGGGTGAAGGCGGCGGGAACCACCGTGACGGTGCGGGTGGCGGCGGCCGTCTTGCCCTGGTTGCTGGTGGCGGTGAAGGTGGCTGTGTAGGCTCCGGCAGTGGGGTAGGCGTGGCTGACGGGACCCGCCACGGCGGCGCTGGTGCCGTCACCGAAGGCCCAGCTGTAGGTCAGAGCGCTGCCGTCCGAGATGCTGGCGCTCCCCTGGAAGGAGACCGAGGCGCCGGCCGTGATGGTGGGGTTCGACGCGGGGGAGAGGATGCTCACCACCGGCGTGGGGGCCGTGGGGCCGGCGTCGCCCGCGAGGTAGGCGGTGGCGTTCAGGAAGAAGGCCTTGTTGCTGTTGATGGTGTAGCTGTTGTGGAGGGCCTTGCCGGAGGTGGTGGTGGTGCCGTCGTCAGAGGGGGCGCTGTCGCTGATGGCCACCACCCGGCCGGAGCCCACGGTGCAGGTCACGATGAAGGACCCGGTGTCGCCGCTCACCTGGGTGTGCAGGATCTCCTGCACGCTGGGGTTCTGGGCGGTGTTGAGGTTCAGGTAGGAGTAAGAGTGGAAGTCCATCAGGCCCAGGGAGCCGTAGGCGCCGTGGATGATGGCCTGCTCTGCGGGGCTGGCGCCTGCGGCGAAGGCGGTGCTGGTGGTGTTGGCCAGGGCGTCGCCGGGTCCGTGCCCGGGCACGAAGGTGAAGCCGAAGGGGTTGCCGCCATTGACCGCGACCAGGTCATTGAACACGGTGTAGGCGTCGGTGCCTCCGGTGCCGCTGTAGCGGATGGCGCCGGGGTGGTTGCCCACCAGAAACAGGCCGCCGCCGTTCTGCACGAAGGTGAGGATGGCCTGCTTCTCGGCCGCGGTGAACCGCACGTAGGGCTCAGGCACGATGTAGACCGCGTACTGGCTCAGGTCCTGGGCGTTGGTGGGGTCGCCGTAGGTCACCCGGCCCGTCGGGGGCAGGGACTGGATGGCGTAGCCCGCCTTGTAGAGATCGAAGGCCCAGCCGCTGATGCCGCCGTTCCAGTCGGTCTCGACCTGGGGCGCGGCGGGGATGGGATTGGGCTCGCTGGCGGTGCAGATCACCCACTCGGCGGAGGTGCCCGCCTCTTCGTGGCGGGTGTGGTCGAAGAGGATCTTTTTCGGCGTCTGGGCGCTGAGCCCCAGCACCAGAGGCAGAGGCAGAGACAGGGCCAGGGCCCGGAAGGTTCGGATCATGCGCATGGACACCTCGAAAAAAGGAAGGGTTCCCCTTCATTCCACCCGATGGGGTGATGACAGCGAGGTGAATTCCGGCGTCTTAACAACAATTAACAATTCGAGACCATCGCGGTCTCACGGCACACTGATAGGCCCCCCAGGACGACCGCATGCTCATCCTTCCAGCCCTTCTCCTGCTGCAGGCCCCGGCACCCGAACACAAGCCGGAGGCGGTACCCCCGGCGCGCATCGAGCTCACCACGCCCTTCCCCGCGCACCTGGGCAGTGTGGGCCCCCGCGAGGCCCGCGAGGCGATCTTCGGGATCAAGAGCATCCACGACCGCCCCTTCCGTTTCCGGGTGCTGGACCTCTCCCTGGGGCTGAGCCTCGATGCCGCGCAGCTCGCCGAGCCCATCCGGCCCGGCGAGATCCGGATGGTCAAGGTCCGTGTGGATCCCACGGGTCTGGAGGGCTTCATCAAGGGCGCCGTTCGCCTCGGGACGGACGATCCCGGCCAGCCTAACTACATCCTCCGCTACGACATGCAGGTGCGGCCCGAAGTCGCGGTGGACGACCTCCGGAAGAGCCTGGGGGACGTGGCTCCCCACGAGAGCCCCGAGCTGCGGTTCCGCTTCACCCGGGAAGGGGGCGATCCCCTCAAGCTCGTCCTGGCCAGCGATCTGCCGCCGCACCTGGAGGCCGAGCTGTTCCATGAAGGCGCCGCCGCGGACCTGCGGCTCACCCTGCGCCCCGGCCGCCTGCAGCCCGGTACCACGGCGGGGCTGGAGGTGATCAAGGTGGCCACCAACGCCCCGCGCCAACCCCTGTTCACGCTGTATCTCGACTGGCGCATCGCCGCCCCAGTGGTGGCCACGCCGTCGCGGCTGGTCTTCAGCGATCCGAAGACCACCCTCCTGGGCCTGGAGCTCACCGCCCGCGATGGCAAGCCGTTCCGCATCCTCAAGGCGGGAATCGAAGGGAAGGGCTTCCAGCTGCTGGACAGTGCTGATGCCGATGCCGGCCCCGGCGCCGCGCGCCACGTGCTGCGGGTCCGGCGGACGGGGCATGCCGCCGAGGGCATGCTGGTGCTCCAGTGTTCCAATCTGGATGCGCCGCTACGGGTGCCCCTCCGGTTCCTGGATCCGAAAGCGCGGCCACCCAAGGGCGCCACGCCTCTCCCTCCGCCGCCCGAGGAGGAGCACGGGCACCGCCACTGACCGGGGCCGTCACCCTCGCCTGCTACCCTGAGCCTCTTCTGGAGGTGCCTCGTGATCCTCGTCGCCGTACTGCTGCTCGTGGCGGGCGTCCTGGCCTGGCGGTGGAAGACCCGCGTGGGTTTCCCCCTCTCGGCGCGGCTCGCCATCCTCCAGTGGGTGGGCCTGGGCCTGGGCCTCATCGCCCTGCTGGCCTCCATGGCCGTGGTGGTGCCGCCGGGCCAGGCCGGCGTGCAGGTGCTGTTTGGACGGGTCTATGCCCAGCCGCTGCCCGCGGGCCTCCACTTCATCAACCCCTTCAGCCAGGTGGTGGAGATGGAGGTGCGCACCCGGAACTACACCATGTCCACCGTGGGAGACGAAGGGCAGAAGCGGGGCGACGATTCCATCGCCGTCATCAGCAGCGACGGCCTCACGGTGAAGCTGGACGCCACCATCTTCTACTCCCTTCAGCAGGCCCGATTGCCGGAGATCTACAGCACCATCGGGCCCGACGTGGAAGACCGCATCGTCCGCAGCGAGATCCGCGCGAGCCTCCGGGACGCCGCCGCGGCCCTCAGCGCCACGGAACTCTACACCTCCAAGCGCCAGACCTTCGTGGACCAGGTGTCGAAGGCCCTCAAGGCCGCCTTCGAGGCCCGCGGCATCACCCTGGAGCAGATGCTGCTCCGCAACGTCATCCTGCCCGACCAGATCACCAAGGCCATCAACGACAAGATCAGCGCCGACCAGGACGCCCAGAAGATGGCCTTCGTGCTGCAGAAGGAAAAGCAGGAGGCCGAGCGCAAGCGGATCGAGGCCGAGGGCCAGGCCCGGGCCCAGCAGATCGTCAGCCAGAGCCTGACGCCCCAGATCATCGAGTACCAGCGCATCCAGGCCCTGCGTGACATCGGCGCCAAGGGCAATCTGATCATCACCCCCATGGGCGGCGCCACGCCCATGATCCAGGTGCCCGCGAAGAAGTAGGTCAGATGCTGGTGGGCAGGGCCTTGGGTTTCCTGAGGCTCAGCGTCACCTTGATCACCTTGCCGTCGCGTAGGACATCCAATTCGATGATGTCCTTCGGGGGCTCCACCTCCAGCATGGCCATGAACTGGCCTTCGCTTTCGATGGCCCGGCCCTGGTAGCCCAGAAGGATGTCGCCCATGGCGCGCAGGTGCCCGGCCTCGTCCAGCTCCACGGGGCGCAGCCCGGCCCGGGAGGCCGGGGAATCCGCGTCCACCCCCTTCACCACGAGGCCGCGGGTCACGCCGAAGTAGTGCAGGGCCTGGCCGGTGGGGAACACCTCGAAGCCCATGCGGGGCGGCTCCAGGCGTCCCCGGGCGATGAGGCGCGGCACCACGTCGTTGAGGGTGTCCACGGGAAGGGCGAAGCCCACGCCCACGGATCCCTCGCCCTTGGTGGCGACGATGGAGGTGTTCATGCCGATGAGGCGGCCGCTGCTGTCGAGAAGCGGGCCGCCCGAGTTGCCTGGGTTGATCGCGGCATCCGTCTGGATGGAGTTCAGGATCCAGGTGTTGTACCCGGTGGCGATCTCGCGGCCGAGGGCGGAGATGACGCCCTTGCTGAGGGAGTGGTCCAGGCCGAAGGGATTGCCGATGGCCATGACCGATTGGCCCACCTTCAGGCTGGAGCTGCGCCCGATGGGGATGGGCGGCATCGAGTCAAGGGGCGCGAAGGCCTGGATGACGGCGATGTCATAGGCGAAGCTGGTGCCGATGACGCGGCCCTTGTAGGACTTCCCGTTGGAGAGGGTGATCTCCACCTCCTCCACGTCGGCGAAGAGCTTGCCACCTTGCTCGACGCTGATGACGTGGTGGTTGGTGACGATGTGACCCCACTCGTCCCAGACGAACCCCGTGCCGGCACCGGCGGGAACCTTGGTGGTGTCGAGGGTCTTGGGATCCTGCACTTTGAGGATGGCGGACACGTAGACGACGCTCGGCTTCGCCTGCCTGAATCGGCGGATGGTGTTGAGCTCCTCGGCGCTCAGCTTCGGTTCCGCGGCGGGAACCCGGGGTTGGGAGCGGGCCCTGAAGCGCTCGATGGTGCTTTCCTCGGTGGGTGTCCCCCCCGGCTTGGGGGCGGTCTGGGCGGCCAGGGACATGGCCAGCAGGACGGTCAGAGCGGCGCGGTTCATGGAGGCTCCCGGGTCGATTATGGGTCAGGGCGGGAAGGGGGTTCACCGGAAACCCGGGAGATGAGGTACTTTGAGCAGCGTCCCGCCTACCGAGAAAGACCCCGCGATGTCGGTTTCCCCGAATGGATTCCTCTCCCGCCGCCCTTCCCTGGTGGTCGCGTGGGTGCTGCTGATCCTGCTGGTTTCGGGCCTCGGAACCACATGGTGGCTGCGGCGAAAGGGGTTTGGGCAGCCGGTCCAGGTGCTGTACGTCGAGACCGAGGGGGTGCTGGAGGATGGATTCGATCCGGATCTGAGGCGGGCCTTCCAGGATCTGGTGAGCTCCGACCTGGAGTGCCTGACGCCCGCCTCCTTGACCCGCACGCCCGCCATCCCCCGGCCTGAGCAGCTGCGACGATTGCCTGAATCGGCCTGGGTGATGGAACTCTACCCCCGGCGTGTCGGGAATCGGCTGGCCCTGACCCTGCGCATGGCCCCGGCCGGAGCGCTGGGTGCCAGGGGGCCTTCGGCGTGGCGGGTGCTCGAGGTTCCAGCCAGCACCCCCCAGGAGGCCTTCGCGGCGCTGCGGGCGGGGCTTTCATTCCAGGTGAACCAGGGGCCCGAGGCCGAGCGGCTGCTTCCTGACGACCCGGACTCCTTCTGGTCCCTGCTCAGGGCCATGAGCTGGCACCGGCAGAATGGACGCCTGCCCGCAGCCATGGATCTGGCCCGGCAGGTCGCCGAAGCGAATCCGAAGTGCGCGACAGCCTGGATCACCCTGGGCGACCTGCTCTACCGCCTGCTCCTCATCGATCCCCAGGGTCACACCCAGGGGCAGGCGGAAGCGGAGCGCCATTTCCGGAAGGCCCTGGAGCTCGTGCCCAACCATCCGCATTGCGGCTACCTGCTGACTCAGCTCAAGGTGGATTCCGGCGACCAGCGGGAGGCGCTGTACGTGCTGCAGCGCAGCCTGAAGGCCCATCCCCAGAACCCGACCCTCTACACGGGGCTGGCCTATTCGGCCCGTTGCGCGGGGTTGCTGAATCTGGCGGAACGGGCCCTGACCCGGAGGGATCAACTGGTCTTCTCCGATCTCCAACCCAGCGTCACCGAGAATGCCTACCTGTACCAGGGCAACTACGCCCGCTTCGAGGCGGGGCTCGTGGAGAGACCTGGAGATCCGCGCAACGCGGTGGTCCGTTTCTACCGCGGCTACATGGCCCTCATGCGGGGGGAACGGGCGGCGGCCAGCTACTGGTTCGCCCAGGCCCAAGCCCTTCCAGAGGGATTTGCCCAGTTCCAGCAGCTCTCGGGGGTCTACGAGGCGCTTGCCGACGGTCACTTGCCCCTGGCCGCGACACGCATGCGCGACCTCGAGAACGACCGGATCGGCCTCCGTGTGCCGGACGGGGAATTCACCTTCAAGATGGCCGAAGCAAGTGCCCTGATGGGGGATGGCAACCTGGCGCTGACGCAGGCCAGGAGGGCCTTCAGTCAAGGGTTCGGCTGTACGAGGTGGTACCAGGCGAGCCCCTTCCTTGCCTCCGTGCGCGGCACCGCGCGATGGAACGCGCTGATCCAGCACCTCGATGAGCGCCAGCAGATGCTCCAGGCCCACTTCTCCCCGGCCCAGTTCGGGCTCTAATCTGAGGGGTCATGCCGAAGCTCCCGCCGATCCGCTCCCCCCGCGCCCTCTTGTTCCTGGGGCTCGCCTTCCTCCTGCTGCTGGGAGGGGGCAGCGGCCTGGCCTGGCTCCTGGCACGGCAGGGTGTCCGGGCGCCTCTGCGGGTGCTGCTCGTCACCCCCGCGCCGGAGCCTGACGCAAGCCTGGATGGTGCCCAGAGCCGGGCCATCGGCGCCCTGATCCAGGATCATCTGGAACTCTACGGGGGCTGCGCCGTCACCAGCGTCACCGAAATGCCCACCGATCTGAGCCCGTTCCGGGGCCAGGCCCGGACGCTGCTGCTCCAGATCAATCCGAGGCGGCGCGGAGGGGACCTCGAACTCGCATTCCAGTACGTGTGGGGCAAGGACCTCGCGAAGGGCGTCCCCGCGCCCTGGGTCGTCCGGAAACCCCTAGGCGGCAACCCGAGTCAGGCCTTCGAGGCTTTCTTCCGGGCCTTTCCTCAGACCGTGCGGGCCTCGGGCACAGGGCTGGTGCCGAGGTCGGCGCCGATCTTCTGGGACCTGATCCAGTCCGGGGCCTGGCGGCTGCAGAACCAGCGCCTGGATGAGGCCATGGCCCTGGCGGAGCAGGCCACCCGGCGCGACCCCGACTGCGCCAGCACCTGGGTGCTCCTGGGGAACCTCCGGTACCGGTGGATGCTCAACAGCCCCGCCGCCTTCCGGCAGGTGCAGGCCGACACCGAGGCGCATCTCCAGCGGGCCCTCGCCCTGGCGCCGGGCCACCCCCGCGCCATCTTCCTCATCTCCCTCATCAAGACGGACAACGGCAACCAGCGCGAGGCCCTTGATCTGCTGCTCCAGGCGCGGCGCCGGCAGCCCCACAATCCGACCTTCCTCACTGGCATCGCCTACGCCGCACGTGGCGCGGGCCTGCTGCCGCTCGCCCGCCGGGCCATGGATCTCCGCGACGCCCTGGCCTTCACCTCGCTCCAGCCCCAGGCGGTGGACATCACCTGCCTCTACACCGGCGAGCTCCCGCGCTTCGAGGCCAGTCTCCAGGAACAGCCCGGCCACCTGCGGAGCACCTCGGGGGTGCTGCCCTTCTACCGCGGCTATCTGGCCCTGGTGCAGGGCGACCGGGAGCGGGCGCTGCGGGAGTTCCGCGCCGCGGCCGACCTCGACCACGGCTATCCGAACATTCTGCGGCTGAGCGGGATCTTCGAGCTGATCCTCGATGGCCGCAAGGATGATGCCTGGCAGAAGCTGCGCGAGTACGACCAGGAGCGCATCGGCATGCGGGAACCCGACGGCGAGTTCACCATCCGGTTGGCGGAGGCCTATGCCCTGATGGGGGACCGCGCCAGCGCCATGGACATGGCCAGCCGGGCCTTCGCCCGGGGCTTCGGATGCACGGCCTGGTACGAGCGCAGCCCCATGCTGGAGCCCCTCCGCGGCCTTCCCAAGTGGAAGGCCCTCATGCAGCACCTGCGGGAGCGGCAGGCCCTCATGGAGGACCGGTTCCCCATCGGGCTGCTGGAGGACAACTGAGGCCGGATTTGACCTTGGGTAAAGCCGGCCTTCGACCGGCGCCAGAGCCCCGGTAGACTGGGCTTTCGCCCAACCGGGGGATCCATGCCCACACTGACCGCACCCGACACCGCTACCGCCGAGGGCTACACCCCTCGGCACAAGGTCCGTTTCGTGACCGCCGCCAGCCTCTTCGACGGCCATGATGCCAGCATCAACATCATGCGGCGCATCCTCCAGGCCACGGGCTGCGAGGTGATCCACCTGGGCCACAACCGGGCCGTGCAGGACATCGTGGACACGGCCATCCAGGAAGACGCCCAGGGCATCGCCGTGTCCAGCTACCAGGGCGGCCATGTGGAGTATTTCAAGTACATGGTCGATCTCCTGCGGGAGCGGGGCGCGGGGCACATCCAGGTCTTCGGCGGCGGCGGCGGGGTCATCGTGCCCGACGAGATCCGCGAGCTGGAGGCCTATGGCGTGGCCCGGATCTACAGCCCCGAGGACGGCCGGAACATGGGCCTGCAGGGCATGATCGACGACATGGTGCGCCGCTGCGACCTCGACCCGCGCACCACGCCCGAGTTCCATCGCCTGGCCCGCCGCATCACCGAGATCGAGCTGGGGGACGCCGGCCGCCTCGCCCAGGTGGACGGGCGGAACCGGATTCCTGTGCTCGGCATCACCGGCACCGGCGGCGCCGGCAAGTCCTCCCTCATCGACGAGCTGCTGCGGCGCTTCCTGGTGGATTTCCCCCACAAGACGGTGGCCGTGCTGAGCGTGGATCCCACCAAGCGCAAGACCGGCGGCGCCCTGCTCGGCGACCGCATCCGCATGAACGCGCTCTACCACCCCGAGCTGCGCGACCGCGTCTTCATGCGCAGCCTCGCCACCCGCAGCGCCGCCCACCGGGCCACGAGCGAAGCGCTGGTTGCGAGTATCGCCGCCGCCAAGGCCGAGGGCCACGACCTGGTCATCGTGGAGACCGCCGGCATCGGCCAGAGCGACAGCGAGATCGCCGACCTGGTGGACCTCTCGATGTACGTGATGACGCCGGAATATGGCGCCGCCAGCCAGCTCGAGAAGATCGACATGCTGGATTTCGCAGATATCGTCGTGCTGAACAAGGCCGACAAGCGCGGGGCCGAGGATGCCCTGCGCGACGTGCGCAAGCAGGTCCAGCGCGCCCACAAGCGGTTCAGCGAACCGGCCGAGGCCATGCCCGTCTACGCCACCTGCGCCAGCCAGTTCAACGACCCCGCCACCAACTGGCTCTTC
>JAFJUR010000089.1 GCA_017859995.1 Holophagaceae bacterium | reverse complement strand
GATGTAGGGCGCGAGCTTGGAGCCCGAGGCGGTGAAGAAGACGAGGGGCCACAGGAACCCCATGAGGCAGACGCCCACGGTCCACCGGGCCAGCTGGTCGCCGGACTGGGGGCCCCTGCCCTTCAGGAAGGTCCAGCCCCGCTTCAGGCCGACCACCGACGCCGACAGCCAGGGCAGCAAGCCCAGGACCAGCACCGCGGGGAAGTACAGCTTGTCCAGGAACCAGTTGTCCGAGCCCTGCCGCGCGTGCTCATGGGTGAGGAAGCGCGTGAAGTGCTCGTGGATGAAGAAGAACTGCGCGTGGCCCGGGTTGGCGTGGTTCACGGCCCAGAACCAGGGCACCACCAGGACCAGGTAGAGCAGCCACCCGAGGGGGTCGAAGGCGGTGCGGAGCACGGCGCCCCGGAGGGCGCGGTCCTTCCAGGCGACGGCGAGGGAGAAAAAGAGGATGCCGCCGGTGAGGATCACCTCCGCCAGACCCTTGGTGAGCATGGCCCCGGCCAGCAGGAGGAACGTGAGGAAGGTCCAGCCGAGGGCGGCCCCCCCTTCCCGCCGCCGGGCGACGGCCTCCACGAAGGCCGCGATGGCGGCCACCAGAAAGGCGCTGAACAGGGCGTCGAGGGTGAGCAGCTGGCCCACCAGGAAGGCCAGCAGCCCGGTGGCCGCCATGAAGGGCGCCCACAGCGGCTCCCGGGCGCCCAGGCGCTTCGCCAGCCGCCACGCCGCCCAGATCATCAGGCCCGAAGCCAAGGCCAGGGGCAGGCGCGCGGCGGCGCCGTTCAAGCCGAAGGCCTTCATGCTGAGGGCGGACAGCCAGTACTGGAGGGGTGGCTTCTCGAAGTAGAGCACGCCATTCAGCCGGGGCGTCAGCCAGTCGCCAGTGGCCAGCATCTCCCGGGCAATCTCCGCGTAGCGTCCCTCATCCGGCTCCCAGAGCGGGCGGATCAGCAGGGGCAGCAGGCCGAGGAAGAACCAGAGAAGCAGGAGGGAGGTGCGTTCGCGCCGCGTCATCGCCCGGCTCCGGGTAGGGCTAGTTCTCGGTCTCGACGACCTTCTCCAGCGCCTTGTGCTCTTCGACGAAGAAGTCGATGGCCTTCTTCAGGGAATCCTTCATGGACACCTTGGGCTCGAAGCCGAAGGCAGCCTGCATGCGCTTGATGCTCGGGGTGCGGCGCGCCACGTCCTGGTAGCCCTTGCCGTAGAACTCGCCGCTGCCGGTCTCCACCATGCGGCCCTCGGGAATGCCGCGCTCCTTGCGGAAGGGATGGTCCTTCCAGATGGCGATCATCATCTCGGCGATCTCGCGCACGCTGTAGTCGTTCTTGGGATTGCCGATGTTGAAGATCTGCCCGTCGGCCTTGCCACCCTCGTTGCGCAGCACGGACATGAGCCCGTCCATGGCATCCGCCACATCGATGAAGCAGCGGCGGGCGGTGCCGCCGTCCACCAGCTGCAGGGGCTCGCCGTTGAAGAGGTTCCAGCTGAACTGGGTCACCAGGCGGCTGCTGCCCTCCTTGGCGGTGTTGAGGCTGTCGAGCTTGGGGCCCATCCAGTTGAAGGGGCGGAACAGGGTGAACTTCAGGCCCTGCTGGAAGCCGTAGGCCCAGATCACGCGGTCGAGCAGCTGCTTGCTGGTGCTGTAGATCCAGCGGTTCATGGGGATGGGGCCGGTCACCAGCGGGGACTCGTGCTCGTCGAAGGCCTCGTCGGGGCACATGCCGTAGACTTCCGACGTGCTGGGGAACACCACGCGTTTCTTGTACTTCACGCACTGGCGGACCACGCGGAGGTTCTCCTCGAAGTCCAGCTCGAAGACGCGCAGGGGGTCGGTGACGTAGACCTTGGGGGTGGCGATGGCGTAGACCTCCCAGTCCGTGTCCGCCATGATGCGGTCCACCAGGTGCGAACCGATGAATCCATTGACACCGAGGATGAGGACCTTCACGGGGACTCCTTCGTAAACGGTTCAGTCTAGCGGATGACCCGTCAGGACGCAGCAGTTCGCTACTTCAGCCACCCCTTCCGGCGAAACCAGACCCAGATGCCCAGGGCAGTGCCGGCCATGGCGACCCAGACCAGCGGGTAGCCCAGCGGGTGATCCAGTTCGGGCATCCGCTTGAAATTCATGCCGTAAACCCCCGCCAGAAACGTCAGCGGCAGGAAGAAGGCGCTGAAGATCGTGAGCACGCGCATGACCTCGTTGGTGCGCTGGCTGGCCAGGTTGATCTCCAGGTTCATGAGGTGGGTGGCGCTTTCCAGCAGCTCATCCGCCCAGGTGTGCAGACGGTCCGCCTCTTCCACCACGTCTGCCAGCAGGCCCTGGTCATCCCGGGCCTGGTCCTTCAGCGGGCTCAGGGCCGCCATGGTGCGTCCCAGGGTCCGCTTGATGACCGCGCAGCGACGTTTCAGGCCGTAGATCTGCTTGATGCTCATGTGCGGGATCTTCCGGCTGAACAGGGCCGACTCAAGCTGATCGAGCTTCTCCTCGCTCTCCTTCAAGGGTTCGTCAAAGGACTTCACGGCCCCCGCGCAGAGGGCCAGGGCCAGCTGCTCGGGCCGCAGGGCGGATCCCTCCGCGGCTTGGCGCGCGGCTTCCGTGAAGAAGGGCTGCTCCCGCCGGTGGACCGTGATGATGGCCCCCTCGGTCATGAGCACCACGAGACGGCGCGTCATGGCCTGGATGGTGTCGCCACGCTTGGCCACCTCGTCGTAGGCGCGGAGGATCAGCAGCTGCTGGCCCGGCAGGCGCTCGAACTTGGGCAGGTGGGGCTGGTTGAGGAAATCGCGCACCGCGGCCGGATGGAGGCCGTAGCGCGTGGCCACCTCGGCCATCTCCGCGGTGTTCGGATCCACCAGGTCCACCCAGGTGAAGGAGGAGCCGTCGGGCAGGGGCAGGTCCCGCAGCATCAGGGCACCCGGCAGACCACCTTGCCGAAGCCCTGGCCGGCCTCGAGGTGGCGCTGCGCCGCGGGATAGTCGGCCAGGTCGAAGACCCGCTCGATCACCGGGCGGAAGGGCGGATTGGTGGGGTTGCGCTGCAGGAGCGAGAGCAGCGTCCAGAGGTGCTCCCGGCGCCCCATGTACGAGCCGCGGATCTGGATCTGCTTGGCGAAGAGGGCGCGGAGGTCGAAGGTGGTCTCCCGCCCTGTGGTGGCGCCGCAGGTGACGATGCGGCCGCCCCGGGCGCAGATGCCGAGGCTCGTGCCCCAGGTGGCGGCGCCGGTGTGCTCGAAGACGATGTCCACCCCGCGCTTGCCCACCAGGTCGCGCACCTTGGCTGCGAGGGCCTTGAGGTCGCCCCGGACGATTACGTGCTCCGCGCCCAGTTCCCAGCACTTCATGGCCTTGGCCTCGCTACCCACCACGGCGACGGCCGTGCCGCCCAGGGCCTTCACCAGCTGGATGGCCGCGCTGCCCACGCCGCTGCCGCCGCCCCAGATGAGCACCGACTCGCCGGGCCGCAGGGCCGCCTTGTGGACGAGCATCTCCCAGGCCGTGAGGAACACCAGGGGGAAGGCGGCAGCCTGCTCGAAGCTCCAGTTGCCGGGAATGGGCAGCAGATTCGCGGCGGGCACCAGCACGTGGGTGGCCGCGGTGCCGTCGCAGACATGGCCCAGCACGCCGTAGGTCGGACAAAGCATGTCGTCCCCGCGCAGGCAGGCGGGGCATACGCCGCAGCTGAGGCCCGGCGCGATCATGACGCTGCCGCCGGCCTCAACCCCAGGCGGAAGGCGCGTGCCCTGCCCCACGGCCTCCACCACGCCAGCGCCATCGCAGCCCGGCGTGAGCGGCAGGGGCAGTGGAAAGCCCGGCAACCCTTCGGTGGTCCAGAGGTCCAGGCGGTTGAGCGCCATGGCCTTCAGCTCGAGCCTCACCCAGCCCGGCTTCGGCTCGGCCGGTGCGAAGGCTTCCCGGACCGGCGACCCCGCCGGACCATGCTGGAGCACACGGAAACGGAAGGGCTCGGCCATGGGAATCTCCGGTTATTCCGACTTCAGGGAGCGCGTCATCAGCCGCCGCACGGCGTCCTGGGGCGATTCGCCGTTGAGGAGCCGCTGCACCTCGGTGGCGATGGGCAGATCCAGGCCGTGGGTCTTGGCCAAGGCCAGGGCCGCCTCCGTGGTGAACATACCCTCCACCACCTGGCCACCCAGCGCGTCCCGGGCGGCTTCCACGGAGTTGCCCTTGCCCACCAGTTCGCCGAAGGTGCGGTTGCGGCTCTGGGGGCCGGTGGCCGTGAGCAGCAGGTCGCCCATGCCGGCGAGGCCCATCACCGTGGCGGGCTGGCCGCCCAGGGCCTCCACGAGGCGCGCCATCTCGGCGAGTCCCCTGGTGATGAGCGCCGCCCGGGCGTTGTAGCCGAGCCCCAGCCCATCCACGAGTCCCGCGGCGATGGCGAGGACGTTCTTGAGGGCGCCGCAGAGTTCCGTGCCGATGACATCGCGGCTGAGGTAGATGCGCAGCTTCTCCGAAGCCAGCTGAGCCTGGAGGGCCTGGGCCTGGGCATCCGAATAGGCGGCCGGCAGGGCCAGCACGATGGCGGAGGGCACCCCGCGCGAGACTTCATCGGCGAAGGTGGGGCCGGACAGCGCGCCCACCGGCACGTCCAGCACGCCGGTGAGGGCCTGGGACAGGGTCTGGTGGGTGCTCTGGAGAATGCCCTTGCTCACGTGGATCAGGGATTCCGGAGCCTTCGGCGCCCGGGGCCGCAGGCCGCGCCAGGCCTCGGGGGTGACCTGGGTGGGCATGGCGGATATCCAGAGGGGCGCGGCCAGGGCCTCGGTCGGATCGTCCGAGGTGCGCAGTCCCTCGGGGAAGACCACGTCCTTCAGCCGCAGGTGCCGCCGCGTGGCGGCCATCTGGGCCATTTCGTCGGGGAAGTTGCCCCAGAGGGCCACGTTCGCCCCGGCCCGGGCCCAGGTGATGGCCAGCGCCGTGCCCCAGGCGCCGGAACCGAAGACGCCGATGTCCGCGCGGCTAGCCATGGGTCACCTCCTTCTTGGCGCCCCAGAGCTTGGATTCGGTGCCCTCCTGCAGCCGCTTGATGTTCTCCCGGTGCTTCCGGATCACGAGGATCACCAGGAGCAGCCAGGGGACGAGCTCCAGCCATTTCGGAGGCCCGAAAAAACCGCCGATGAGGAGGAGGAATGGCGCCGGCACCATGGCCGCCGCCAGGATGCTGCCGAGGCTCACGTGGCGCGTGAGCCACAGCACAAGGATGAAGGTGGCCAGGGGAAGGATCACCAGCTGGGGTTCTGCGGCCAGGATCACGCCCAGGGCCGTGGCCACCCCCTTGCCGCCCTGGAACTTCAGCCAGGGCGTGAAGACATGGCCGAGCACCGCCGCCAGGGCCAGAAGCGGCAGGAAGTCGGCGCTGATGCCAACCTTCTTGGCCAGGTAGACCGGCAGGAAGCCTTTCAGGATGTCCAGGAGGAGGGTGACGACGCCCAGGGCCTTGCCGCCCACCCGGCTCACGTTCGTGGCGCCGATGTTGCCGCTGCCGTGCTCCCGCACGTCCCCCTTCCCCGCCAGCTTCACCAGCAGGAGGCCGAAGGGGATGCTGCCGCACAGAAAGGCGCCGACGCACCAGGGGGCCAAGGTGGACACGGAAACTGTGATCATCCCAGCAGGTTATCAGCACCGGGGCGCGGGTCCGAAGTACCGCCCGAACCTAGTCGATCAGCTGCCGCCTCAGCAGGTCGAGCGCCAGGGCCGCGCAGCGCAGTTGCAGCTCGACGCGATCCCCCGCCAGGGTGTGGGTCCGGACGGTCGTTCCGCCCGGACCTGCGAGGGCCACGTAGAAGCGGCCCACCGGCGCCCCGCCTTCGGCATCGGGCCCCGCATTGCCGCAGATGCCCAGGGCCCAGGTGGCTCCCAGGCGCTGCCGGGCCGCCTCCGCCAGGGCGATGGCGCAAGGCTCAGACACGGTGCCCACGCCCTCGAGCCAGACCGGGTCGAGGCCCAGCAGGGCCTGCTTGGCCGCCACGGTGTAGACGACGGCGCTCCCCTGGAATGCCGCGCTGGCACCGGGGATGGCGGTGAGCCGCGAGGCCAGCAGGCCGCCCGTCATGCTCTCCGCCAGGGCCAGGGTCTCGCCCCGGGCCTGGAGGCCGGCCAGCACCGCGTCCTCCAGGTTGGCGTCGCCCAGGCAGACCAGGTCGGGCCCGAGCACCGGCTCGAAATCCCGACGGGCCGCCTCCAGATCCGCCGGATCGGAGCCCCGGGCCAGCAGCTCCACCTGCGTGAGGTTGGCGAGGATGGTCCAGTCCAGGTGCCCATGCCGCTCGCGGACCTCCCGCGTGCGCTCGTCCAGGTTGCTCTCGGGCACGCCCGCCACCACCATCCGCAGGGTGTGCACCGGGGCGCCGGCCAGGGCCTTCAGGCGCGGCTCGACCTGGTCCTCCCACATGCACTTCATCTCCCGGGGCACGCCCGGCAGCATGACGATCCGCACGCCCGGGTGGCCCGCCGGATCCTGCCACCACACGCCCGGCGCAGTGCCCACGGGGTTCTTCAGGGGCTCGGCGCCCACGGGGATGAGGGCCTGCTTGAAGTTCACCTGCGGCGGCACCCGGTTGCGGGCGGCGTAGAAGGCCAGCATGTCGGCGCGGCTGCCCGCGTCCTCGACCAGTTCCGCGCCCAGGAGCTCGGCGAAGAGCTCCTTCGTGAAGTCATCGAAGGTAGGCCCCAGGCCGCCGGTGGTGACGATGAGCTCCGAGCGCCCCAGGGCCTCCCGGAAGAGCGCGGCCAGATCCTCCCGGCTGTCCCCCACGGCGGTCTTGCGGTGGAAGCCCAGGCCCAGGCCCGCCAGCCGTTCCCCCAGCCACACGGAATTGGTGTCCACCCGGCGGGTGGTGAGCAGCTCGGTTCCGATGGCGATGCATTCGATGCGCATGGTTGGAATGGAACCACGGCCCGGCGGAAAGCTCCAGACCGCTCAGGATTCCATCCACCGCTGCGTGAGGCGCCGCCCCGCCCAGAGCCCGAAGCCGGTGCCCACCATGCTGAGCACCACGGCGGTGGTGAAACCGACGAGCTCGCCCAGGTACCAGCCCGCCAGGCTGCCCACGGTGGCGCCCACGAAGCCCATCAACTTTTCCATGCGGCGACCTCCCCGCAGTACGATGGCACCCATGACCTGGATGTCCAGGGACCAGGGAGATCTCCATGATCGTGCACGACCTCGACGACCTGGTGCTGGAATCCGACGAGGAGTCGGGCATCCGGGAACTGGGCCGGCGCTTCCTGGCCCGGGGCCCCTGGACCACCGTGGCCTTCCTGGTGGAGACCAGGACCGATCCCGAAGGCGATTGGGAAGGCCCCTTCCTGTGGCTGCACCGCTACCAGAAGGTCGCGCAGGGCTGGAAGCTGGTCAGCCGGTTCCGCACCACGGAGACCGCCCAGCTGCAGAAGCTGGCGGAGGCCGTGGAGACCTGGCGCGGCTACCTCAACCCGGGCAGGTAGCGCTCCCGGATGACCTTGAGGTGATGGGCCGCATGGCCCAGGCAGATGTAGGGCAGGCTGCGGGCGGAGAGCGTCTTGCCATTGCTGGTGCCCTGGCAGTCCCAGCCCTTGTCCGGCATCAGGCGGAACAGGCTGAGGGTCGCGATCCGGGTGGCCCGGAAATCCGCCAGCAGGTCCGCCAGGGGGCGGCCATCCGCATCGGCGGCCGCGGCGTAGGCATCCTCGTCGAAGCCCGGCAGCGGAGTGGTGTCGCCCCGGCCGATGCGCAGGCACCGGTAGGCGAAGATGCGCTCGGCATCGCTCAGGTGCAGGAGCAAGGCCTTGAGGCTCCACTTCCCGGCGGCGTATCGGTAGGCCCCCTGGGCCTCGGACAACGCGCCGAAGAGCGCCTCGGCCTCCTCGAGCTGGGCCTGGAGATGGGCCAGCACATCCCCCGCAGCGGCTTCCAGGATGTAGGGTGCGAAGCCTTCGGAATATTCGCCTGGCAGCGGCCGCATCAGGCCCATGGTTCCTCCCCTTTGATCAACGTTCAGAAAATCATCACCTTCATCGTGTTCGTGGTGCCCGATTTCCAGAGGGGCAGGCCCATGGTCATCACCACCCGGTCCAGGCTGCCCGCCTCGTGCTTGGCGATCAGGAGGGCGCGCACCACCTCCACCATCTCGTCGGTGCTGCTCACGCGGGGGATGATGAGCGAGGTGACGCCCCGCAGGAGGCCCATGCGCCGGGCCGTGCGCTCATCCACCGTGGCGCCGAGCACCGGTGTCTTCCCGGCCAGTCGGCTGACCATGCGGGCCGTGCCGCCGCCCTCGGTGAAGGCCACGATCCAGCGGGCGTTGATCTCGTCCGCCGTGCGGCAGGCGGCGAAGGCCACGGAGATGTCGGTGCGGGCGAGCACCTTTTCCGCCAGTTCCGTGGGCAGCGTCGGGGTGCGCTGCTTCACGTTGGCGTCGGCCTCCGCCGCGATGCGCGCCAGCCACTGGACCGCCTCCACGGGGTAGGCGCCGGACGCGCTCTCGGCGCTCAGCATCACCGCGTCGGTCCCATCCCAGATGGCGTTGGCCACGTCGCTGGCTTCGGCGCGGGTGGGCTAGGGGTGCTCGATCATGCTCTCGAGCATCTGGGTAGCGGTGATGACCGGTTTCAGGGCCTTCCGGGCCGCCTTGATGATCTGCTTCTGGAGGCCGGGGACGCGCTCGACGCCCAGCTCCACGCCCAGGTCGCCCCGGGCCACCATGACGCCCCAGGACACGTCGAGGATTTCGCCCAGGTGCGCCAGGGCGGTCGGGTGCTCGATCTTGGCGATGATGGGTTGGGTGCCGCCCAGGTGCTGGATGATCGCCTGGAGCTGCTGCACGTCCGAGGCGCGTCGCACGAAGCTCTGGGCGAACAGGTCCACGTCGTGTTCCACGCCCCAGCGGATGTCGGCGTGATCCTTTTCCGTGAGGGGATCCATCGCGATGTCCATGCCGATGGGGTGGACGCCCTTCCGGGCCTTCAAGGGACCTCCGACGACCACCTGCACCTTCAGCAGGTCCGGGCCCTTGGCGAGGATCTTCACCGTGATGGCGCCGTCGTCCAGCAGCCAGTGCTGGCCTGGCTCGGCCCCCTCGAAGAGTTCCGGGTGCGGCAGGGGCGCCGCCCAGGCAAAGCCGGTCGGCGCGGGCTGGCCCGGCGCGTAAAAGGCGCCCACGCTGTCCGGCGCCAGAATGATGGGCTCTTCCAGCAGGCCGATGCGCCACTTGGGTCCCTGGAGGTCAAGGAAGACGGGGATGGCGCGGCCCAACTCGACGGCCAGGGCGCGGACCTTCTCGAGGGATTCGAGGCGGGTCTCGGGGTCTCCGTGGCTGGCATTCAGCCGGACCGCGTCGGCCTCTTTCAACGCTTCCCGCAGCCGGTCACCTTGCATCAGGGCCGGTCCCAAGGTCATCACGAGTTTGGTCTTGCGCACATCATCTCCCGTCGCCTGCACAGGCATTCCACACACTTTTCCACAGTTTGCGCTCGCGGAATGAAGTTGTCACGGGGCTTTCCCTCGCGTGACCGCGGTGCTACCTTCGGAGTCCCGATACGGTTGTTGGAGAAGACGGAATGCGTGAGAAGCTGCGGATTCTCGTAGCCGAGATGGTGCGTGGCGGCATCCCCCTGGAGCTGGCTCGGCGCGAGTTCGAGCGCGTCTACCTAGAGGAGGTGGTGGCAGCCCACGAGGGCAACCACAGCGCCGCGGCCCGCGAACTCGGCATCCATCGCAACACCCTGGCCAAGAAGCTGGAGGCCCCGCCGAGCCGGCTGCGCCGCGTGAGCCTCGCCAGCTGAGCCCGCCTTTCCCAACTGTCAAAGCCCGGCCCGGCGCCGGGCTTTTTCTTTCGACAGGGCCGGCGGGGACCGCTACAACAAAGCATTCGGAGGTGCCGTGAAGAAGGTGGCCATCAACGGGCTGGGACGCATCGGGCGGCTGGCGCTGCGGCACCTGATGCAAGTTCCCCAGGTGCAGGTGGTGGCCGTGAACGACCTCACGGACGCCGCCACCCTGGCCCACCTGATGAAGTACGACTCGGTGCATGGGCGGGCTCCGTTTCCCGTGGCCTCCGACGGCGATTTCCTGGTGCTGGACGGCCGGCGCATCCGCGTCCACGCCGAGAAGGACCCAGCCCGCATCCCCTTCGCCGACCTCGGTGCCCAGGTGGTCCTGGAATGCACGGGCCGCTTCACCAAGCGGGCCCAGGCCGCCGCGCACCTGCAGGGCGGCGTGCGCCACGTGCTCATCAGCGCCCCCGCGGGGGACGCCGACCGCACCATCGTGCTGGGCGTGAACGAGGGCGCGCTCGACCTGGCCGCGGATCAGGTCATTTCCTGCGCCAGCTGCACCACCAACTGCCTGGCGCCCATGGTGCAGATCCTCGACCAGGCCTTCGGCCTCGAGTTCGGCTTCATGACCACGGTCCACAGCTACACGAACGACCAGCGCATCCTCGACCTGCCTCACAAGGACCTGCGCCGGGCGCGGGCCGCGGCCCTGAGCATGATCCCCACCAGCACCGGGGCCGCCAAGGCCATCGGGAAGGTGCTGCCCCACCTGCAGGGCCGGCTCGACGGCATCTCGGTGCGCGTGCCCACCCCGGACGTGAGCATCGTCGACCTCACCGCCACCCTGACATCGGACGCCACGATCGAGGCGATCCATGCCGCTTTCCATCGTGCGTCGGAACGCGGCCCGCTGGCACCCTACCTCGAGGTCCTGGACGCCGAGCTGGTGAGCGCGGATCTGGTGGGCAGTTCCGCCAGCTGCCTCTACGACCCTTTCCTCACGAAGGTCCTCGGCCCCCGCATGGTGAAGGTCTTCGGGTGGTACGACAACGAGTTCGGGTACGCCGCCCGGCTGAAGGACCTCTGCGTCCATGTGCTGGAGCGGATTTAGCCCATGGACAACATCGCCCTCAACGGCCTCGGCCGAATCGGAAGGCTGGCCGTGCGCCGGCTCGGCGCCCCCGGCTCCACCCAGCTCTGCGCAGTCAACGACCCCGCCCCCCTGGAGCAAGTGGTCCACCTCCTGCGGTATGACTCCATCCACGGCCAGAGCCCTCTAGCCATCGAAGGCGAGACGGACGGAGGGCAGGACTACCTCATCCTCGGCGGGCGCCGCGTACCCCTCTTCCATGCCGAGGATCCCGGCGCGGTCCCCTTCCCTCCCCAGACCCGCCTCGTGGTGGAGGCCAGTGGGCGCTTCACCCAGCGGCAGGCCGCCGCGCGTCACCTGAAGGGCAGCGTCACCCATGTGGTCATCAGCGCGCCCAGCCCTGACGCCGACCTCACCGTGATCGCGCCGGTGAACCTCGCCGACCTGGACCCTGCCCGCCACCGGGTCGTGTCGAACGCGAGCTGCACCGCCCACGCCACGGCCCCCATGCTGAAGGTGCTGGACGACGCCTTCGGCCTTGAGCACGTGGGCATGAGCACGGTGCACGTGGTCACCAACGACCAGCGGCTGCTGGACCTTCCCCACAAGGACCGACGCCGGGCCCGGTCCGCCTTCCAGAGCATCATCCCCACGACCTCCAGCGCCTTCGGCGCGCTGCACAGGGCCATGCCCGGCCTGCCCAAGGCTTTCGACGGCGTGGCCCTCCGGGTGCCCACCCTCAGCGTGAACCTCGTGGACCTGGTCGCCACCCTGCGCCGGGACGCGGACGTGGCCGGGCTGCGCACCGCCTACGAGGCGGCCGCGGCGGGCCCCTGGCGGAACCTCCTCGCCATCGCCGATCCGCACACCGTCAGCCACGACATCACGGGCCGGGCCGAAAGCGTGATCATGGACCTGGACCTGACCATGGTCCTGGGCCGGCGCTTCGTGAAGGTCTTCGGCTGGCATGACAACGAGACGGGCTACGCGGCCCGCCTCTGCGACCTGGTGAGCCACCTCGCGGTTCGGATCTAGGCCGATCTAGATCGTCCCCGCCGCGAAGCCGGTGCTGAAGGCGGCCTGCAGGTTGTAGCCGCCCACGGGGCCGTCGAGGTCCAGCAGTTCGCCGCAGACCCGCAGGTTCTCCCAGCCGTGAAGCAGCATCGTGTGAGGGTCCACCGCCGCGAGTTCCACGCCGCCGGCGGCCACTTCGCCCCGGGCCAGGGGCACGGCCTGGGGCGCGCCGAGGGGCAAAGCCGTGACCAGGGCCACGAGGCTCCGGCGGCCAGCCTTGGGCAGGTCCTTGAGCATGAGCCCCCGAGCCATCCCTGCCTCGGCCAGGAGGGGTTCCGCCAGCCGCTCGGGCAAGGCCCGCTGCAGCCAGGTGACGGCCAGCAGCCGCGGGTTGGACCGCTGCTCCGCCTGCAGGTCGGCATCCACGGCCTCGGCGGGCTCCAGCCGGTGGGCGTAGGTGAGCCAGGCGCCGCCCTCACGGCGGGCCCGCTCCGCGGCCTGGCTCAGCTCCAGCGCCGCGGGCCC
Source organism: Holophagaceae bacterium (assembly GCA_017859995.1). Lineage (GTDB taxonomy): Bacteria > Acidobacteriota > Holophagae > Holophagales > Holophagaceae > Geothrix. Next base: position 299 of record JAFJUR010000089.1, on the reverse strand, counting down.
GCTGACGCCGGCCTTCGTGAAGACGATGTCGCCGCGGAAGGCGGCCAGACGGCGGCCCTCGGGCCCTGCGGCGAGACGCAACTCGCCGTCGCGGAGGGCCACGCCTTCCCAGGCGGGCCGGGACTGCTGCAAGGGGAGCGGCGCCAGGGCCGGGAACCAGGGCCGGACCGGTACGCCCAGGCCCTTCAACCAGCCCAAGGCTTCGCCCCGGGTGCCGGTCTCCGGGTAGCTGGCGCCGCCCGTCGCGAGGATGACCACGTCGCCCTTCACCCGCTCTGCCTCCAGGCGCAGGGCCTCGA
>JAFJUR010000206.1 GCA_017859995.1 Holophagaceae bacterium | reverse complement strand
GAGGGGGCCGAGGCCCGCGAACCGGAAGTGGTAGGGGAAGATGTCGCCGTCGCTGGCGCTGGTCTCGCTGGTGAGCGCCACCATGGAACCGTGGAAGACCGTGCTCGGGTAGGTCGAGGGATGCTCGCCCGCGTAGCCGAAGCGGGTGCCCAGCAGCTTCTTGCCCAGGCGTTCGAGGATCATCTGGCTGATGTTGCCTCCACCGTTGGCGCGGACGTCGACCACCAGACCCTCCTTGCGGATCTGCGGGTAGTACCACTTGATGAATTCGTACAGCCCGGGCGCCCCCATGTCGGGGATGTGCAGGTAGCCCACCCTGCCGCCGCTCAGCTTGTCCACGGTCTCCTTCGAGCGGAGCACGAAGTCGAGGTAGCGCAGGTTGGCGTCGCTGGTGATGGGCCGGTAGGTTACCTGCCGGGCCCCGTCGAGGCTGGGCTTGGCGTTCAATGTGAGGGTGACGGAGAAAGACTTGTTCCGAAGCAGGCGGTACGGGTTCTCATCGGACTTCAAGTCCGTGCCGTCGATGGCCAGGATGTAGTCGCCCTCCCGGGCATCCACGCCCGGTTCCGTCAGCGGGCTCCGGTACTTGGGCTCCTCGTTGTGGCCGCGGTAGATGCGGGCGATGCGGTAGCGGCCCGCGGCGGCGTCGAGCTCGAGCCGCGCGCCGGGTAGGCCCACGGGCGCGCGCTCGGGCAGCACCATGTCGCCGCCCTCGGTGTAGGTGTGGCCGATGTTCAGCTCCGAGATGAGCTCGGTGAGCACGTAGGTCAGGTCGGAGCGGTGCGTCACGTGCTGCAGCCAGGGACGGTACTGCTCGCGCAGGGCCTTCCAGTCATAGCCGTGCATGTTCTTCACGTAGAAGAAGTCCCGGAAGCGGCGCCAGGTCTCGTCGTAGACTTCGCGCCACTCCTCGGCGGGGATGCGATCCACGACCAGTTCCTTGGTGGAGACGGGCTTCTTCTCGGCGCCCTTGGGTTTCACCTCGACCAGCTGGAAGGAGGCCGTGGGTCCCTGGCCGGCGCGGGCGAGGAGCTTCGTGCCGTCGTCACTGAGGGCCCAGCCCTGGACTTCCGGCAGCAGCTCGCTTTCCTGCCGCTTCTTCAGATCGTAGATCCAGAGGCTGCTGCCCGCGTTCCGGCGCCCGTTGGCCTCGCCGTAGATGAAGGGGCCGCCCTTGCTGTAGAGCAGGAAGCCGCGGACCGCGTCCAACCCGCCCAGGTTGTCGGCGGGCACCGGTACCCGGACGCCTCGCTGCTCGAAGCCATCCCACTCGACCCGCACAGCCACGGGCGCCTTCGGCGCCTCGGGCTTGGCGCCCTTTTTGTCGCCGTCCTCCTTCTTCTCGCCGTCCTCCTTCTTCTCGACGGCCTGGGCCACCTCGTCGCTTTCCGGCGGGAAGGGGTGCGGCACGTCCTTGCGAAGCGCGTAGGCGATCACATCGACATTGCGGTTGCCTGCGAAGTCGAATTCCAGGTTGCTGATCTGGGGCGCGTAGTCGCGCCGGCTCAGGGCGAAGAGATACTTGCCGTCCGGATCCCAGGCGGGATTGGTGACAGGGAACAGCTCGCCGGTGAGGCGGCGCAGCTGCTGGTCCGCGAGGCTCCACGCGTGGAGGCTGCGGGTGCCGTTCAGGTTCGCCAGCGAGAAGGCCAGAATCTGCCCGTCCGGGGACCAGGCGAGGTCGCCCACCCGCGCGAAGGCATCCTTGGCGGCCTTGGCCAGCTTGCGGTCGGCCACGCCCACCACGTAGACCACGCCATCCTTGTCGGTGAAGGCCAGGTGTTTCCCGCCTGGGGCCCACACCAGCCCGTTCAGCTGGCCCACCAGGCCCGACGTCAGGGCCTCGGGCTTGCCCTTGCCGGCCTGATCCACCAGGTAGACCTGGTCCTCGCCGCTCATGTCCGAGATGAACGCGACCTTCCTGCCGTCCGGCGACCAGGCCGCCTGGCGGTCATGGGCGCCGGAGCTGTTCGTGAGGTTGCGCACGGGCCCCTTCTCGATGGGCACGGTGAACACGTCGCCCCGGGCCACGAACAGCGCCCGCTCGCCTTTGGGCGACAGGCCGAAGCCCTCGATGTTGCGTTCCACGCTGATGCGGGAGGGCCGCGAAGCGCCGCCGTCCGTGGGCACGGTGATGGCCAACGGCTTGTCGGAGCCATCCTGCACGTTGAGCACGTGCAGCTCGCCGTTCAGCTCGTAGACGATCCGCGACTGGTGATCGCTGGAGGGCCAGCGCACATCCCAGGTCTTCTCGAAGGTGAGCTGCTTCACCGCGTCCGTGGCGGGATCCACGGAATACAGGTTCAGCTTGCTGTCGCGATCGGACGCGAAGTAGACCTTGTCGCCGATCCACATGGGATCGCGCTCCGTGCGCTTGCTGGCGGCGATGCGCTTCTGCTGCTTCGTGGCCAGGTCGAAGACGAAGAGATCCTGCGCCCAGCCGCCCTCGTAGCGCTTCCAGTGGCGGAAGTCGCGGAACATGGGCGCGTAGGCAATGCGCTTGCCATCGGGCGAGAAGGAACCCGGGCCCGCCGTGGGCATGGGCAGCTTGGTCGGCAGGCCGCCCCTCAGCGGCACGGTGTAGAGCGCGGTGCGGCTGAGGACCCCGTCCGCGTCGGCGGCGGCGCGGAACACCACGCTGGTGCCGTCCGGCGTCCAGCCCACCACCTGGTGGTCGTAACCGCCCCGGGGCGGCATGGGGCCGGCAGCGGGATCGAAGGTGAGCTGGCGTGGCACGCCGCCGGCGCTCGGCATGACATAGACCTGCTCATCGCCGTCGTACTGCCCCGTGAAGGCGATCCATTTCCCGTCGGGGCTGAACTTCGCGAAGAGCTCCAGGCCCGGATGCGCGGTCAGCCGCGCTGCCGTGCCGCCGGTGACAGGCGCGGTCCAGAGGTCGCCGCCGTACGTGAAGGCCACCTTGTCCCCGTGGATGTCGGGGAAGCGGAGAAGCCTGGTCTGGGCCTGGGCCTGCGACGCGCCGGACAGGGCGAGCGCGAGGGCCAGGAGGCGGGTTGGGTGGATGCGTCCGGGCATGGGAACACCTCGTTTGGGGGGGAAGGCACCATTGTATTGCGAGGTAATGCCGGCCGCGCGTTTTTTCCGAACCCGGGCACCCTCCGTCCTTCTGTCACCCCCCTCTGCCCCAAACAGGTAGCCTGGACTCCGATGTCTTTCCGCCTCCGGCTGCTCCCCTGCCTCCTTTCCGCCCTTCTGTTGCAGGCGGAGGAACCGCCCATCGAGGTCAATCCCAACCGGCCCACCTTCGCCAACCCGGCGCTGACCACCCAGCCTGGCCAGCTGGAGCTGGAATGGGGCGGCCAGCAGACCCACTTCCGGGATGACAGCGCCACCTTCAGCACGCCCACGCTGCTCAAGCTTGGGCTAAGGAAGGATCTGGAGCTGCGCCTGACAACGCTGGGATACCAGCGCCTGTCCGCGCCCGGCGAGGCCACCGTGTCGGGGCCCGGCGACCTCAACCTGGGCGTGCAGTGGTGCTACCTGCACGACGGGCTCTTCGGCATGGACCAGGCCGTCCAGGTGAACCACACCTTCCCCACCGCCAGCGCCTCCCAGGGTCTGGGCAGCGGCGCCTCTACCGATGGGCTGATCCTGCTCTTCAGCCGCGACCTGGGACCGCACCACCTGGATGTGAACCTGCTGGAGACCTGGCTGGGCCGCACCTCGGAAGCGGGCGGCGGGCGCGTCCGCCAGCCCGCCGCCACGGCGTCGCTGACCCGCACCGTCACCGACGCCTGGTCGGTGACGGGCGAGGTCTACGCCATTGGCCACACTGAGATGAATCCGCGGGTCGTGTCGAACCTCTGGGCGGTGGGCTACAAGGTCTCTCCGCGCCTGGTCCTGGATGCGGGGCTGGACGTGGGCCTCACCCGGGGCGCGCAGCGGGTGTCGTACTTCGCGGGCCTCACGGTGGGGCTCGCCCGGTTCCATCCCCTGCTCTGACCAGCTGACATGGCATAATTGCGGGGATGGACACCCCCCTCTCCGTCAAGCGCCTGCTCGAGCAGATCAAGGCCCGCCTGGAGCCGCCCTTCTCGGCGGTGTGCGTGGTGGGCGAGGTGTCGAACTTCCGCGGCTCGGGCAAGCACTGGTACTTCACGCTGAAAGAGGA
>JAFJUR010000205.1 GCA_017859995.1 Holophagaceae bacterium | reverse complement strand
TGGCGGGTCTTGGCGGGAATGCCGAGCTTGAAGCACTCCAGCTCCACTTCCTGCATGAAGCCCAGGACGCGCTCCTTGATGCTGCCGAAGTAGTGGTCCTCCAGCTCCTGGCCCTTGGGGGGCCGGGCGCCCTGGAGGGTGCGGTTGGCGAACATCAGGTCTGGCCGCTGCTGGGCGAGTTCCAGATCCACCGCGAAGTACTCCTGCTCGGGGCCGCACTGGGCCACGACGGCCTCGGCGTTCACACCGAAGAACTGGAGGGCCGTGCGGGCGCGGTCCGAGACCACCTCCATGGAACGCAGGAGGGGCACCTTGTGGTCCAGCGCCTCGCCGTGGTACCCCACGAAGGCCGTGGGGATGCAGAGCGTCTTGCCCAAGGGGCCTTCCATGATGAAGGCCGGGCTGGCGGGATCCCAGGCGGTGTAGCCCCGGGCCTCGAAGGTGGCGCGCAGGCCGCCGCTGGGGAACGAGCTGGCGTCCGGCTCGCCCTGGATGAGCTGGCTGCCGCTGAAGCGCTCGATGACCTGGCCCGGTTCCTCCCAGGTGATGAAGGCATCGTGTTTCTCGGCGGTGGCGCCGGTCATGGGCAGGAACCAGTGGGTGAAGTGGGTGCAACCCTGCTCGAGGGCCCATTCCTTCATGGCGAGCGCGACGCTCCGCGCCACCTCCGGCGACAGGGCCTCGCGGCGCTTCAGCGCCTGGCGGTAGGCCTTGTGCACGTCCTTCTGCAGGCGCTCGCGCATGGTGCGCTCGCTGAACGTATTGCAGCCGAAGTACTGGCTGATCTTGATCTGGTCCAGCCGTGCGATGCTGGATGTGTCTGGCGCCTGCGCCTTGGCCATGTGTCCCCCCCTTGGACGAAAAGGCATGAATCCACCTAGACCTGGACCGATGTCCGCCCCTGGGGGGCAGTCATCGGATTCCCACATCCACTTGGACCCTGCGATCCAAGCCCAGAATACCCGAAACCCCCTTGTGGCGACAGGTTTTGCTGGGTGTGAACGGGCCCTTGTCCTGCTCGGAAACCTCCACCTCGCCCAGGCGGGCCTCCCCCGCCCCGCCGCCCTCGCCTGGGAGCGCGCGGCCTTCGCCGAGGTGTTCGACCACCCCGAGCCGGGCCGGCGCATCCGCCACTTCCTGGATAAGGCCTAGAATGGATTCTATGGACCTGACCGCCCCCTACGTCCCCGACCTCGAGAGCATCCCCGCGGGCCTCGACCTTGTCGCCGAGATCCGCCGGCTGAAGGCCGAGCGCCGCGCCGTGCTGCTGGCCCACTACTACCAGGAACCCGAGATCCAGGATCTGGCCGATTTCGTGGGTGACAGCCTGCAGTTGAGCCAGCAGGCCGCCAAGGCAGACGCCGACGTCATCGCCTTCTGCGGGGTCCACTTCATGGCCGAGACGGCCAAGATCCTCAACCCCGCCAAGACCGTGGTGATCCCCGACATGGACGCCGGCTGCAGCCTGGCCGACCGCTGTCCGGCGGAGTACTTCGCCGAGTGGCTCAAGCAGTACCCCGACCACGATGTCGTGAGCTACATCAACTGCTCCGCCGGCGTGAAGGCCCTCAGCACCGTCATCTGCACCAGCAGCAACGCGGTGCGGGTGGTGGAGAGCCTGCCGAAAGACCGCAAGATCGTCTTCGCTCCGGACCGCCACCTGGGCAAGTGGGTGATGAAGCAGACGGGCCGGGACATGGTGCTGTTCCCGGGATTTTGCATCGTCCACGAGCAGTTCACCGCCAAGCGCCTGGCGGCCCTCAAGGCCCAGCACCCGGAGGCCCGGCTCATCGCCCATCCCGAGTGCGACGCCTCCGTGAGCCAGCTGGCCGATTTCGTGGGCTCCACCGCGGCCCTGCTCAACTTCGTGGCCAAGGACAGCGCCAAGGCCTTCATCGTGGCCACCGAGGCCGGCATCCTCCACCAGATGCGCCAGCGCCGGCCCGAGGCCGAGCTGATCCCCGCCCCCGCCGACAGCGGCTGCAACTGCAGTCTGTGCCCCTACATGAAGCTGAACAGCCTGGAGAAGCTCTACCTCTGCCTGCGGGACCTGAAGCCCGAGATCAAGCTCGACGAGGCCGTGCGGGTCCGCGCCCTGAAGCCGCTGGAGCGCATGCTGGCCCTGGGCTGAGGGTCCGCGGGGAGGACAGCGCGCAACCGGCGCTACTCTGGTGGCATCCTTCGCCGAGCGTCCATGTACCGACACCGCACCTCCCGCTACCGCGCCCTCCATCCCGGCATCGGGCCTTCGCGCTGGCAGCGCCTGCAGCAGCACAGCGGCATCGTGCTGCTGGTCCTGGCCGGGCTGGCCACGGCGGCCCTGCTCATCGCCGCGCCGCGGTACTACCTCTTCGACCAGCTGAACACAGGCCGGCAAGCCTACATGGAAGCCCACTGGGTGGATTTCGAGGCCGTGGAGCGGCACTGGAAGAGCCTCCCCATCCTGCAGGCGGTCCACCAGGGCAATGAGGAGGACGTGCGCCGCTTCCTGGCGGACCAGCCCCTCGTGGTGGCCCTTCTGGATCGGTTCGAGCATCGCCGTCTGTGGGTACGTGAAGGCGAGCGGCTGGTGGAGCCCCGGGACTCGGCCCTGGCCCAGCAGTACCTGGGCTGGATCGCCCACGCGGAAATGGCCCAGCGTTTCGAGTGGAACCCGCCCAAGGCCCAGGATCCCGATTTCGGAAAGGCGGCCACCGTGGTCCTGCTCTCGGACCGCTGGGTGGTCATCAAGCGCTGGCGGCCCGGTTCGCCAGAGGCCGAGCGGGCGGTGACCACGGCCCTGTCGCCCAACCGGGCGCTGCGCATGGGCCTGATCCGCGAGACCGACCTCGACCGGACGGACCTCAAGAAGGAACCCTGGGGCGCCGAGCCCCACCTGCAGGCCGATCCCTACCGTCTGGCCAACCTGCCCCTGGGCACCGCCACCAAGACCAACGCCTTCGGGGACGGCTGGAACCTGGCGGGCGTGGGCTATGACGCACAGCAGGCCACGTTCCGGAAGGCCATGAAGCGCCAGTACTGGATGGCCTCGGGTGTGGCCGCCCTCCTGGGGGCCACCATGCTCCTGGGCCTCTGGCTCCGCCACCGCAGCCGCCGCAAGGCGGAGCTGGACGCCGACCGCATGGCCTCCATGACCCACAGCCTGAAGACACCCCTCGCCCTCCTGAAGTTCCGCTGCGACTCGCTTCGCCTGGGACGCCTGAGCCCCGACCGCGCCGACGAAGAACTGCTGAAGATCGGCGAGGAGGTCGATCACCTCACCGCCATCATCGAGACCGGCCTGCGCGTGATCCGCGGCGGAGGGCCCTCGGGCCCAATCGGCCAGGCCTCCCGCGCCTGGTTCGAAGAAGTGGTGGACGACCTCCGGCCCGGCTTCGAGATGGAAGGGCGCGAGCTGGAGCTGCGCCTGGCGGAAAGCGCCGGACGCGCGCCCCTGCCCTCTCTGCGCTCGGCGGTGCTCACCCTGGTGGAGAACGCCCTGGGGCACGGCAAGGGCCGCGTCACGCTGGAAACCTGGCGGGCCCGCCGGCGGCTCTGCATCCGGGTGAGCGACGAGGGGGAAGGCCTCGAGCCCCACCAGCTCAAGGCCTTGGGCAAACCCTTCCAGCGGATGCGCGAGGCGGGCAAGGAGGGCTTCCTGCGCGAGGGGCAGGGCCTGGGCCTGAGCCTGCTCATCCAGGTGGCCGAGCAGGAAGGGTGGGGACTCACCTTCACCTCGGGCCCCGGAGAAGGCTTCACCGCCCTGCTGGAAGTCCCCGCGGCCTAACCATCTTGGATTTGCAAGGTTACATGGATAATCCCGAGATTTGCAGGCCCGGCTTAGGAAATAAGTCAGAAATCCACCTTGTCATTCCCAAAGAAGATCGCCATGTTGAACTCACTGATCCTTGAGCGAGACGCCGTGACCCACATCCTCGTGGTGGAGGATGAACCTTCCCTCTGCCAGCTGCTGGTGAACAACCTGAGCTTCGAAGGCTACTCCGTGGAGTCGGCCGGCGATGGTGTGCCTGCCCTGGCCGCCCACGCCGCCCGCCGCGCAGACCTGCTGATCCTGGACCTGATGCTGCCCCAGATGGACGGCTTCGCGGTGCTGAAGGCCCTGCGGGACCGCAAGGACGAAGTGCCCGTGCTCATGCTCACCGCCCGGGGCGAGGAGACGGACCGGGTGCAGGGC
>JAFJUR010000204.1 GCA_017859995.1 Holophagaceae bacterium | reverse complement strand
TTCCATGCTGCATGCGGTGCCCGAACTCCTGGACGCGCTCGAGACCAGGCTGCTCGAGGGCGAGGATCCAGCGGAGCTCCTGTCCAACATCCGGTGGTCAGAGCTGGTGGGCTGGCCTGAGAACGCCGAAAGCGCCAAGTCGCTGAAACAGCGCATCATCGCCATTCAAACCCTCCTCATGGGCCTCCAGTCGCCCCTCCGCGCCACCTTGGCCAGCCTCTCCGGATCCGCCCCCTATGGCCGGAACGGGATCCCGGCCGACCTGCCGATCCTCACGCCCCGGCTGCACGGGAAGGTGTAGTCATGCCAGGACTTAACGCAAGCCTCTTCCTCGGACTCTCGGGCCTCCAGGCCCAGCAGTCGGCCCTGAACGTGGTGGGCCACAACATCGCGAACGTCAACACCCCCGGCTACTCCCGCCAGCGGGCGGATCTCACGGCCAACCAGGCGCTGATCCAGGGGCAGGTCTACTTCGGCACCGGCGTCACGCTCAACGCGGTGCAGGGGCTCCGGGACCGGTTCCTCGACCTGCAGATCTACCGCGAGACCTCCCGGCAGGAGGGCGCCTCCGAGCGTTACACCGGCATCGAGGCGGTGTCCACCAGCCTGGGCGACACCACCAGCTCTGGCATCGCCGCCCAGATCCAGGCCTTCTTCCAGGGTTTCCAGGAACTCTCAGCCCGGCCGGAGGACAGCGCGCTGCGGACGAACCTGATCGGCAAGGCCAACACAATGATCTCGGGCATGCAGGCTCGGTACCGCATGCTCAACGACCAGCGGGACAACGCCAACCAGGCGGTGACGAGCCTGGTGACCGAGGTCAACACCCTCACGAAGCAGATCGCCGACCTGAACCGGGAGATCACCGGCGAACTCGTCCCCGGCTCCAACAACGACGCCCGGGACCAGCGGAAGTCCCTCACTGACAAGCTCTCCACGCTGGTGGGCATCTCGGTGTTCGAAGGGTCCCACGGCGAGTACCAGATCACCCTGGATTCCGGCCTCGCGGTGCTGGTCAGCGGTCAGACCTCTTTCGACCTGAAGGCCACGCCCGATGCGACCCTGGACAACAACTACTACCGGGTCGATTCCCTCATGGGGACCACCACGGTGAACGTCACGGCCGACATCCGGGATGGTCAGCTGGGCGGGAAGCTGGATCTCCGCGACCGCATCCTCGTGGACTTCCAGCAGCAGCTCGACACACTGGCGGCGGGGCTCGCCAGCCAGGTCAACCTCCAGCACCGGGCGGGCTTCGACCTGAATGGCGTGGCCGGCCAGGATTTCTTCCTGTCCGGGGTGGCCAACGGCGCTAACGGCATTCCGGCCCTCATGACCGCTGCCAACGCCTACAAGGGCATGGTGAACGCCCTGACCGTGAATGCCGCCGTGGCGGGCAATCCGAAGCTCATCGCTGCGGGCGGCATCGCCGCCGCGGGCGACAACGCGAATGCCAAGCGGCTGGCCAACCTGCAGCTGGACGGGGGCGTGAACGCCGCTGGCGTGGTGCTCGGCGCCTCCTACAGCAGCGTGGTCGGCACCCTCATCAACGATGTCGGAACCACGGCCCAGACCTGGGAGGCCCAGACCACGGCCCAGGAGAACCTGGTGTCGGCCCTCCAGGCCCAGCGCGACCGGCTCTCCGGCGTGGATCTCGACGAGGAAGCCGCCAACATGATGATCCTACAGCGGGGCTACCAGGCCTCCGCCCGTTTCTTGAGCGTCATCAACCAGCTGACCGATCAGCTGGTGAACGAGTTCGGCAAGTAGCCAGAAAGCCAGGTGAGTCCCATGTCCGTCCGCACCCTCGCCACCACCCAGCAGCGCCAGACCCTCCTCGCCCTCCAGCGCACCAAGGAGCGGATGGCCGCGAACCAGACCCGCATCTCCACGGGCAACCGGATCACGCGCCCCAGCGACGATCCCACCGCCGCCGCCCTGATCCTGGACTTCGGGAACTCCATTCACGCCAACGAGCAGTATCTCAAGCAGGCGGACTCCGCCCTGTCCTTCCTGAAGCCCACGGAGGACGTGGTCACTGCCGCCATCGACCAGACCATCCGCCTCCAGGAGCTGGCGCAGCGGGGTCTCTCCCCCACCGCCGGCGCCACGGGGCGGGCCGCCATGGTGGCCGAGGTGGATTCCATCCGCACCAGCCTGCTCTCCCTGGCGAACACCCAGTCCCAGGGGAAGTACATGTTCGGCGGCACGGCCACGCTTGGCCCGCAGCCCTTCTCCGGACCCGCGGCCGGCCCCATCACCTACAACGGGGATGACAACACCATCAGCCTGGATGTGACCTCCACGAGCTCTGTGAACATCAACATCCCCGGCCAGCTGGTCTTCTTCGGGTCCATCGGGGGCCAGGGCTCGAACACGGACCTGTTCCAGGCGGTCACCGACCTGCGGGACGGCCTCGCCGCGGACAACACGGCCACGATCCAGGCGGCCTACGACCACCTCAAGCTGGCCCTGTCCAACCTGAACCAGCACCAGGCGGACCTGGGCGGACGTCAGGCCGGGCTGCTGAACCTCAAGGACATGGTCTCCGGATTCAACGTCACCCTGCAGGACCTGCAGAACACCCAGCAGGACACGGACTATCCCCAGGCGATCGCCGACTACAACACGGACCAGATCATCCAGCAAGCCACCCTGAACACCATGGCCAGGTCCAACCAAACCAACCTGTTCGACTACTTGGGCTGAGCCGCCTGCAGGTGGGCGGTCAGGGCCTCGAGGGCCCGCCGCCGGTGGACCTCGCCCTTGGCCTGCTTGACGGCCCGAGTGCCGCCGGTCCGCTTCAGAGCGCGCAGATCGAGACCTTCCTCGGAGATGGGCGGCAGGAGGCCGAGCATGGCGTTGGTGGGGCCGAAATCCTTGGCCGAGGCGTGGGCCAGGTAGTGCAGGAGGCTCCCGATGACCGTCTCGGGAGGGAAGGGCGATGGTGCGAGCCCCCGCGTGGCACGGTCCACGGCGAAGGCTGCCGCCAGGCCGCCTGCGGCGGATTCCAGGTAGCCCTCGACGCCCGAGAGCTGGCCGGCGAGCCAAAGGTTCGACACTGATTTGACAGCCAATGTCGCATCCAGCACCGAGGGCGCCTGGACGTAGGTGTTGCGGTGGATGCTGCCGAATCGCGCGAATTCGGCGGCACCGAGGCCGGGGATCAGGCGGAAGACCTCTTTCTGTGCGCCCCATTTGAGTCGGGTCTGGAAGCCCACCAGGTTGAAGTGGTCGCCCGCGAGCGTGTCCTGGCGCAACTGCACCACTGCGTGGGGCCAACGGCCGGTCCTGGGGTCGTCGAGGCCCACCGGCTTCATAGGGCCGTGGCGCAAGGTCTCGCGCCCGCGATCGGCCATCACCTCGATGGGCAGGCAGGCCTCGAAATAGGGCGTGTCCACATCATGCAGGGGCGTGCGTTCCGCGGCCAGCAGGGCATCCAGGAAACTCTCGTATTGCGCCTTGTCGAGGGGGCAGTTGATGAAGTCGGCGCCGCCCTTGTCATAGCGGGCGGCCATCCACGCGACATCCATGTCGACGCTGTCGCGCTCAACGATGGGCGCGATGGCGTCGTAGAAATGGAGGCGTCCCTGGCCCGTGACGGCGGAGAGCCAGTCCGCGAGCGGATCCGCGGTGAGCGGGCCCGTCGCGAGGATGGTCGGGTGGCTGAGGTCGGGCGCGACGATCTGCTCCTCGTGCCACTGGATGTTCGGGTGGGCCTTCAAGGTCTCGGTGACGCGATTCGAGAAGGCCTCCCGATCCACGGCCAGGCTGCTTCCAGCGGGAACCCGCGTGGCTTCCGCGCAGCCCAGGATCAGGGAATTCATCTGCCGCAGCTCGGCCTTGAGGATGCCGGTGGCGGAATTGGGATCGTCGCTCTTGAAGGAGTTCGAGCACACCATTTCCGCGGCCTGGCCGGTGGTGTGGGCCGGCGTGTTCCATTGGGGCCGCATCTCCGAAAGCCGGACCTTGTGTCCCCTGGAAGCCAGCTGCCAGGCGGCCTCCGATCCCGCCAGCCCCGCCCCGATGATGTGGATCACGCGCCCCCCTCGTGGGGGCTGATTCTACGCCAGGCCTGGAGATTCGAGGTTCCGGGCGGGGTTGGGGAAAATTTCTGTTGCACTTTCGGTCCTCGGTGTTAGTCTGAATGTCCTGCGCAGTTGAGGCTGCGAGGTGCCAGGGGGAGCCGAGAGGCAACTTCGGACCATGCGGAGAGCATGGGGGCGTCTTTGA
>JAFJUR010000012.1 GCA_017859995.1 Holophagaceae bacterium | reverse complement strand
CAGTGTAAAAAGCCAGGCGGCCACGGGTCGACCCTCTTCGAAACGCTGACAATGCTGGAGGCATTTGAGAAAAACCTCCTGGGCCAGCTCCTGGACGACCCCGGCCTCCCCCTGGAGGCGGCGGTGCAGGAAGGCCAGGAGGGGTCTCTCGAAGCGGGCCATGAGGTGGGCCAGGGCCTCCTCGCGGCCGGCCTTCAGCTGGGCCATCCAGAATTCCGGGGACTCGCCTTCCTGGGAGGCGAATCCGCCCTCGGCGGAAAGCGGCAGGGCGGGGCTCATGCCTTCGGGCCCCGATCCTTCGCGCCGGCAGAGGGGCCGAAGGAAAAGCCGGGCTGGCCGAGCTTCTCCATGACGAGCTTCAGCTGCTCGGTGGTCAGGGTGCAGCGCAGACCCACCCGGCGCTTCTCCTGCAGCAGCTCCGGGGCGGACCCCGGGCCGGACTGCACGGCGTTGGCCGCGGCGACCAGCCGCTGGAGCCAGGGGGAGACCTGATTGATGCCTTCGGCGGTCCCCGCCAGCACCAGCTCGAACTTGGCGGGCTGGTTCGCGTCCTGGGGCGGCGTCACGCTCCAGAAGAGGGCATTGACCCCCTGGGGCAGATCCTTGATGACGCTGCCCTCCAGGTTCTTGCGGAGTCCGCCGAGCAGGGCCTCGGGCTGGACGTAGCCCTGGAAGGGCGCCCGGGGGCTGATCCAGCCGGCGGCCAGCGCGGCGTCGGGCTGGGTGGCCAGGCTCTCCTTGGCGGCCATGCGGGTGAGGGCCTCCAGGGAGCCGATCCAGACCTGGCCCTTCTCGTCGCTGGCGGCGCGGATGTGGGCCTTCGTGCCCTTGACCTCGAGATCGAGGATCACGTAGAGCGGCCAGTCGTGCCCCTGCAGGCGCAGGCTGCCCTCCTGGGGAAAGGATTCCGCCAGGGCCCCCACCAGGGCCGTGGGATCCTTGAACTGGTTGAGCTGGATGAGCACGTGCTCGAGGCCCTGCTGGAGGGACCCTTCGATTCCCTGCTTCATGGTGCCGCCGACCTCCTGCGGCACCCCGATGACATGGAAGGTCACCCGGCCCGTCTCGGTGCGGGGGTTGATGCGGGCCTTCTGGAGGAAGAGGTCCAGGGCGCGCTCGACCAGGGGATCCCGGGAGATGAAAGCCTGGATTTCCTTGTGGGTGAGTATCCAGCCCGCCTCGCCCGAGAAGGCGATCACGCTGTCGGCGGGGGCGGACCTCACCCAGCCGGGAACCGAGGGTTTGGGCCTGCAGGAGACGCTCCAGGGCAGGCAGACGACGGCCACCGCGGCGGGGATCAGGGTGGCGGCGAAGCGTCGCATGGGGGCTCCTGGGTGGGCTACGAGTCGTGCGGGGGCGCGCTTAGAGTGCCTAAAAAATCCCCACGGGGTCGCGCGAGGGTCGTCGGGCGAGCGAGGCGAGGAACGCGAGTCGAAGCGTAGCGGGTACTACGCGCGACGAGCATGACGCGGCATCGCGACGCCCGCCGGCCCTCGCCCGGAGGGATGAAGCCAGGCAGGCGCCCCGCGGCGTCAGGTCCCTTGAACAACGAACCACGTTGCCCTGCGGGCCCTTCCTTGCGGTGCATCCTGCCTGGTTTCATCGCGGCCTCGTCGGGTTTTTTTAGGCACTCTTAGGCCATGGCCCGGAGGGTGGAGGGGAGATGGGGGCTGCGGAGGAGCTGCTGCTGCTCGGCCTCGGAGAGGAGGCACCAGATCCGCACCGAGGCGTCCCTGGGGGTCTTCGGGTTGAGGAGGAGCTCCGCCATGATCGCAGCGTGGGCCATGAGCACGGGATGTCCGGCGATCTGTTCCAGGACGGAGCGGGGGGTGAGCTTGTTCCGGGCGAGGCGGAGGAGGATGCCGGGATCCAGCTGCCGGTCGGCCACCATGCGCCGCAGGGTCTCCTCGTCCTGGAGCACCTCCTGGGGCAGGTGGCGCATGAGCTCGCCGCCGGAGGTGCGCAGGGCCGTGATGCGGTCCGGGATGTCCATGGCCAGGTAGAGGGCCCGGAGGGTCTCCAGGGCGCGGCGCTTGACCTCCAGGTGCAGCACCCGCGGATCGCGGAGCACCTCGATGGCGGGCTTCACGCCGGGCAGGTGGGCGAGGAGGCGCAGGGCGGAGGCTTCTGACAGGAGGGGGTGGTGCACCAGGGCCTCGGCCACCATCGGATCCTCGGACCAGGCGGCGTGGGCGGCCACGGCCTCGGCCCGGTGGTGGTCGAAGGCGGGCAGGGTGGAGGCGAGCAGGCGGGGCGTGAGGGCCGGATTCTCCAGGGCCAGCCGGAAGACCTGGCTGTCGGGGTCCTTGAGCACCTGGCTGATCTGTTCCTCCTGGGTGGCCTGGGTGGCCAGGAAGACCCGCTCTTCCAGGGTGGCCCAGCGGCCTTCCTCCCCGCGCTCCGGCAGGGCGGAGGCGAGGCCCGAGCGCTGCCGCTGCAGCCGGTCGTAGAAGTACTTCACGACCCGAAGGAGGTGGGGCGACTGCCGTTTCGCCCAGTAGGTCACGAACTGGTATTCGCCTTCCTCGAGCTGGGTGAAGAGGCTCACGATGCGGCGCAGGTCAGCCCGGCCCAGGGTGCCCTGGTCCAGGGCCGCCACCAGCTGCTGGGAGAGGGCCACGCGGCGGGAGAGCTCGGCGGGGCAGCCGGGCGCTTCCAGGAGGCTTTCGCGCACCGGCTCGCGGAAATACCACCGGGCCTCGGCATAGACCTCCTCGAAGAAGGCCGGCTCCTGGCACTGGCTGAGCGCGCGGCAGACCAGGTCTTCTGAGACGAGGGGGTTCTGGAGGGCGGCCTGGCGGAGCTCGATGTCCTCATCCACCAGGAAGCCCAGCAGCTCTTCGGGCTGGGCTGTCTGCCGGGCCCGTGCCAGGCGGTCGCCCCGGTCAAGGCCGGCCGAGGAGGGTTGCTTGGGCGCCTCGGCGGGAATGTCGGTGAGGGCCTCCCAGTCGGGGTGTTCCGCGGGGAGGGGCGGCAGTTCCTGGGTGGTGCCCGTGGCCGTCACGGTCTTGGCCAGCTGCTTGGCCAGGAGCTTCGCCACGGGCTTGAGCCCGGCATTGAGCTGGGAGTAGAGCGCCTTCACGGAGTCGGAGCGTTCAGCCTTCTCCGAGGCCGGGGCCTGATCCATTTCCCGCATCTGGTCGAACAGGGAGACCACCATCTCCAGGTCGCGGCGGATGACTTCCGGCGTGGCTTCGTTCTCGGCCAGGCCCAGGAGGATGGGCCAGTGCGCCAGCCAGTGCGGGGTGCGGGCCATGAGGGCCAGCAGCCGGGGCGAGGCCAGCGAGCGGGCCAGTCCCTCGAGCATGTGGACCTGGCTCTCCGAGGGCAGCTGGGGCCGCACCATGGCCAGGTGCCGGAAATGGATCCGCTCGGACTCCGCGAGGCTCTCCAGGAACGCGGATTCCTCAACTGTCACGGTCCCTCCCGGTTCAGGCGCAGGCGGCCTGGAGGAAGGCCATGAGCCTGGGATTTTGCTGGAAGAGCAAGGCGTCCACCAGCGCGCCCTTCAGGCCCGGGTGACCATGGATGGTCTCCAGGTGGCGGGGCTCGGTGAGGCTGCCGCCCATGATGAGGGGCAGGCCCGTGGCGGCGGCCAGTTCCTGGGCCGTGTCGTAGTCCGGGTCGGCGCCGGCCTTCTCGGGGATGTCCACGAAGAGAAGGCGGCGGAAGCCGTAGCCCTTGGCCCGCTGGGCCAGCTCAAGCGCGGTGAGGCTGGCGGTGTCCACCCAGCCGGACCGGTGCACCTGCCCTCCCCGGGCGTCGATGGCGGCGGTGAGGAAGGACTGGAAGCGGGC
The DNA here is from genome assembly GCA_017859995.1 of Holophagaceae bacterium. Classification (GTDB taxonomy): domain Bacteria; phylum Acidobacteriota; class Holophagae; order Holophagales; family Holophagaceae; genus Geothrix. Next base: position 25,353 of record JAFJUR010000012.1, on the reverse strand, counting down.
CATGAGCTGTTCGGAGACCATGGGCGACTTGTGGAGGATCGTGCCCACCACCAGCCAGGTGGCCCCGAGGTCGATGAAGAACTGGGCCTGGTCGGAGCTGCGGATGCCGCCGGCCACCTGCACGCAGACCTTCCGGTCCCGGGCGTGGCACCGCTTGAGGATCTGGGCGATGAGCTCACGGTTGTTGCCCTTGCCCATGGCCGCGTCCACGTCCACCAGGGCCAGCCGGGTGGCGCCCTCCTCGACCAGCCGGGCCGCCAAGTCCTGGGGGGTGTCCGGGCAGTCCGAGCCGTGCCCCGCGGTGGAGACAACACGGCCGTTCTGGAGGTTCAAGGTCGGGTAGATCTTCAAGCGTACACCCCGGGCGAGAGGCCGAAGGGGAGTGTAACGCAAGGACCAGGCCTATGTGGGGGTTCCGAGCACGCCGAGCAGGCGCCGCGCCGCTTCGCCCTCGGCGCGCTTGCGCGTGGGGCCCTCGGCCTGGGCCGAATGGGTGCCCACGGTCACTGCCATGGTGAAGCGCGGCGCGTGACCGGGTCCCGCCAGCTGCGTCTGGGTGTAGACCGGGGCCGGGAGGCCCAGCTTGGCGGCGGTTTCCTGGAGGTGGGTCTTCGGGTCGAGCAGGGTCCAGCTCTCGGGGTGGGCCTCGCGGATGGCCTCAAGGAACCGCCGCTCCACCAACGACAGGACCTGGGCCGAGCCGTCGGCGCCGACGCCCTGGGCGTCCAGGTAGACCGCGGCCAAAAGGGCTTCGAGGGCGTCCGCCAGGGGTTTCTGGCCCATGCTCGGCGCCTTGCGGGGGTGGGCCGACCGCAGGGCCTGATCCAGCCCGAGGTCGAGGGCCCATTCGTGGAGGGTGGCCGTGCGGACGAGCATGCCGCGCAGCTTGCTCATGGTGCCTTCCTGCCAGTCCGGACGTTCCCGGTGCAGCAGGAGGGCCACGGCGAAGTTCAGCAGGGCGTCGCCCAGGAATTCCAGCCGCTGGTTGTCGCGGCCGGTGCCGGCGCTGGTGTGGGTAAGGGCTTCCTGCAGCAGGTCACGGCGGTTGAACCGGTAGCCCAGCCGGGCTTCCAGGTCACCCGGGGGGTCTGTGGGGCGTGCCACGGTCAGTCCAGGAGGTCGGACGGGAGCTTCCGGTTGAACCGGGCCTGGTTGAGCGCGGAGCGGAAGCGGGGATTGCGGGTCATCTGCCCCAGGAGGCCCATGCGGCGCGCATCGCGGATTTCCTGCACGAACTCCGCGTTCCGGCCCTGGTCGTGAAGCACCACCGCCAGCCAGGCGTGGGCGTTGGCGTTGTAGGGATCGGCCTTGATGGCCTGCCGGAAGCCCTGGATGGCCTGGTCGGGCTTGCTGTCGGCCAGTTGGATGGCCTCGCTGAGGGAGACATTGCCAAGGTTGAGCCGCTCGTGGACCTGCAGCTTCTCCAGCTTCTCCTGCTGGTAGAGCTCGGGCTGGTCGATGGACCGGGCTTCGGCGGCGCGGGTCTCAGTGGGACGCGATTCAGCCTTCTGCCCCGCGGGTTTCACGCCGCCAGCGGGTTCCGGGGCAGCCTGGGATCCTCCCTGGGTCAGCGCCGGACGGTCGAGCCCGGTGGTGCCGGTGGTGGTGGCGGTCTTCCCTGGAGCGGCACCCGCAGCGGCGCGGGGTGGGGTGTGGGCCTCGCCCGTGGAGGGCGGGGCGGCCCCAGGATCCGCCGGGGCGGTTGGGATCTGGGCCGAGGCGCCTCCCCGCAGCAGCCACCAGGAGGCGCCGCCGATGCCGGCGAGGAGCAGGGCCGCGAGCCCGACCCAGAGGCCCTTTCCGCTCCGGGTTGCAGGGGGGGCGGGATGGGCCGCGGCAGGCGCGGGCAGTGCCGGGACACCCTGGAAGGTCGTGGCGGCCGCAGCGGCGGAGGTGCCCGGGCGGGCCGCGGCCGTGGGCGCCGAGGCCGAGGTGTGCAGGAGGGTGGTGGCCTCCTCGACCTGACCCATCCAGGAGGGATCCTTGGCCGCCCGGAGGGCCTTGGCCAGGTCCTCCGCGGTCTGGAACCGCTCGTCGGGGTTCTTGCAGAGGGCGCGGTCCAGCACGGACCGGATGGCGGGGCTGATGCCCTGCAGCTTCTCGGTCTCGATGGGATCAGGCGCCTCGTTCACGATCTTGTAGAGCACGGTGGGCGTGGTGTCGCCGGAGAAGGGCTTCCGGCCGCTCAGGCACTCGTAGAGCATCACGCCCACGGCGAAGAGGTCGCTTCTCGGGTCGGGCTTGCCGGTTCGGATGTATTCCGGGGCCATGTAGCTCACCGTGCCCATGACCATGCCAGTGGCGGTCATGTCGGAATTGCTGATCTTGGCCACGCCGAAATCCATCACCTTCGCGTGGAGCCGCTTGCCGTCACGCTGCACGCGGACGTTGGTGGGCTTGATGTCGCGGTGGACGATCTGCTGGCGGTGGGCGAACCCCAGGCCGTCGCAGACCTGGGCCAGCACTTCAAGGGCCTCGGAGCGGGTCAGGGCCTGCTCGTGGAGGAGATCCTCCAAGTCGTGTCCCTTGACGAATTCCATGGCGATGTAGAGCACGCCCTGGTCTTCTCCGAATTCGTAGATGGTCACCAGGTTCGGATGGTTCAGCACGCCTGCGGCGCGGGCCTCCCGGGCGAAGCGTTCCTTGGCGTCTCCTCCCTGGGCCGCAGCCGGGAGGATGGTCTTGATGGCCACTTCCCGTCCGATGGAGGGATCCACGCCGAGGTAGACCTCGCCCATGGCCCCATTCCCCAGGACGCGTCGGATCTCGAATTTCCCAAGCTTTTCGAACATGTTGGCCCCTGGATTGTCGGGGTGGGAAGGAAAGTAGAACAGGATAGGCCCAGTCTGGACCCAGGCCAAGGGACTTGGGATAATTCGGCATCGCCTTACCGCTTTCGGGCTGGCATCCTGGCCCGGAACATGCAAACTTGAAACCATTCCCGGAGCCTCAGTGCCCGAAGTCCGTCTCCGCCATTTTTTGCCGGCCCTCATGGGATCCCTCCACCAGCAGAAGGCGGAGGGCGAGCTTGTGCTGGAGCAGAATGACGGCACGCGACGCCTGTACTGGGCCGACGGCGATCTCAAGTACCTGCGAAGCGATGCTGTGGGCGAGCAGTTCGGGAACTTCCTGATTCGCCGCGGGGTCCTGGACATGGCTTCCCTGAAGGAGCTGCTCGCCGACGGTGAGGGCTCGCGGGTGGGCGACCGCGTGGTGCAGTGGGGCCTGATGACCCGCGAGGAGCGCGACGAGCGCCTGAACGAGCTGCTTGGATCCGTGCTGCTGCACGCCATGGAACATCCAATCATCCGCATGACCTGGATCCCCGAGGCGCTGGACGACAACCTGAGCGGCGACCTCCAGTTCCGCATGGACCACCGCCTGCTGGTGTGGGAGACCTTTCGGAATGCGAAGGTTGACCGCGAGCTGGTCGACATGTTCCAGAGCGAACCGGAGTGGCGCTGGAAGGCCAAGAAGGACCTGCTGGAATCCCTCAGCGACCTGCCCCTGACCCCGACCCTGGCCTACGCGCTTTCGCTGCTCGGCACCGAACCGCTCGGTTGCGACACCATCGGTTCGCTCACGGGCCTTCCCCAGGAGGAGGCCTCCCGCCTGGTGGCCACCCTGTGGGCCCTGGGGGGACTCACCCTGGTCCGGGGAGAGCTCCCCCTGCTCCCCAAAGTGGAGTTGCCTCCCCCGCCTGTTCCGGAACCCGAACCGGAGCTCGACGTGGAGCCGATTCTCCTGGTGCAGGAGGACCTGGCCCCTCCCGCGCCCCCCATGTTCCCGGCAGATGCCCTCGAACTGGACATGCCCGAGCCCACGCCGACGCCGACCGCCATCCCGCCGATGCCGGATGATGTTGAGCCCTCGCCGGCGGACCGCGCGCGCCACCTGCTGGTGAAGGCCAAGTCCTACGTCATGCAGGACCGCACGAGCGAAGCCATCCGCGCCCTCGAGCAGGCCATCAAGCTGGACGGCGATTCCCCCGGGGCCTACGAGTCGTGGATGCTGCTTGGGCGCCTGCGCCTCAGCAATCCCGCCTGGTCCACCCGCGCCATCGAAGCCCTTCAGGTGGCCTCGCGGCTCAATCCCCGCGCAGCCGAGCCCTGGGCGCTCATGGGCGAGCTTTACCACCGCAAGGGTTTCCGGGCCAACGCCCAGGGATGCTTTCGCCGCGCGCTGGAGCTGGATCCCTCAGTGGCCGTCCCCGCGGGCTGGTCCGCCGAAGATCCGACGCAGCCGCTGCAAAAGGATGGCCAGGGCGGGATCATGGGCAAGCTGCGGGGCATGTTCAGTCGGGAAAAGGACTGACCTCCGGATGATGGGGCCCCGGATCGGGGCCGAACCGGGGCCCTCAAAAAAAAGCTAAAGGTTTCCCGGACGGGGACCGAAACGGGAAAGGTCGGGGGTTCCCCCCACACCAACTCAACCGGCAGCACGGATGCTGCCAAGGCACATCACGGAGGATGTCATGCCTAGTATTCTCAATAACGTCTCGGCCCTTTCTGCTACCCGTCAGTTGGGCATCACCTCTGCTGGAATGAAGCAGACCATCGAGCGTCTGACCACGGGCAAGCGCATCAACCACGCGTCTGACGACGCCACTGGCCTGGCCACCGCGAACAACCTGAACGCGGATGCCCGTGTGGCCGTTGAGCTGCGCAAGACGAACAACAACACCTACTTCGCTGAGGCTGCGAAGGACGGTTACCTCGAAGAAGCCACGAACCTGGTGCTTCGCAACGTCGAACTCGCCGCCGGTGGCAACAGCGCCGCCGCGGAAATGGGCACGACCAGCACCCAGGCTCTCGCCGCCGCCTCCAAGGCGGGTGTGACCCTGACGGCCATCACCGATCTGGCCTCCGCCAGCACGGCCCTCACCGCCATCGCCACCGCTCGCGCCACCGTGGCGTCGAACATGGCCGCTGCCCAGTCGAATGCCAACCTCTACGGCATCGAGGCTGAGAACAAGACGGCCCAGATGAGCAACATCATGGACGCCGACATCGGCGCCGAGGTGGTCCAGCTCACCAAGTGGCAGATCCTGAGCCAGGCCGGCACCAGCGCGCTGAGCAACGCCAACCAGGCGAGCCAGTTCGTCCTCGGTCTCCTTCGGTAATCGGGATTGATGATCATCGTTGGGGACGGGCCTCTGGTCCGTCCCCAATGATGCATCACGAGGAGTCTTTCCATGGCCGATCAAGTTAACCCTCTGGGTGGCTTGGCGGCGGGGATGGTCCAGTTACCGCAGCCCTCAGCTGTTCCAGCCTCACCCAAGCCCAAGCCAAGCCGACCCGTCGAATCCCGGCCCGCCGCGGATCCACGGAGTGCAAGTGCGTCCGGCCCAGCCCTCGAGGCGGCGACGAAGAGTGTGGAGGCGTTCCTCCAGCGATCGTCCTCGAGCCTGAAGTTTGGTGTGGATCAGGAAACGGGCAGCTACACATTCAAGATCATTGATCCGGTCACCCAGGAGACCATCCGGCAAGTGCCCTCGGAGGAGATCCTGGAAATGGCCCGGCGGCTGAGAGCACTGGACAATCCCAAGGATGCCTCTGGGATCCTGATGGATGAAGAAGGCTGAGGCTCCGAAAGGAGCCTTTGCTGCAGAAGAGAGGTGGATCATGGCGTCATCACTCAGTTTCCAGGGCGTGACTTCAGGTCTCCAGACGGATGCGCTGATCCAGGCAATCATGGAGCGGGACGGCCTGCCGGTGCAGCGCCTCAAGGATCGGCAGACCCTGAACACCCAGCGTTCGGCGGCACTGAACTCCATGCGCCTGTCGATGTCGTCGCTGTCGGTGAGCATGGCCGCCTTCTACGACAAGCTGAACGCCCGCTCCGTGTCGAGCACGGATTCGAATGCCACCTTCGTGACCGCCACCGCCACGGGGGCGGTCGGCGGCAGTTATGAGGTCAAGGTCGCCAACGTCGCCACCAAGGGGCAGCTGGGCCCGGTCATGTCCGGCGGTGAGCCCACCAACATGGCGGTGGCCGATCCCAACGCGGCCATCCTCACCAGCACGAACGGCAGCTTCGCCGTGCAGGGCACGGATGGCGTGGTCAAGGCCTTCAAGCTCACGAACAACAGCCTCAACGGCCTGCGGGACGCCATCAACGCCTCCGGCGCCGGCGTGACGGCCACGGTGGTCAATTCCGGCTCCGGCGCCAACCCCTACCAGCTCATCCTTACCGCCAAGGACACGGGCACCGGCACCACCGGCGGCGTCGTGCGGCTGGCCGCCATCAAGAACGAGGACGCGGGCACCACCGACACCACGGTGGTGGCCTCGCTCGGCATCGCTGCGGGCACGCTCACGGGCACCATCGCCTCGCCCGGCGACCTGTCCGGCGGACTGAGTTCTGCAGGCAGCGGCATCGCCCAGGATGCGGTGTTCTCCGTCAACGGCGTGCAGCTCACCCGGAAGACCAACACCGTGAAGGATGCCGTGGATGGCGTTACGTTCACGCTGCGCAAGGGCGACGCGACCAACGCCACCACCCTCACGGTGGCCCAGGACAAGACCGCCGCCACCGCGGGCATGCAGGACGTTCTGACCAAGTTCAACGCGTTGCTGAAGGTCTACAAGGACGCTTCGACCGCCGTGAAGGGCAGCGACGGGGAGGTCGTACCTGGGGCCCTCACGGGCGACAGCACCGCGCGTTCCGTCATCAACCAGGTCCGGGCCGCCTTGAACAGCAACCCGGACGGGATTTCCGCCTCGGCTCTCTACAAGTCCGGAGCCGAGCTCGGCATCAAGACGGCCATCGACGGCACGCTGTCCCTCGATGTCACGGCCTTCCAGGCCGCCCTGGACAAGGATCCCGACGCGGTCAAGCGCGTGTTCTCCTTCTCTGGAGCGTCCACCAACGGCAATGTCTCCTTTACGAGCGGAAGCTCGGCCACCCAGACCGGCGCGGTCGACTTCGACCTGACGTACGGGGCGGGCGGCGCCATCAGCGGCTCGCTGACCTATAACGGCGTCACCTACTCGGGCCTCTCGGGTGTCAACGGTACCCTGCAGGGACCGACGGGGAGTCCGCTCGAAGGGCTCAACCTGGCGGTGACGGGCTCGGGCACCGGCACCTTGACGCTGAGCCGGGGCGTCGGCCAGAAGCTCCAGGACCTGATCGCGGGCCTCACGTCGTATTCGGGCACCATCGAGACCACGCGCACGAGCCTCGATGAACAGAACAAGAGCCTCACCCAGCGGATCGAATCCGGCCAGGTGCTCCTGGACAAGCGCAAGGCGGCCCTGAAGGCGCAGTTCGACATGATGGAAGCGACCCTCAGCCAGATGCGCTCCGCCAGTTCCAGCCTGAGCGGCATCTAGCAAGGCCAGCCGCCTGATCTGACCACCGCCCTCCAGGTGGAAATGAGGGCATGATTTGATCAGGAGGGTGATGCGTGAAGCCAGCTGCCGCCGCACTGCTAGCCAAGGTCCGGGATCGGCTCGCCCATGGCGGCCCGGAAGAGGTTGTCGAGGCGTTCAGCCGCTACTTGGAGGTCCAGCCCGGGGATGCCCTCGCCTGGACGGATCTGGCGGGGCTCCTGCTGGGCCTCCAGCGGGTCGACGAGGCCCTGGCCGCCTGTGACCGGGCCCTCACCCTCGAGCCAAGCCAGCCGTCCGCGCTGTTCCATCGCGCCAGCATGCACCAGAAGCAGGGACGCTGGGTCGAGTCGGAAACCCTGCTTCGCCAGGTTCTGTCATTCGCGCCGGGCCGGGTGGACGCGCTGCTCGCCCTGGCGAAAGCCCGTCTCGCGCAACTCGATCCCATCGAGGCGCGCACGATCCTGCAGCAGGTGATCCAGCATGAACCCGCCAACCTCTCGGCCCACCAGTTTCTGGGCCAGGTCTACTACGGCCAGGGGCAGTGGACGGAATTCCACGCCGAGCTCGAGCGCTTCCGCCGCTTCGATCCCGACTCGAAGTACCTGGTGTTCGAGGCCGGCTTCGAGAACCTGCTGCGGGGTGTGATGCCCCAGGGCTGGTCGCAGTGGGAAGCGCGCCTCGACGTGCCTGGCTGCGTCGGCCCCGAGCGCACGTTCACCGAGCCCCGTTGGCAGGGCGAGTCTTTCGAGGGGAAGACGCTCCTTGTGCACTACGAGCAGGGCCTCGGGGACACGCTGATGCTCATTCGCTACCTGCCGCTGGTGAAGGCCCGGGGGGGCAGGGTCGTGCTGCTGGTGCAGCCCCAGCTCGCCTACCTGGTGACCACCTGCGCGGGCATCGACCAGGTGGTTCCTCAGGGCATGCCTCTGCCGCCCTTCGATCTGCAGGTGTCGCTGTACTCACTGCCCGCGGTGTTCCAGACGAGCCTGGACACCATACCGGCCGACATCCCCTATCTGGGTGTGCCCCGGCAGGTCTCCAACGCCGAGTCCATCGCCGCGGCCCTGGCCGCCTCCGAGGGAAGGGTCCGCATCGGCCTCGCCTGGGCGGGATTCTCCGGGCATGCCCGGGACGCGGAGCGCTCGATCCAGGCCGCGCGGCTGGAACCCCTGGGGGCGCTCCCCGGCGTGGCCTGGCACGGGTTCCAGATGGGCCGCGCCGACGCCCCGTCCCTGCCGGGCTACGTGTCCCTGGCGCCCCTGCTGACATCGTTTTCCGACACGGCCTACGCGCTCACCGGCATGGATCTGGTCATCACGGTCGACACGGCCCTGGCGCACCTGGCCGGCGCCCTGGGCATCCCCGCGCTGCTCCTGGTGACCTACGCGCCGGACTTCCGTTGGATGCTGGACCGGGACGACAGCCCCTGGTATCCCACGCTGCGAATCTACCGGCAACCCGTCCCCGGCGACTGGGATTCGGTGATCCGGCAGGTGGTCACGGACCTGAGTGCCTGAACGCCCGGGCGGGAATCAGGAGGGCCGGTAGCCCTTGAGGGCGCGGGCGCCCTGGGCCGAACGGTTCAGCTCGCCTGCGAGGGCGTTCTTCTCGGCCGTCAGCTGCTGGATGGCGTGATCTATCCGGGTGGCAAGCCCGTGGGCGCGGGCCACGAGGTCGGGCCAGCCGGGGCCCCGCTCGGCGGTGCCCAGCGCTTCGTGGAACCGCTCCTGCCAGGCGAGGAGCGTCGGCGCGTCCATGCCGGGTCCCTGGAGCAGCTGCTCCATGGCGTCGAGGGCGGCCTTCAGCTCCAGGTCGCTCACACCGACAGTCCGTCGAGGCTCGTGCCGGGCTTCGGGGGCTGGCCGCCGCCGGCCTTCCGCCGGTGGAGCTCTTCCCAGGTGACCCGCATCTCACCCATCTGCTGGACGATCCGCTGGAGCCGCTCGGGCTGCCCCTTCATCGAGCCGTCAAAGAGCTCATTGGTCCACCAGTCGTAGATGCGGATGAGGTTCTCGACCAGCTCGCCGCCCGCCTCGTGGTTGAGCCGTTCCCTGAGCTCCACGATGATGTCGGCCACGCGATTCACGTAGCGGGCCTGGTTGGGCAGATCCTTGACCTTCATGGCCTGGAGGGCCTGGGTGGTGAAGCGCTGGCCGCCTTCCAGCAGCAGCGCCACCAGCTGTTCCGGGCTGGCCCCCTGGATGCGTTGCACCAGGTACTGATCCGCAGCCTTCCCACCGGCATATCCCTGCATGGCTTCCCTCAAGATGACTTTCGGCAACTCCGCGGCGTTTGAATAGTCTTGACCTTCCCCAGGCGGGTCAAGGCCGGGAGGACAGGTCCACAGGCCCGGCATGAACGGGTAAGCTGTCCCCAGCCCAGCGGCATGAACTCAAGGCGCAGGCCTCTCTTTCCGTAGGCTGGGAAGGAACCTTGCCGATCCGATACAACCGGAGGAAGCCATGAAAGCGGTCATTCTCGCGGGGGGACTGGGGACGCGCTTAAGTGAAGAAACCGTCGTCAAACCCAAGCCCATGATCGAAATCGGAGGCCGGCCCATCCTCTGGCACATCATGAAGATCTACTCGAACCATGGGATCAATGAATTCATCATTTGTCTAGGTTTCAAGGGCTACATCATCAAGGAATATTTCTCGAACTACTTCCTGCATATGAGCGACGTCACCTTCGATGTCCAGCACAACCGCATGGAAGTCCATGAGAAGCATGCCGAGCCGTGGCGCGTGACCCTCGTGGACACCGGCGCGGACACCCAGACCGGCGGACGCCTGAAACGCATCGCACCCTATGTCCAGGATGAAAAGGTGTTTTGCATGACTTATGGCGATGGCGTGGCCAATGTGGACATCAAAGCACTCCTTGCATTCCACGAACACCATGGGAAGCACGCCTCCCTCACCGCGGTGCAGCCGCCGGGACGCTATGGTTCGCTGGGCATGGAAGGGCACACGGTCAAGGGGTTTATCGAAAAACCCATCGGGGATGGTGGATGGATTAATGGCGGATTCTTTGCGTTATCCCCAACGTGCCTCGACTACATTCCGGGAGACGCCACGCCGTGGGAAGGTCATTCCCTGGTGAAGCTGGCCGCCCAGGGGCAGCTCATGGGGTACAAGCACCACGGCTTCTGGCAGCCCATGGACACCCTGCGGGACAAGAACCACCTCGAGAACCTCTGGCAGCAGGGGACCGCCCCGTGGAAGACCTGGGAATGAGCGGCGCGATGTGGCGCGGGACGCGCGTCTTCCTCACCGGGCACACCGGCTTCAAGGGCGGCTGGCTCGCCCTCTGGCTCGAGTCCCTCGGCGCGAAGGTCTACGGCTACGCCCTCCCGCCCCCCACGGACCCCAGCCTGTTCGAGGCGGTCCGTCTCGAGCGCAAGCTCAGCGGTCACACCCTCGCGGACCTGGCCGACCGGCAGGCCCTTGAGCGGGCCATCCAGGCGGCCCGTCCCGAGGTGGTCTTCCACCTGGCGGCACAACCACTCGTCCGGCAGGCCTACGCGCAGCCCGTCGAAACCTACCTCACCAACGTCATGGGCACGGTGCACCTGCTGGAGGCCGTCCGCCAGTGCCCCTCGGTGCGCACCGTGGTCAACGTCACCACCGACAAGTGCTACGAAAACCAGGGCTGGGCCTGGGGGTACCGGGAGACCGACGCGCTCGGCGGGCTCGATCCCTATGCGAGCAGCAAGGCCTGCGCTGAGCTGATCACCGCGGCCTTTCGGCGCTCCTACCTGGCTGCGGGCGGCCTGGGCGTCGCCACGGCGCGGGCCGGCAACGTCATCGGCGGCGGCGACTGGGCCGCGGACCGGCTGGTTCCGGATGCGCTCCGCGCGCTGGACGCCGGCGTGCCGCTGGAGGTGCGCGCGCCGGATTCGGTGCGTCCCTGGCAGCACGTGTTGGAGCCCCTCTCGGGCTACCTCTCGCTGGCGGAACACCTCCATCGCGACCCGAAGGGCCACGGGGAGGCCTGGAACTTCGGCCCGGCCGAAGGGGACGCGCACCCGGTTTCCTGGCTCCTGGACCAGCTGCGGGTGTTCGAACCCGGCCTCCACTGGCGGCGGGTGCCGGATTCGGGGCCCCACGAGGCCGCCTTCCTGCGGCTGGACAGCAGCCAGGCCCGGCAGCGCCTGGGCTGGCGGCCCCGGTGGGACCTGGCCAGGGCCCTCCAGCTCACGGCGGAATGGCACCGCGCCTGGAAGGAGGGGCGCGACATGACGGAGATGTCGTTGGCCCAGATCGAGGCGTACGGGAAACCCTAGGCCGAACCCAGCCGCGCGGGGCGGCAGTGGCAGGCCGAGGCCAGCTGCTGCAGGAAAGGCGTGCCCCCGAGGAAGCCGCCGCACAGCTGCAGCAGGGCGGCCATGGGGCCCAGGCTGAGGATCCCGGCGAGGTTCACCGCGCGGCCCTCCAGGGGGCCGAGCAGGAGGTCCAGGGCCGCATAGGTGCCCCGGCCGCCGATGCCCACGAGGGTCCAGCCCTCCTCCACGGCCTGGGCGAAGGCCTGCTGGAACGCTGGATGGTCGGGAATGGCGGGATGGTCCACGAGCACGGCGAGGGTCCGGGCCGGGTCCCAGCCGAGGCCGGCCAGCACGCGCGCCGCTTCTTCCTTCGTGGCGTCGGAGGGCCACAGGGCCGGTTCCTGGGGGGGGAGGTCGAGGATCGAGACCATGGCGGCCACGCCGGCGCTTCGGGGGAGCAGGGCCTGGTAGGCCTGCGTCACCGCTTTGATCAACTCGGCGTCCTGCTGCCGGTCGGGCAGCTCGAAGGCGAGGGCTCCGGCGGGCTGGGCGGCCATCACGAGGTCATCCCCTTCGAGGCCACGCTCAGGATCCAGGTTCACGATCAGCTCGGGCGCATGGTCGGCCATGCCCTGAGCGATGCCGGCCCGGTAGGCCTCGTCGGCGAGGTAGCGCTTGGGATCCACGCACTGGATGTCGAACCCGTCCAGCAGGGCGGCGCAGTCCATGGTGCAGTAGATCCGGGTGCGGGGAAGCCATCCGGGCAGGCGCAGGGCGGCGAGCAGGCTGCCCCCCTCCAGCAGGTTGGACAGGCCGCCGAGGGCCAGGACGGCGATGCGCCGGGCCCCGCGCGCCACCAGGGCCAGGTCGGCGAGGCACAGGGCGCCGGGGTTCAAGGTGGCCATGGGCAGGCGCTCGCCCTGGGCGTGCTGGTGTCCGAAATCCACGGCGGCGATCTGGACAGCGGAGAATCCGGCCCGCCGCAGGTACGGCTCGGCCTCCAGCCACGCGGCGCGATGGGGCACGCAACGGCGCAGGCTGGGAAGGATCGTGTTGTGGTGGTTGCGCCCCAGGATCCGCGAGAAGGCGCCGTGCACCTCGGGGTCATCCCCGAACACCGCGTCCGCCACCTGGGCCCAGCCATGGAGGTCCTGCAGCAGCCGGCCGTAGAGATCATTGTTCGCGTACGAGTTGGCGTGCAGGTCGCTCATGCGGTTGCGGATCAGGGCTTCGGGGACGTAGTGCAGGGAGAGGGGCTGGCGGAGGTAGGCCATCATCCCGAGCAGGTGGGGGTAGCCCTGGGCGGCCTCTGGGCCGAGGCGCTCCGTCATGCCCTTCAGGGCCTGGAGGAAACGGTCTCTCCGGAAGACCGCCACGCTGATGAAGGCGAACACGCCGGCATTCCGGGCACAACTGTCGAAGTAGCTGATCAGGTCCGTACGGCTCTCGAGCCGCCAGCGGAGGGGGGGATGCGCGTCGAGGTACCAGGGCAGGGTGATGAGGGGATTCAGGTCCAGGTCGCAGGCTTCGGAAAGGCAGAGGCAGGCGTCGGCGCCCGCCGCCAGCTCCCGCAGGATGCGGGCGACCGCCCCGGGCTGCCAGACGTCATCGTCGCCGAGCACCCACACGAACTCTCCGGTGGCCTCCTCGACACAGCGCAGGTAGTTCCGGTCGAAGCCCAGGTTCTCCGCGTTCCGGAACACCTTCAGGTCGGGGTGCTCGGCCTGGGCGCGGGCCAGGAGTTCCCCCGTGCCGTCTGTCGAGGCGTTGTCGCACACCAGCAGTTCGACCTGGCCCGGCGCGAGCCCGGCCGCCTCCCGGAGCCCGCTCTCCAGGGCCTGCTGGAAACACGCCGCGCGGTTGTAGGTGGGGATGCACAGGGACAACCGGGGACGTGGGGTCATGGCGCGCTCCAGGGCGAGTATAGACCGCCGGACCGGCGCCGAATCGGGGGGATCATTCCGCGGGAGCGTGCCCCGGAAGCCGGTAGCGGGCCACGATGGCGTCCCAGTGGTTCTGGGCTTTCAGGATGCTTTCCGCCGCCGCCCGGAAGAAGCCCTCGCCGCCCTTCGGCTCGAAGACCCAGGTGCAGGCGGCCCGCACCTCGGCGGCGGCGTCGGAGGGGCAGGCCGAGAAGCCCACCGAGGCGAGGACCGGGAGGTCGACCAGGTCGTCGCCGAAGTAGGCCAGCTCCTCTGGCCGCAGGACCAGCCGGTCGAGGATGGCCTGCAGGGTGACCAGCTTGTCCTTGGCGCCGAGGTGGAGCTCCTCGACGCCCAGGTCCAGGCCGCGCTGGCGGGTGCTGGGGTCGTCGAGCGCAGAGAGGAAGCCCACGGGTATGCCGGCCCGGATTAGCCACTGGATGGCCGCGCCGTCCCGCGTGCTGAAAGCCCGCTGGCGGACCCCCCGGTCGTCGTAGAGCAGGTGCGAGGTCGTCAGGACGCCGTCGACATCGGTCAGCACGAAGCGGACGCGCGCCATCCGCTCATGGGTGGACGGGTCGAGGTGGGCAGGGGAATCGGCAGGTCTGGACCCGTTCACGGGGACGTCTCCGGAGGTGGATGGCGGAGTCCGTGTCGCGCAGGCACCGCGGTGTCGAGGCTACCGGATCTCAGAAGGAGATGGGAGGTGCAGGTGCAGGTCGCTGACCCGGGCGACCTGGAGGCCCCGTGCGACCAAGAACCGGAGCTCCTCGCAGATGGCCTCTTCGTGCTGAGCCGAAGCCACGAGCACCAGGTCCACGTTTTCCGGAGAGATGGCGTCGGCGGCCAGAACAGGCCGGCCATGGAGGGTGGCCGCCTGCTTGGCCGGGTCGCGGTCGCCAAAGGCGACGAGGCAGGCGCCGAGGCCCGGTGTCTGGGACAACATGTCCATCGCCTGGCTGCCGGCGGGGTAGAGCAGGACCCGCGTGCCGCGGGCCGCCCAGGCGGCGTAGAGGCGTTCCAGGTCGAGACGGCTGAGGATCCGGTGTGGCAGGTAGTGGTCGGCGAGGTGGGAGATGACCAGGTCCACGACCGACAGCTTCGGATGGACCCCGTCGGGCGAGAAGCCCTGCGCCACGCCGAAGGAGGTGACGATTTCGTAGCTCGGGTAGTAGTCGATGCGGGGTTCGTGCCGCGAGAGGAGCTCGCAGGCCGTCCGAAGCGTGGCCTTGGAGTAGGCGTTGTTCACGACGATGTCCCCAGGCATGAAGGAGACCTCCATGGGCACGGGCGATACGGTCAGCAGCACCTTGTCGAGGCGCGTCTCTAAGAGGGCATGGAGGACGGGCTGAAGCTGCTGCACCACATCCGGAGCATCGAACCGCCGGAATTCGAATCGGCCTTGATCCCGCTTGATGGTGCGGAACGATGGCGCCCGGTTCAGGTAGCAGCCGCACTGGAGGTCGTACCAGGCTTCCACCAGCCCGAGGGTGAGCACCAGGCAGTCGCAGTCCGGCAGCTGGGCATAGAGCGCGTCGATCTCCCTCCTCCGTGCCTCCAGGCGTTCCCGGGTGACGGGCCGGCTGGCCACATGGAGGAAGAGGTCGAGGCACCCAGCTGTCGTCGCCTCGATGCCAGCTCCGTCGGGGTACTGGTAGTCGCCCAGGGTGGCGCGCAGACGCTGGGCGATGGTGCCGGCGTTGTACTCGTTCAGAAGATGAGGCGCCGGGTAGGGCAGCTCCCCGTCCGGCAGCGCGAACGCTTGGACCGGCACCTGGAAGTGGTGCTGGCTCAGGGCGTCCTCAATGTGGCGGGCAAAGCAGGATCCCATCGTGAAGATGCGATCCTCCCGCGTGAGGCGGAATTTGGGATACAGGTGCGGGAAGATCCCCCCATCCCGGAAGCGGGGGTCCCGCTGGCTCGGGTGGTGGTGGTTTCTGTCCTTCTGACCCATGACTGAGTGGAAGGCTTCCTGGGCCGAGATCGAGTACATGGCCGCGCTCCTTCAGGGGCGGAGACATCCGGGAGCCGAGGGCTCCGTCGTGGAGAGCCTCCGCCAGTAGCGGTGCAGGCGGCTCGCGCAGAGCACCTCGATGCCGCGGCGGGTCAGCGGCTCCAAGGATCGGTAGAGCTCTGGTTCGAGGTCGCCAGCCACGATGAGCAGAAGGTCGGTGAAATCGAGGGAGATCGCCTCGGGGGCGTGGACCGGGAGGCCGAGCAGGCCATCAGCCTGCTTGAGGGGATCGCGATCCCCAAAACCCGTCAGGACGCCGAGGAGGGATGGATTCGACGTCACGAACCACTGGGCATGGCCGCCGGCCGGATAGATCAGCACCCTTCGGCGGGCGGCCATCCAGGCCTCGATGATGCTTTGGATCTCCTGCTGTGTTGGGGGAGGCTCTGGCGCCGGAATCCTCCCTGCATGACGTTCGACGAGGGCGTTGAGCTCCCCCGGTGATCCCCACGGCGCGCTCGGGCAGGTCCTGCAGACGGCGGCGAGGGTTCCGGCCAGCAGCTCCGCGCGCCGTTGCCGCATTCCAGGGATATTCAGGGTCTCTGCTGGCGAGAACTCCGTGCCATGTCCTACCGGGGCAGGATCCATCGCACACGGGTAGAGATCACCGGCAGGTCCCCACACGGCACCCTCCCAGGGATCCAGGCAGACCCGCGTGTCTCCTGGAGGCTGGCCGCTGAGGCGGAAGGCGGGCGCCGGGGGAACCGAGACGACCCTCGGCGTGCGGAGGCCGGCCTGATCGCGGAGGGACAGCAGGTGGCGCAAATGGTCGGCGGAGGAGGGATCCTCCCTATCGGCCGGGATCTGAAGCTCTTCCAGGCGGCTCAGGAGGTCAAGCTGGGCCGGGGTGAGGACGCCAGGCAGGCTGGTGCGCAGGAGACAGCGGAACCCCGCCCTCAAGAAAGGGCCGATGATCCCCTCCCAGCCGGGTGACGACAGGGCGTCAGGGGCTCCGGAAAACCCTACCCATTCGATGCGGCGGTCCAGGAAGGCATCGATGGTGTCTTCGAGGTGGGCGCGCAGATGGGTTGACGTTGGATCGATCGTGACCCACACGCTCGAGCCTGAAAGGATCCGGGGATCCTCTGAATGGGAGGTTGCCGGCTCCTGGTCGGCCGGCGCGGAGGGATTCGGCTGGGTCGCCGGGAACATCCGGGAGCCCCAGTCCTCAAGCATGGATCGCAGGCGATCCTCGAAGGCCGAGAGGTCGAGCTCGTAAGGACTGTTCTCCTCAGGGGTCCGGGCTGGGCCTTCGAACAGTTCCACGGGGACTTTCCCCTCGAAGAGCGCTTCGAGCAGGTCCCGAAAGTAGCGGGCGTGGAAGGCGAGGGCGCTGGAATGGAGGATGACCACCCGCCTGGGATAGGGCGGAGAAAGGAGGAGAAGGTTCATCAGGTTGGCCCCGATGGGACTCACCACGATGTCGGCGCCGGCGAGGGCTTCCTGCTTGCCGCCGATTCGCAGGTCGCCCATCAGGACATTCTCGAAGCCTCGCTCGAGCAGCTGTTGGAAGAGGGCCCCTTCGTTGAGGATGACCCGCTTGAGGCCGTGGTTGGCATTGTTCTGGTTCAGATTGAGGGTCTTGTCGCGACCGAGGTAGATCCGCCGCGCCTGGTCCCGGTGGTCCACCGGATGGCGGCTCCGGGCCGCGTCGCGGAGCAGCCGGAGGGCATGGATCAGTTTGGTGGTCGGGGGATCGTAGTTGGGTGTGTAGGAGGAGGAGTGGAGGCGTCCGACGTGGTAGAGAGACTGCGGAGAGAGCAGGATCACGTGCGCCTTGAGGCCGAGGATGTCGAGGACCTCATCCACGAAGGCGTTCATCAGGAAGTGGGGCACCAGCAGGGGGATCGCTGGTTCTCCTGCCTGGAGCAGGGCGAGGTAGTCCACGATCTTGGGAAAGGTCTCCGTCAGGAAATGCTGGAAGTTGGTGTGCCAGGGGGTGGCGTAGAAAAGGAAGCCCCTGTCGAGGTGGAAGGCCTGGTCGACGGCCGGGGCCAGGGTCTGGATCGCGGGCGTGCCTTCGATGTCACCCAGGTAGGTGTGCGGAATGGGACGTGAATGCGCATCGAGCGCCAGGAGGTGGTTGTTCTCCTCCCGAACGCCCTTGTAGGTGGCCGCGAACAGGCGATGTCCGACAAGCAGGCGCGCATTGGGATAGAGTTGGGCATCCGCGGGGAAGGGATTCGCCTCATCAGGCCCCCCGGGTAGGCCCGCTGGGGAATCGGTCGTCATGGCAGAAGCTTCAGCAGGTGCTCATCGAGCCGGTCGTCATTGACCCGTAGGTTGATGGCCTCGGCGGCGGGGTAGGGCGTGTTTTCCGAGAACCCCGACACGAGCACGCGCCGGCTGCCGCTGGGCAGGCCCATGAGGAGCCGGTGGAACCGGATGGAATTCTTGCGGAGCTGCTCCCGGGTGGTCGCCTCGAAGGCCTCTGGCCTGGAGGTGATGATGATGATTTCAGTCTTGCCAGACTCGTATAGCCGGCTGATTGCCTGGGCATTTCGCCGCAGGGCCTCCGTGGCGCCCCATCGGGGCTCGAAGTGCCGGTGCGAATCCAGGACGACCACGCCGTCCAGTTCGATGAGCAGGGTGGCGTAGCGTTCCTTGAACGCGGTCCAGTCCGGGAGGGTGCCCCAATCCTCGAAATGCTGGGCTTCCGTGGTCTGGAAGGCGTCTCCCTCCTGGAGCATCCCCTCAATGATGGTGGAGGGGTAGAGCGGGGTCTGTCCTCGCAGCCGCTCGAACTGACGGCAGAATTGCTCAGCGCTTTCGAAGAAGTAGCCGCCGCAGCAGAACCAGTTGCTGATGACCTGCTTTTCAACGATGTTCGTGATGAAGCCTCGCCCATCCTGCATGACGTAGCTCTTGTTCCCGACCAGGATCGGCTTGCAGAGGTTCAGGTCGATGACGGCCACGCTGTTCTTCGCGGGCACCTGTGGCATGGCGAAATGGTTGTCGGAGTCCTTGACGAGAAAGGGCCCCTGGACGCCGGCCTGCTTCAGGCCTTCGTAGATGGTTTCCGGTTGGCTTCCCGTTTCGTGCTTCAGCAGGAGAACCTGGATGGCCGTCCGCGGGATGCCGTACTCGGCAGCGAGCTCCGCCACGATGGCTTCCGAGAATCCGTACTCCTTCTCGTGGGAGGCCAGGGCGACGATGACGATCCGCCCGTATTGCGAGGGTTCGAGGCCCCGGATCGCCTCCGTGAGCATGAGCGTGCCGCGGGGGTGCGTCAGCAGCCACTTGGGCCGCATGCCGGGGTACCGGCTGGATCGCCCGGCGACAGGAAGGAGGAGGGTCGGTCCGTGCATGGGCGGCTCCGCGGCTAGCAGTTCGGTGGCCAAAGCGTGGTGTCACACCCGCTCGCGGCGCGGTCGATGTCCTGGAGCTCGTCGTCCGTGAACGCGAGTTGTTCGAGGGCCAGAAGGTTCTCCTTCAACTGCTCCGCCGTCCGCACGCCAATAACCGTCGAACAGACCAGGGGGCGCCGCAGCACCCAGGCCAAGGCCATCTGCGCCAGGGACTGGCCTCGGCGGTGGGCGATCGCCTCCAGGCGGGCGATGGCCCCGGACAGTTCCGCCGTCAGGATCTCGGGCTTGAGCAGCGAACCCGGGCGGGAAAGGCGGGAACCTTCGGGCACACCGGTTCGGTACTTCCCGGTGAGCAGACCCTGCTCCAGGGCCGTGAACGTGACGCAGCCGATGCCCTGCCCTTCGAGTTGTTCGAGGAGCCCGGTCGTCTCGACCCAGCGGTTGAGGATGGAGTAGGAGGGCTGATGCACGAGGCAACGGGTCCCCTGCTGGGTGAGCAGGTCTACGGCCCGCCCCGTTTCGTCCGGGCCGTAGGATGAAATGCCCAGGTAGAGGGCCTTGCCCTGTCGTTGAAGGTGGGCGAGGGCCCCCATGGTTTCCGCGAGGGGCGTGCCTGGATCGAACCGGTGGGAGTAGAAGATGTCCACATAATCCACCCCGAGCCGCCGGAGGCTCTGATCGAGGCTGGCGACCAGGTATTTCCGGGAGCCCCATTCACCATAGGGTCCGGGCCACATGTCGTAGCCGGCCTTGGTGGAGATCACCAGCTCATCGCGATAGGGGTGAAGATCCTCCCTGAGCAGGCGGCCAAAGGCTCGTTCCGCGCTGCCGGGCGGGTTCCCGTAGTTGTTGGCCAGGTCGAAGTGCGTGATGCCCGCATCGAAGGCGGCAAGCACCAGCTTCCGCGCCTCCGAGTAGCGCGCCTCGTCGCCGAAATTCTGCCAGAGCCCCAGGGACAGAGGCGGCAGCTTGAGGCCGCTCGCTCCGCAACGCCGGTAGGGCATGAGGCCATACCGATCAGGATCTGGCCGGTGGTGGGTCTCCATTCGGGAGGGACGGCCAAGGTAGGTCGACTCATCCTTCTGCATGTTGCCTCGCTTTCAACCTTGCGGCGGCCTGGCCGACCTCCTCGAAGGTCACGTCGTTGAAGAAGGTGCAGGCCCCGATCCGGCTGATCATGGGAAGGTTCTGGGCGCCATTGCGGTGCATCACGGTGTCGGCGAGCGACTCCCACAGCACGCCGGGATCGCCGAACATCTCGTGGTAGGGGGGAAGGCCGAGCTGCGCGGCTGTCCGACGGATCCGGGTGAGGTCGGCCTCGGGCAGCAGTCCGCGGCCATGCGACAGTTCGCAGGACAGCAGCATGTCCAGGGCGACCGCCTCGCCGTGCGTCAGCTCCGGAAGCACGCGCATCTCGATGGTGGGGCTGAAGCTGTGCCCGAAATCCACGGTGCGCCGCAGGGACTTCTCCCAAAGGTTCGGCTCGAGCTCTTCCAGCATGGTCTGGATGGCGCGGTCGATGACCTCAAGGGCGACGCCCTCCTGGAACTTCTGGTCGATGAGGGTGGGTCCGTGGACCTCGAGCAGTTCGAACAGCCGGGCGTCCTTGAGGAGGCCCATCTTCAGAATCTCGGCGAGGCCATTGCTGAAGGCTCGGCGATCGAGCGTCCCGAGGAAGCTCCGATCCAGGAACACGGCGGCCGGCGCGTGATAGGTCCCAAGGCGGTTGCGGTTCCCGAAATGGTTGATGGCCGTCTTCACGCCGAGGCTGACATCCACGAGGGCGAGCAGGGTCGTGGGGACTTTGATGTAGGGCACGCCGCGGCGGAAGATGGACGCCGCGAAACCGACCACATCCAGGAGCACGCCGCCGCCAATGCCGATGATGGGCTCGCTCTGGCGGAGGAGGTGGAAGGTCTCCATGGCGCCGAGGATCGTCATCAGGGTGTCGAGGTCCTTCTGGGTCTCGGTCGCCACGATCGGGAGGATCTTGTACTCCACACCGCTGCGGAGGAAGTACTGCTCGATGACTTCTCCATGGAGGGCGTAGACCTTCTCGTCGATCACCACGAGGCGTCGGACCGGTCCAGAGGCCGGGGCCGGCTCGAGGAAGGCGGGATGGCCGACCTCGAACAGACGGTCCGACGCGTGCAGGGTGAACGTGACGGGCAGTTGCGCCGTGAGGGTCCAGCGCTTCCGGTCAGCCATGGACGTCCTCCAGCAACTGGTGGGCCAGGAAGGAAGCCAGGGCGTAGAAGAAGATCATCCGTTCCCGGGACGTGTGGAGCTTGAAGGGGAGCATCCGGGTGAACTGGGAAATC
The DNA here is from genome assembly GCA_017859995.1 of Holophagaceae bacterium. Lineage (GTDB taxonomy): Bacteria > Acidobacteriota > Holophagae > Holophagales > Holophagaceae > Geothrix. The sequence goes on along the minus strand of JAFJUR010000012.1, from coordinate 4,190 downwards.
TCGTAGAGCCGCACCAGGCGATGCTCCTCCTCGGAAAGCCGGGCCCCGAGCAGGACCATGAACAGGTCGTTGAATCGTCGGATGCCCGGAACGTCAGGGATATCGAGGCTGACCCGGTTCCCCTCCACCCTCGGGGGGAGCGCGTTGCAGATCTCGTAGCGCGCGTGGCTCGACTGGAGGATCTGCGAATACTCGTTGTGAACCGAGTCGGTGACGTTCTCCTCATAGGGGTCGATGAACCAGATCTTCCGGGTGGCGGGCACCCAGAGGGTGTTCTCGAGGGTGAGGTTGCCGTGGGTGTAGCACTCCCAGGGGTCCTTCCAGGAGGCCTCGCCGAGGCGGTAGAGGTCGGGCAGCACCGTCGCGATCGAAGGGATCTCCACGCCGTTGAACACGAGGGTCGGATGGTCGAGAAAGGCACGGAAAGAGGGATCCTCGCAGCAGATGCGGAGGGGGCGTTCCATTTCCTCGTAGAGATAGAGGTCCAGGGCCCCGCGGCAAGAGGGGCGCTTCACGGCGTGGAGCTTGTCCATGGTCTCGAACAGGGCCTGGGCATAGGCCTGGACCTCGGGCTCGGGAGGGTTGCCGGCCAGGAAATCGGATCCCGACATGGCGTGCTCGATGTATTCGAGGTCGAAGTAGGCGATGGGGCCCTCCCGGCCCACATCCAGCACCTGGGGGAACACGCCCGGGAACAGCTGGCCGAACCGCTGGAGGCGCTTCAGCTGAGACTGCCAGCGGATGAATCCGTATTCCCGGGTCTCCTCCAGGGAAATGGTTTTGCGCACACATCTGTAGGCGCCAGCCTCAAGCAGGTAGGTGCCGCTGAGCGATCCGCCCTTGAGCCGGGTCAGGGTGCCATTCGTGGTGGAAGCCACCTGGTCGGGACGTGAAGCCATGGCCTCCTCAGCTCTCAATGGCGAGGTACCCCTCGGGGGGGTCGTAGGAGAAATCGCGCAGGGTGGCGCCGCAGAAGGGGGCCAGGGCGCGGAAGGCCTCGAAGGGCCGCTCGAGGTTCGCGCCCAGCACGTAGTCGAGGGCCAGGTAGGTCTTTGCCGAGGCGAGCGAGGGGTCGATGGCGGCCGCCATGTGCTGCAGCCGGCGGGCGGCCACCAGGTCGCGGTGCTCGAGGAACATCGAGGCCCACTTCAGGCAGTCGGAGCCGATCTTGCGGATGGCCTCCTCGCCGAAGGCGACGATGGTGTCCAGGCCCTTCCGGCGCGCGTCCTCGATGAGGTTCCGCTTCATGGTGTAGAGCTCGAAGATCCCCTGGAGGTTGCCCATGTGCGCGGCGGCCTCGCCCTGGAAATGCTCGCGGTACACGGCGAGCTTCTCGCGGACGTAGCCGAAATCCGAAGCGAGGCACATGTTGAACCACATGGCGCAGTCGGCGAGGCAGGCGTACTGGGTGCGCCGCTTCCAGTCCTGGCCGGGACTCTGGCGCCGGAAGCTCCGGAGCCCGGGCTGCAGCACCTTCCGGTCCAGGAGCGACTGGGAGGGCACGAAGGGGTTGCCCATCAGGAACACCTTCGCCTGCTTCTCGCCGGGCACCACGCAACTGGTGGTGTAGAAGGGCGGGAAGTCGCGGACGGCGCCCCCTGCGTCGACGACCTCGCGTTCGGTGACCACCATGCCGATGCTGCGGTCCGGATGGTCGAGGATGACCTTCATGGTCTTCTCGATGAACGTCGGCTTGAGCATGTCATCGGAGGAGAGGAAGACCAGGTACCGGGCGTTCGCCATCGCCAGCACGAAGCCGAAATGGTTGCCCACGGGGAGCGTCTCTTTCTGGCGGAACAGCTCGACCTTCGGGTGGTCCTCGAAGGCCTTGATGATGTCCCAGGAGCCGTCCGTGGACGCATTGTCGGAGACCACCACCTCGAGGTTCTCGTAGGTCTGGTTGACGGCGCTCTCGATGGCCTGGCCCACGTACTTCGCGTAGTTGTAGTTGGGGATGGCGATGGTCACCAGCGGCTTGCGGGGCATGGGGAATCCTGGCGTCGGGGGCGGAGGCGCGGGGGAGGAGCTGCTAGGGGCACTGCTCTTCGGGAATGGCGTAGAACACCGTCTCGAAGCTGAGGAAGGAGTAGTGGCGGAGGAAATACCGGTAGCCGGGCGTCAGCTCCGCGATCATCGCGGGCAGTTCCCAGAGGTCGTCCGCGAGGTGGTAGGCGGAGATCGCCAGCTTCGGGCGCCAGGTGCGGATGGTCGCCTCGGCGCCCTTCAGCGCCGCGCGCTCGGCGCCCTCCAGATCGAATTTGATGAAGGTGGCCGGCGCGCCCTGAAGGCAGGCATCCAGGCTCGTCGCCTGGATGCAGGTTCCGCCCACGGCATCGATGCGGCTGCTCATGGAAGGCCCCTCCTCGAACCGGAGTTCGGTCGGGTGGCTGTATAGCGCCTCGGCATGGGCGTGGATCCGGGCCCGGTCGGGATGACCCGCGATCCAGTCCCGCAGCCGGGCGGCGTTCCGGGGGTCGGGCTCGAAGGCGTGGATGGCCTCGAAGGCGCCGCCGCAGGCCGCGAGGAAGGTCCGGACGGTGTCGCCATCGAAGGCGCCGCCGTCGATGAACACCTCCTTCGGGCCCAGCTTCACCACGCCATCGGGGAAGTACTGGAGGGGCTCGCACACCGCTTCCACATGGGTGATGTCGGCGGTGAGGCGGTAGGCGATCACGCCTTCCAGGACCTTCCGGGAGAAGGCATCGCCCAGCATGGCGTGGAGCCGCTCGAGGGTGGGCGCTGCTCGCACGAGGAGGTCCCGGTCGAAGAGCCCGTTGCGCAGGGCGGACAGGTCGAGGATGCGCACGCCGGAGGAGAATCCCGCTTCCGCCAACTGGGACCGGATGGGCGCATAGGCCCCGGAGGTGATGAGGATCCGGGTGTCTTTCGGCAGGGTGTCGAGCAGGTTCGGGGCGCAGATCGGAAGGCCGCCCAGCGTTCGGCCCCACTTGGAGGCCTCGTTGTCCAGGAAGCATCGCACCGAACCATCCAGCCCCATGGCCCGCAGGTCCGAGAGCGTCAGCTCGCCCTGATAGCCCGCCCCGAAAAGGACGAGGCTGCCGGGGCCGCCCTCCGTGAGAAAGGCCCTCTGGCGGTCGGAGGCGCCTGGGGGATGGGCCTCCAGCAGGGCTTCCAGCCAGACGGGAGGGCGGGTCGCTGCCGGCGGGCGGGGACCCCCTGTTGGGATCATGACGTTCCCCCAAGGAAAGGTGCGGGTACGCGATTATGGCGCCAAGCCCAGGCTGGCGTGGGGAAAAGGGCAGCCCCTACCCCGAGGTTGGCCCGCCCGTGGCTCAGGGAATGCCCAACCGTCTGGCGTTCGCCTGTACCCTGATGGAAACGGCGACCTTCCGAGAGACACCAGCGAGGCACCTCCATGGTTTCAGATCCCATCAAACCCTTCGTGGTCTTCGAAATGGCCAACAACCACATGGGCCGGCTCGACCACGGGCTGCAGATCCTCCAGGCCTTCGGCCGCCTCGTGCGGGATTTCGAAGGCCAGTTCGACTTCGGGTTCAAGCTCCAGTACCGGAACCTTGACACCTTCATCCACCCGGATTTCCAGCAGCGGATGGATCTGAAGTTCATCAAGCGGTTCCAGGAGACCCGGCTCTCGGAAGCCGATTTCCGGCGGCTCAAGGAGGAGATGGACGCCCAGGGCTTCGTGCCGGTCTGCACGGCCTTCGACGAAGCCTCGGTGGATCTGGTGGAGGCCCACGGCTTCCGCAGGCTGAAGGTCGCCAGCTGTTCTCTCGGCGACTGGCCCCTGATGGAGCGGATGGCGCGGTCGCCCCTGCCCGTCATCGCCTCCACGGCCGGGGCTTCCGCGGCGCAGCTGGACCAGGTCGTGAGCTTTTTCGACCACCGGCAACGGCCCCTGACGCTCCTGCACTGCATCGGCGAGTACCCGACGCCGGTGGCCCACTTCCAGCTCAACCAGATCGAATACCTGAAGGCGCGGTACCCCCAGCACCCCATCGGGTTCTCCTCCCATGAGGATCCGGACAACACGCGCCTCGTCCAGATGGCGGTGGCCAAGGGCGCGCGGGTGTTCGAGCGGCATGTCGGCGTGCCCGCGCCCGGGGCTCCGCTCAATGCCTACTCCATGAACCCCGACCAGACCCGGCGCTGGCTGGAGGCGGCCGTGGAGGCCCTGGACGCCTGCGGCGGATCGGACCATCGCTACCAGC
>JAFJUR010000088.1 GCA_017859995.1 Holophagaceae bacterium | reverse complement strand
GCCGGAACGCCATGGGCCTGGTGCTGCTGCACAGCCTGGCTCGGCTTGGCCAGCAGGCCGAGGCGGCGCACCGCGAACTCCTGGCCGAGCAGAACCAGCCCGCCTGGGTGTCCCAGCTGCTCGATCTGCTCGCCTCCCTCCGGGCCATGGTCCTCACCCGGGAAGCGGACAGCGGGGACCTCCGCGCTTTCTGGGCGGCCTTCCTGGCCGACCACCGGGAGGCTTTCCGCGACATCCTCGCCGCCCTGCAGGAAACCGAGCTGGGCGCGGAGTCCGTCCCCCGCCTCAACACCCGCATGAAGGCCCTCAACCGGGCCATCCAGGGCCAGGGCCGCCTGGAGGAATCCCTCGCCAGGCTCGCCGAGCAGCTGGAGGCCTGCATCCCGGCCGAGATCCACGCCCGGGTGGAGCCCCTCCTGCTCCTGGAGCATGTGGTCTCCAACCTGCGCCTGAGCCTCGTGCGGCCCCTCGACCGGGGCATCCACTGGCCGGCGGTGGAACAGGTCAGGGCCAGCCTGCGCTGGCTCTGGGACCACCTGGGCTGGACCCTCCCCCGGGTGGACGCGGACCTGTTCCGGGAGAGCCTGCCGCCCGAGCTGCGGCGGCTGCTCCAGCAGCTCCGGCGGAACGACCGTCCGGCCTTCTCCGTGGTGGCGCGGGCCCTGGCCAACCACATCTCCCTGCTGGGCCTGCTGGAATCCCTCGAACCCGCCGCCAGTGCTGCGGTGCACGACCGCTACGCCGCGGTGCCGATCTTCCTGGTGCTGGAATCCGAGCTGGGCCGCATGGCGGAGCGGGCCTACGATCCCTCCCGCGGGGAGGCGCTGGATCCCGCAGTGCCGGAGACCCTTCGGCTCCGGGCCTTCCTCCGCCAGGCAGTGCTGAGCCTGCACCAGGACCAGGGGACGCTGCGCAGCCTGCTGCAGCAGGCCCTGGCCGGCCAGGACGCCGACCAGCTGGCCCAGACCCTCGACAACCTCCGCGGCCTGCTCATCAACCATCAGAAGCAGCTCATGGGCGAGCTGGTGGGGATCTTCTCTCCGGACGTGCAGCATCGCCTGTTCCCCGCCTCGCCCAGCATGATGGAGGAGGGAGAGCGGCTGCGCCTGCGCATCCAGCGGTTGTGGGAGCAGGTGCCGCCCCTGCACGGGCAGCTGCAACTCCACCTGGAACTGCAGGACTGGCCCCGCCTCGCCCTGGGCCTCTCCCAGACCTACCGCCACCTGCTGGCCTTCCGGCGGAGCCCCGAGTTCCCCCTCATGCGCCGCCCCGACCGGGAAGAGGCCGAGCGGCTCATCCAGGATCTGGGGCGGATGCTCGACGCGCCTCAGGACGTGCCCCAGGCCCTGCGGGACGGCATGGACCTGCTGGGCGAGCTGCTGCGGTTCCTGGAGCTGTTCCTCCTCCGGATCAATGCCCGCGTGCCGCTGATCCGCCAGGATCTCGACGTGGCCCAGGATGCCCTCCGGCTGCTCGGGGAACTGGAAACGGTACCTGCCGGAGCAGAGCGGACCCGGCTTTCCCACAAGCTCATCCAGACCGCCAAGCGCCTGGGTGTGCGGGACCCGCAGTCCCTGGCCCTGCTCAAGCGCTGGGTGCGGGCCGAACGGGGCCAGCGCGAGGGTTCCGCCGCCGCCGCCGCCTCCCTGGCCGCCCACCTGCGCCAGCTGGCTCTGCGCCTCGAAGCGGCCTTAAGCTAAGCGGGGGCAGACCGAATGCCGATGAGCCGGTCAACAGGGAGCCCCATGCCCCGCATCCACTGGCTGGAAGCCCATCCCTCCCCCGCGGGGGACGACCTCCGCACGGCCCTGTCGGCCTGGGGCTACGAGACCGTCATGGGCCCCGGGCAGGGTTCTCTCGTGATCGTGGCCGAGCATCCCGATCCCCGCCTCCTGCCCACGGAGGGCACGGAGGTGCTCTGGTGGGTGCAGAAGGCAGAACCTGAAGAAGTGAGCGCCGTCCTGAACCTCCGGGCCGGGTGGGTGCTGCTGCAGGACCGCCCCCTGGAGGCGGCCCGAGAGGCCCTGCTGCACCTGCGGCAGCGGGACCTGGGCAGCGACGGGTGGCTGCGGCAGATGATGCACCTGGCTTCCCTGGACGAGCTGCTCCGGCTGGCGCTGGGCCGGGCCATCCGGCTCTCCGGCGCGAAGGGCGGCGCCATCTGGCTCCGCCGGGAGGACTGGTTCTACCAGCGCGCCGGCGACGGCACCTTTCCCGAGGCCCCCCTGCCTCGGAAGGAGGCGGCCGACCTGGTGCGCCAGGGCGAGGCCTTCCTCCTGGCGCCTTCCGAGCAGCTGGGCATCCTCCGGCTGGCGGAGGCGAAGGAATCACCCGACTGGTTCCTGCGGGGCTTCGACGACATGGAGCCCCTGCTCATCAACGCCTGGCGCCTGGAGGAGAGCCGCGCCCTCTCCTTCAAGGACGACCTCACCGTGGCCCAGAACCGCCGCTGCCTGGAGGCGGAGCTGCCCCAGGCGGTGCGCGCCGCCGCCGCCAAGGCGGAGCCCCTGGCCCTGCTGTTCATCGACGTGGACGACCTCAAGCGCGTGAACACCAACCACGGCCACCCCACGGGCAGCCTTCTCCTGGAGGCCGTGGCCGACACCGCCCAGCGGCTGTGCCGTGCCCACGACCGCCTCTACCGGTACGGGGGCGACGAGTTCTGCATCCTCATGCCGCGCACCACGGCCCAGGGCGCCCGGAAGCTCGGTGATCGCCTGCTCGAAGTGCTCCGCGAGCATCCCCTGGACCTGGGCCGCGACCACCTGGCCGTCTCGCTGAGCGCCGGAGTCGCCGCCTATCCCGACCACGCCGATGGCGCCGGGCACCTCATCGAGCAGGCCGACCGCGCCCTGCTGCGCGCCAAGAGCGAGGGCAAGGGAAGGGTCGTGGTGGCAGGCGGGCTGTAGGCCAGAGGGCCCTATCCCTTCTTCTTCTTTTTCCCGCCCTTTTCCGATCCGAACACCTTGGCAAGGAAGCCTTCGCCCTCAGCGTCAGCGGCGTCGCCATCCAGGCTGCGACCGAGCTGCTCCACCAGCTGCCGCTGCTCGGCGGTCAGGCTCTTCGGGATGGCCACCCGCAGGTGCAGGTAGAGGTCGCCGCGGCCGCTGCCCTGCAGGCGGGGCACGCCGGCGTTCACCAGCTTCACCACATGGTCCGCCGCAGTGCCCGCTGCCAGCTTCACCTTGTCGGAACCGTAGGGGGTCTCCACCTCCAGAGTTCCGCCGGTTACGAGCATGGGCCAGGAGACTTCGAGCCGGCGGTGCAGGTCAGCCCCATCCCGCTCGTACCGGGCGTCGGGTTCCACGTCGAAGACCACGTAGAGATCCCCCGTGCGGCCCCCGAAGCGGCCGGATTCGCCCTGGCCCTGCAGCCGCAGGCGGGTTCCGCGGTCCACCCCGGCGGGCACCTTGAAGCTCACCTTCGATTTCTGGTGGACCCGGCCTTCCCCCCGGCACTCGCGGCAGGGCTTGGGGATGAAGCGTCCCCGCCCTTCGCAGCGCGGACAGGGGGCGAGCATCTGGAAGAAGCCCTGGCGCACGGCCACCTGGCCCGCGCCCCGGCACTGGGGGCAGGTCTCGGGCCGGGTGCCGGCCTCGCAGCCTGAGCCGTGGCAGGTGCCGCAGGCTTCGAGCCGGGGAATGGACAGCTCCACCACCTCCTTGCCGAAGATGGCGTCCTGGAAGCTGAGCTTGAGGTTGTACTGCAGGTCCGAGCCCCGCTCCTCGCCGTTCGACCGTCGACGTCCGCCGCCGCCGAAGAGGTCGCCGAAGATCCCTCCGCCGAAGAAGCTGCCCAGGATGTCCTCGAAATCCGCGAACTGGTTCGGGTCGAACTGGAACTGCTGCCCGCCGCCGCCGGCGCCGCCCAGGCCGGCGTGGCCGAACTGGTCGTAGACCTTCCGCTTCTCCGGGTCGGACAGCACGCTGTAGGCTTCGGCGGCCTCCTTGAACTTCTCCTCCGCCTCCTTGTTCCCGGGGTTGCGGTCCGGGTGGAGTTCCATGGCCAGCTTGCGGTAGGCCTTTTTCAGCTCATCGGTCCCGGCCTCTTTCGAGACGCCGAGCACGTCGTAGTAGTCGCGTTTCATGGGTGGGTCGGTCCTCAGGCTTCAAGCGGGCGTGGCCCGGATTGGCGGGCGGCGGGCACTCCGGTCGGAAGCGGCCACCACCATGGGCGGTCCCCGACCAGGGCGACCCGATCAGGTTCCATTCTCACCCAAAACGGGCGGATCCAGGACCTCCGGTCGGGAAATCCGGGCCATCCGCGCCGAGGGCTGCCTAGTTCGGGGGGGCCGCGCCGTCGCCCTCGCCGTCGAGGGAGGCCATCATCGCCTCGCTGGCGGCCAGCACCGCTTCCGTGAGGAGGGTCTGGGCCTCGAGCAGCTGGGTCTCGCAGGCGCGGAGCGCGTCAGGATCCTGGGCGGCGACCGCCTGCCGGGCCCGGGACAGCACGTCCCGCACCAGGGCCTGCTGGTCGTCGGTGAGGTACTTGCCGCACTCGATGAAGCTCTTGTCGCAGGAGAAGATGAGGCCTTCCGCCGAGGCGATGTACTTCAGCGCGTCGCGCTTCTTCACGTCGGTCTCGGCGTTGGCCAGGGCCTCGCGGATCATGCGCTGGATCTCCAGCTCGGAGAGGCCGGAGCTGGGCCGGATGCTCATGCTCTGCTCGAGGCCGGTCATGAGGTCGCGAGCCGATACCTTCACGATGCCGTTGGAATCAATGTCAAAGGCGACCTCGATCTGGGGCACGCCCTTGGGCAGCGGCGGAAGGTTGATGAGGTCGAAGCGGCCGAGGCTCTTGTTGTGCTCGGCCAGCTCGCGCTCGCCCTGCAGCACGTGGATCTCCACCCGGCTCTGGTTGTCGGTCACCGTGGTGAACGTGCGGGCATCGCGGGTGGGGATGGTCGCGTTGCGCTGGATGATCTTCACGAAGCCGCCGCCCTGGGTCTCGATGCCCAGGGAGAGCGGGGTCACGTCGAGGAGCACCAGGTCCTTGATGTCGCCCTTCAGCACCGCGCCCTGGATGGAGGCGCCCAGGGCCACCACCTCGTCAGGGTTGATGCTGCGGTTCGGCTCCTTGCCGAAGAAGTCGCGCACCAGGCGCTGCACCAGGGGCATGCGCGTCTGACCGCCCACGAGGATCACCTCGTCCACCTGCTTGGGCGTCTTGCCGCCTTGCTCCAGGGCATCCTTGATGGGGCTGAGCGTCTGCTCGACCAGATCCCGGACCATGTCCTCGAGCTGCTCGCGGGTGAGGGCCGCCTCCAGGTGCTGGGGGCCTGTGGGCCCCTGGGCGATGAAGGGCAGCCGGATCTCCACGCGGTCCAGGGTGGACAGTTCGCACTTGGCCTTCTCGCTGGCCTCCTTCAGGCGCTGGAGGGCCATGCGGTCGCTGGTGAGGTCGATGCCGGTCTTCTCGCGGAACAGCTGCACCAGCCAGTTCTGGATGGCCTGGTCGATGTCCTCGCCGCCCAGGAAGGTGTCGCCGCTCGTGGCCAGCACTTCGAAGACGCCGTCGTTCATCTCCATCAACGTGAAGTCGATGGTGCCGCCGCCGAAGTCGTAGATGCCCAGGATCTGCTTGACGCCCTTTTTGTTGAAACCGTAGGCCAGGGCGGCGGCCGTGGGCTCGTTGATGATGCGCTGGACGTTGAGCCCGGCGATCTTCCCCGCATCCTTGGTGGCCTGGCGCTGGGCATCGTCGAAGTAGGCCGGCACGGTGATCACCGCGTCCGTCACCTCCTCATGGAGGAAGGCTTCGGCGGCCTGCTTCAGGGAGCGCAGCACGATGGCGGAGACTTCGGGCGGAGCATAGTCGCGCTCACCCACCCGCAACCAGGCGTCCCCGTTGGGGGCGGACACCACCGGGAACGGCAGGCGGCCGACCGCTTCCTGCACGCGGGGGGCCTGGAACCGCTGGCCGATGAGGCGCTTGACGGCGAAGAGGGTGCGCTGGGGATTGGTGACAGCCTGACGCTTGGCGATATGCCCCACAAGCACATCGCCCTTGTCGGTGAAGGCGACGACCGAGGGGGTGGTACGGCTGCCCTCGCGGTTCGGGATGACGCGCGAATCCCCGCCCTCCATCACGCAGACGCAACTGTTGGTCGTACCTAGATCAATGCCGATCAGTTTGCCTGCCATGGGTGGAACTCCGGGGGGTCGCGCCTACATGCTACTTAATTCTCGACGTTGCATCCAGCACAAGGACTAGGGCGCGCTAGGATTTTCCCGAATCGGAGACCCGGTTGACCACCACCCTGGCCGCTCTCAGCAACTGGCCGCGCAGGTTGTATCCGCGCTCGTAGATGGCCGCCACCGCGCCATCCGGGAGGTTCGGATCAGAGAAGGTGGTGAGGGCTTCAGCGTTGAGCGCGTCGAAGGCCTCGCCCACCTGGAGCGGCAGCGCTTCCACGTTCAGCCTGCGGAGGGCTTCGAGGAACTGCTTGCGGATGAGCTCCACGCCGGCCCGGAAGGACTCCACGTCCTGGTAGGTGGCGCTCAGGCCCCGTTCAAAATTGTCGAGGATGGGCAGCACCTCGAGCAGGATCTTGCGCTCGGACTGCTCCACGGCAAGGGAGATGTCCCGCTGGGCGCGGTTGCGGAAATTGTTGAAGTCCGCCGCGAGACGCCGCTGCTGATCCATGAGCTCCGCCTCACGGCGGAGGAGATCCTCCATCTGGTGCTCGGCCTCGGTGAGGGCGGATTCCAGATCCACGCGACCCTCCTGGTTGGCGACGGGCGGCAGGTCGGGCAGATCATCCATTTCGGGCACCACCTGTGTGTGGTACTCGGAGGCCACTTCGTCGGCCACGGCCTGGAGATCGCCATCCAGCGTCTCGTCCAGGTTCAGGTCCACCAAATCCTCGGCTTCCCCCTGGAGGGCTGGCTTCGATTCCGGCTGGCGGGGCATATCGGTAGGCATCGCAGAAGTATAAGCAGAACACGCAATGGGTGGGTAACCAGTCCGTTCCGGGTCATGGGTGGGTCGGCTGGCCTTGCCCAGTGGGGGCCAGGTCAACCCCGATCGCTGCGCCGCTGGACTTGTCGGGACCACCAGCGCAGCCCGCCGAGCACCCGACCATAGTCCATGCGAAGCGGGCCCACCAGGGCAAAGGTGACGTAGCCCGCCGGGCCAAGGGCCACGGTCCGCACGGCCGTGGCCAGGGGCCAGGCCTCGAAATACGGATTCTCGGTGCCCAGGAGGAGCTGCACGTCCTCCGAGGCCCGATCAGCGAAGGCGTTGAGCAGGCGCGCCAGCCGGCCATGTTCCTCGAAGGCTGCCATCAGCTCCCGGAACCGGGTCACGTCCTCGAACTCGGGCAGGCCTCCCAGCTGGCCCAGGCCCGACATCAGCACCGGGGGATCCGCGGCGCCGGGGTCCTCCGGCCAGCGGGTGGCCAGTTCCTGCAGGCGGGCCCGGAGGGACTCCCCTTCCTGGGCGCCGGCCACCAGGGCCCCCACCAGGCGGGTGCGCATCTCGGAGAGCGTCAGCCCAGCGAAGTGCGCGGTGGCGTAGTTCCCCAGTTCCATCAGCACCGATTCCGGATGGTTCCAGGGATTCTCCATGAGGCGGTGTTCCACCTCGCCCAGGCTACCCACCCACACCGCCACCAGGCGCCCCGCGCCCACGGGGACGAATTCCAGCCGCGCCAGCCGGCTCTGGGTCAGGCGCAGCGGCAGGGCCACACAGACGCCGCCCATGACTTCCGCCAGGGTGCGGCTGGCATGGCGGGCCCAGGCCTCGGGATCCAGCTCCAGGCCATCCAGGGCCGCCCGGAGCCGGCCCTCGTCTTCCTGCCCGAGAGGATGGGGCTTGAGCCAGCGGTCCACGTAGTAGCGGTAGGCCCGCTCCGTGGGCACGCGCCCCGCCGAGGTATGCGGTTGGGCCACCAGGGCCTCGTCTTCCAGGTCCGACAGCACGTTGCGGATCGTGGCGCTGGAGAGCGGCTCGGGGTACCGCTTGGCCAGCAGCCGCGACCCCACAGGCTCCCCCGCCTCGAGGTAGGTCTCGATGAGGGTGCGCAGCACGGATTCGCCGCGGGGGTTGAGGTTGGGTCGGGCCATGGGTGAATCCCGTCGGGATGCCATACTATACGGCACGTCCCATCTCACTCAGGAGGCCCCATGCGCCCGGTTCTGACCCATCTGTCCCTCGCGGCGGTCCTCGCCCTCACCCTGGCCTGCAACCGCAAGAGTGAAGCCGCCATCCAGGCCGAGGAGGCCGCCAAGTCCGCCGAGGCTAAGGTTGCCCAGTTGGAGCAGCAGCTGGCCGAGGCCAAGTCCGGCAAGATCACCGGCGGGGATGCGGAAACCGTCCAGCACCTCACGAAGTCGCAGGTGAAGGCCCTCGAGCGCCAGGTGGCCGACGCCAAGCGGCGCGCCGAGGCCAAGAAGCAGGAGGCCATCACCCTGGCGCAGGCCCCGGCGGCCAAGGAGGCCCCCAAGGCCGTGGTGGTGGAGGTGCCCGTGGGCACCAAGCTCGAGATCACGCTGGCCCGCGAACTGAGCACCGACAAGGATCAGGCCGGGGATGCCTGGGAAGGCACGCTGGCTTCGGATGTCGTCCAGGACGGCAAGCTCGTCTGGAGCGCCGGCAGCACCGCCCGCGGCGTCGTCACCCAGAGCGCCGCCGCCGGCCGCCTGAGCCAGGGCCAGGGGGCCCTCGGCATCCGGCTGACCGAGATCGCCGGTGTGGGCATCGACACCGACACGCATGTGGTGGTCGCCACCGCCCGTGGCGAGCGCAACGCCAAGTTCATCGGCGGCGGCGCGGCCCTCGGCGCCCTCGTCGGCATCCTCTCCGACAAGAAGAACAAGAACGACCACGCCCTGGGCGGCGCGGCCCTCGGCGCCGCCGCGGGCACCGCCGTCGCGGCCGGCACCGCCGACACCGTGATCCGCATCCCATCGGGCAAGCCCGTCTCCTTCAGCCTGACCGCCCCGGAAAAGGTCACCCTGCGGAAGTAGCCCCGGCTGCCAACGAACGAAGCGGGAGGCACGCCTCCCGCTTCGTTCGTTCAGGGCCCCGTGGGCGCCGGTCCGCTCAGGCTTCCAGCGCCTGCAGCCGCTCTGCCTCGAACGCCGCGCGCAAGGGTTCGATGATGGGCTCGATCTGGCCACCCATGAAGCTGTCGATCTGGTGGATGGTGACGCCGATTCGGTGATCGGTGACCCGGCCCTGGGGGAAGTTGTAGGTGCGGATCTTCTCGCTGCGGTCGCCGCTGCCCACCTGGGACTTGCGCATGGCCGAGTGGATGGCGTCCGCCTCGTCCTGGGCCTTCTGCAGCAGGCGGCTGCGCAGCACGGTCATGGCCTTGGCCATGTTCTTGATCTGGCTGCGCTCATCCTGGCACTGCACCACGGTGTTCGTGGGCAGGTGGGTCAGACGCACGGCGGAATAGGTGGTGTTGACGCTCTGCCCGCCCTTGCCGCCGGAGCAGAAGGTATCCACGCGCAGATCCTTCTGGTGGATCTCGATGTCAACCTCCTCCGCCTCGGGCATCACAGCCACGGTGCAGGCGGACGTGTGGATGCGGCCCTGGGTTTCGGTCTTGGGAACCCGCTGCACGCGGTGGACGCCGCTTTCGAACCGGAAGAGGCTGTAGGCGCCATGGCCCTGGATTTCGGCCGTGGCATCCTTCAGCCCGCCCGCGTCGGCATCGCTCTCGTCCAGGACGGAGACTTTGAACCCGCGCCGCTCGGCGAAGCGGAGGTACATGCGGAAGATCTCCGCGGCGAAGAGCGCGGCTTCCTCACCGCCCGTACCGGCGCGGACTTCGAGGATCACGTTCTTCTCGTCAGCCGGATCCTTGGGAATGAGCAGGCGCTTGATTTCGGCATCGCCCTCGGCGATGGCCTTCCTCAGCTCGGGAATCTCCATCTCGGCCATCTCGCGCAGCTCGGCGTCCATGGATTTGTCGGCCAGGATGGACTCGGCCTCCTCGAGCTGTTTGATGAGGTTCCGGTGCCCCTGGAAGGCCAGCACCACCGGCTCCAGCTCCGCCCGGAGCTTGGACAGCTCCCGCAGACGCTTGGGGTCGGACACCACCGCCGGATCCTGCAGCTGCGCCTCCACTTCCTGGAAGCGGGCTTCGACGGCTTCAAGCTGATCGAGCATGGTCCACCTCAACATCCAAGTGCAGGTTCTGGGGAGTGACGATCTTCACTGGGGGCCCGGGGGGGGGTCGCGCAGCGAGGAACCCCCGGAGGATATAAGCCACAGACCGGCTTGCCGGGATGGGGCTTGGGGGCCCGGGGGTGTTCGCGCAGCGAGGAACCCCCGGAGAACATAAACAAAGGGAGGGGCCGAAGAATCGGCCCCTCCCTCGGAATGCTGAAGCTAGGCTTCGGTGGTCTCGGCGGGAACCTCGGCCGGAGCCGCGGCTTCCTTCTTCGCGTACTTCTTGTTGAACTTCTCCACGCGGCCTTCGGTGTCCATCAGGCGCTGCTTGCCCGTGAAGTAGGGGTGGCAGTTCGAGCAGATTTCCACGCGCAGCTCCTTCTTGGTGGAGCGCGTCATGAATTCGTTGCCGCAGGCGCAGTGCACCTTCACGTCGTGCAACTCGGGGTGCATGTTTTCCTTCATGTGTTCCTCCTGGGACCGACCGGATGCCCCCATGAGCGGGGTGTACGCACGCGGCTTGTCCACGCAAGACGAAAAGTCTACCGCCGAAAGCCTTTCCGCTCAAGGGGGATTCCCCGAGGCGGCACCCGGAATGCCCCGGGGCCGGTGATTCCTGGCGCAAGGATCTCCGGTGCGTGCACGCAGCGCGGGACCCCGGAGAACCCGATCCCTACCCCTGCTGTTCCTGAGGCGTCAGGACCCGCCGCTCGGCCAGGAGTCGGCGGAGGCGGACCGCCAGCATGACGCTGAGCAGGATCGTCGCGTTGAAGCTGAGCTCCAGGGGCACCTTCCACCACTCGAAGCGCACCCGGCCGAGGATCCCGGCTTCGATGACGAACATCAGGGCGGTGAACCCCACCGGCTCCAGCAGCGCCTGCCACAGCGGCCGCTCCTGGCTGTGCCGCTCCAACAGGTAGCCGGTGAAGGCGCCGTAGAGCAGCCGGGTGGGCTTGAATCCATGGTGGGTGGTGAACCCCAGGGGAATGGAGAGCAGGGAGGTGATGAGCACCGCCAGGGCCGTGCGGGCCCAGGGGTTGAGGCGCAGCCAGTGGCGGCGCACCCAGAAGTAGCC
>JAFJUR010000087.1 GCA_017859995.1 Holophagaceae bacterium | reverse complement strand
GAGGTGATGAGGATGCGCCGGCCCTTCAGGGATCGCAGCTTCGGAGTGCCGTACATCTGGATGGCCTCGGCGATGGCCGCGACCTCCGCCAGCTTGCCCGAACCCTCCTCCCCGCAGGCGAGCACGCCCTCGGCGGGATCCACCACCGCATGCCCGAAGGAGCGCAGCCGCGCGATGTTGGCCTGCACGGCCGGGTGTTCCCACATGCCGGTGTTCATGGCGGGCGCCCACAGCACCTGGGCCCGGGTCGCCAGCAGCAACGTGCTGAGGAGGTCCGTGGCGAGGCCGTTGGCGGCCTTGCCGAGGATGTTCGCCGTGGCCGGCACCACCGCCACCAGGTCGGCCCAGCGGGCCAGCTCGATGTGCTCGATGCTGGGGCTGGCCCGCCATTCGCCCTGGTCCGGGTTGGCGCCGTAGCAGGGCTCGCCGGTGAGGCTGGTGAGGGTGAGCGGCGTGATGAACCGGGCCCCGGCCTCGGTGAGGATGCACCGCACCCGGTGCCCCTGGTTGGCCAGGAACCGCGCCAGCTCCGCTGATTTATAGGCGGCGACCCCGCCGGTGATGCCCAGGATGATCTGCATCAGATGGCTCCCGGCAGGCCGTGCAGCTTGCGGATGAGGCCGATCTGCCCCAGGTGATAGCACTCGTGCATGAAGAGGAAGGCCAGCACCTGCTCAAGGGGCTGCTCGGCCCCCACCGCCGGGTTCAGGGTCGGGCGGTCCCAATCGGGCGCCTCCTGGAAGGCCGCCTTCAGGGCCTGGTCCGCCGTCCGGAAGGCCGCCTGGAGCTCGGCCCAATCAAGGTGGGCCTGGGTGCCGGGACCGCCGCGGGCATAGTGCTGTTCCCAGGTGGGATCCTCGGCGGCCAGTTCCTCGGTGAGGCCCGCCGAGTTCAGCTCCAGGAGCCGGACATTGCCCCCGAAGGCGCCGCGCCACAGTTTGCCCCGTTCCATGGTTCCTCCAGGAAGTCCCATCCTACTCCAGCCGCCCTATAGGGCCAGGAGGGGCCGAATGCAAGGCCGGGCTTTGAGATGGGGTCCGGGAGTGGTATGCTTCCAGGTTCGGAGTGGCCCATGACCCAGCGCACCATCGTCCGTGTCCCAGAAGAAATCGCCAACAAGTACCGCTTCGTCGTCGTGGCGGGCAAGCGCTGCGAGCAGCTTCAGCGCGGCGCCTTCCCCAAGGTCGAGGTGGTGGTCCCCGTGAACAAGCACGGCCAGGCCCAGGATGCCCCCAAGCTCGCTTCCTTCTGGGGCCAGGTGGCCGTGGCCGAGGTCGAGGAAAACCGCATCGCCTTCGAGGAGGCCGAGATCCTCACCATCGAAGACACCACCGTGGTGCCCATCTCCGGCGAGTGAGCCCGGAGCGGTTCCTTGAAAAGCCCCCGGCTGCCGGGGGCTTTTTCGTGGCCGCCGAGAATTTCCACGGTCATTGAAATAAGTCATTGCGCAGGACCGTGGGTGATCCCACAATTCAACACTCGTTGAATTGGACCTCCATGACTGCTCTCCCCTCTCCCCGCCCCTCTCGGGGTCCCAAGCCCACCAAGGTCGATCCCGATCAGATTCTGGACGCCGCCCAGACGGTGTTCGCCGAAAGCGGGCTGCAGGCCGCCAGCCTCCGGGCCATCGCCCGTCGGGCCGGCTGCGATCCGGCCCTGATCTACTACCACTTCGACAGCAAGGAGGCCCTGTTCAAGGCGCTCCTCGAGCGGCGTTTTCCCCCGCTGCTGCTGGAGCTGAAGCGCCTGGCGGATCCGGCCGACCTCCGGCCCGCCTCCGCCCGCCTTTGGGACGTGCTCCGGGCCTACCACGGCCATCTGAAGGACGACCCCGGCATCCGGTCGCTCATCCGGGGGGAGATCGTCCGCGGCGCGGAAGGGCTCTCGGAGCCCATCGAGGCGCAACTCCGGCCCATCGTCATGGCTGTCCGGGATGTGCTGCAGCAGGGCATCGCGCGCCAGGAGCTCCGGCCGGACCTCCAGCCCCTCCTGGCCACCTTCTTCCTGGTCCGCATGCAACTGGAGATCCTGGATCTGCTGCCCGCGGTGCTGCCCCGCCTGATGCACCTGAGTCCCGAGGCCACCGTGGTGACCGGCATGCGGGCCTGGTTCGACCTGTTCTGGCGCGGCGTGGCCCTCGATCCCTCCGCCCCGCTGCCCATCCTGCCCGACCCTGCCGCCTGAAGAGGTCCCCCGTGCGAAAGCTGCTGCTGCTTCTTCCCTTCCTGCTGATCGCCTGCCACAGGGACAGCCGCCCCCTGCTCAACGGCCGCGTGGAAGCCTACCTCACGGACCTCGGGCCGCGGGTGGGGGGCCGTCTGGTCGAGTTGAACGTCCGGGAGGGCCAGCGCGTCAAGGCTGGCGACCTGCTGGCCAAGGTGGTGGCCGAGGAACTGGACGCGGCCGTCCTTCGCGACGAAGCGGGTTTCGACAGCGCCGACGCCAAGCGGCTCGAACTGGACCGGGGCACCCGCGCCGAGCAGGTCGCCCAGGGCGAAGCCCGGGTGCGGGACGCCGAGGCGGCTCTGAAGCTGGCCGGGGAGAACCTCCAGCGCACGACGCGCCTGGTGGGCGACCGGGTACTGTCCCAAGCCGAGCTGGACCGCGTCACCGCCGAGCGGGACCGGGCCGCCGCCGCCCTTAACCTGCAGGCCAAGGCGCTCGCGGAACTCAAGGCCGGCGCCCGGATCGAGCAGCGCCAGGCGGGCAGCGCCGAGGCCCGCAAGGCCCGGGCCGTGCTGCAGCAAAGCCGCGCGCAGGCCGGATTCACCGAGGTGCGGGCCCCCTTCGACGGCGTGGTGACCCATCGCCTGCGCGAACCGGGCAGCGTCCTCGGCGCCGGCCAACCCGTGCTCACCCTCGCCCGCCTGGACCAGCTGTGGGTGCGGATCTACCTGCCCCAGTCCCTTCAGTCCCAGGCCCGCCTCGGCGCGCCCGTGACGGTGCTGACCCAGGACCACCGCAGCCTGGAGGCCACCCTGGACGAGGTCGCCTCCGAATCCGAGTTCACGCCGAAAATGGTGGAGAGCCGAGATGAACGGGTGAACCTGGTTTATCCGGCGCGGGTGACCATCCCCGGCGGCTGGGACAAGGGCCTGGTGCCCGGCGTGGCCGTGGATGTGCGCCTCGGGGCGGAACCGCGATGAACCTGCTGGAGGCCCGCGGCCTCGCCTGCCGCTTCGGGCCCAAGGTGGCCGTCGAGCACCTGGACCTCACCCTGGCCGAAGGCGAGCTGGTGGGGCTCATCGGTCCGGACGGCGCGGGCAAGACCACCACCTTCCGCATGCTGGCGGGCCTCCAGCGGCCCACCGGGGGCAGCCTGCTCCGCCAGGTGGACCGCCACGGCATCAGCTACGTGCCCCAGACCTTCAGCCTGGCCCCCGACCTCACCGTGGCCGAGAACCTCCAGTTCCAGGCGGGTCTCTACGGCCTGCGGGACGCGGGGGCACGGATCACGCGGCTGCTCGAATCCGTGGACCTGGCGAGCTTCCGCGACCGGCTGTCGGGCGCCCTCTCCGGGGGGATGAAACAGAAACTCTCCCTCTGCTCGGCCCTCTTGACCGAGCCCCGCCTGCTGCTGCTCGACGAGCCCACCACCGGCGTGGATCCGGTGAGCCGGCGCGAATTCTGGGAACTGCTCCATGCGGTGCACGGACAGGGCGTCGCCATCCTCTTCTCCACGCCCTACATGGACGAAGCGGAGTACGCCCATCGGATGCTGCTCATGCATGAGGGCCGCGTCCTGGAAGAAGGCGATCTGCCCTCATTCCGGAAGGGGTTGCCGGGCCTGGTGTTCCGGCTGGTCAGCGCGCGACGCCGCGAGGTTCAGAAGGCCCTCGCCGCCCTGGCGCCCCTCGACCTCTTCGCCGAAGGAGAGATCATCCGGGCCCGCTTCCCGGACCAGGATCCGGCGCCCCTCCTGGCTCGGCTGGCGGCCCTGCCCGGCGTCGAGCAGGCGCGGCTCGCAGAGGCAAGTCTCGAAGACATCTTCCTCCACGCCCTGTCCGCCCCCGGAGGCGCCCATGGCTGAGCCCGTCCTCGAAGTCCAGGGCCTGACCCGCCGCTTCGGCGATTTCACGGCCGTCTCCGACCTCAGCTTCGACATCCAGCCCGGCGAGATCTTCGGGTTCCTCGGCCCCAACGGCGCGGGAAAGAGCACCACCATCCGGATGCTCTGCGGTGTGCTCACCCCCAGCGCCGGCACCGCCCGGGCCCTGGGCCGCGACCTCTTCACGGAGGCCGACCTGCTGCGCTCCCGCATGGGGTACATGAGCCAGAAATCCAGCCTCCTCACCGACCTCACCGTGGCCGAGAATCTGCGGTTCTTCGGCGGGCTCTACGGCCTGGAAGGTCAGCGCCTCGCCAGCGAGGTGTCGTTCCGCCTCCATGAGATGCAGGTGTGGGATCAGCGCGACGCCCTGGTGGCCGAGCTCTCGACCGGCGAGCGCCAGCGGGTGGCCCTGGCCGCGGCCACCTTGCACCGCCCGGAGATCCTCTTCCTGGATGAGCCCACGAGCGGCGTGGATCCCCTGCGCCGCCGCCTCTTCTGGGAAGCCATGGACGAGCTGGTGGCTGAAGGGATGAGCATCCTGGTCACCACCCACAACCTGGGCGAGGCCGACCAGTGCGACCGGCTGGCCTTCATCCTCGGGGGCAGGCTCATGGCCTATGGCCGGCCGCGGACCCTGAAGGAGGCCCTGGGCCGCCAGGTCCTGGAGCTGCGGGCCGACCGTTTCCGCGACCTGCAGCTCGCCGCCCGGCGCCAGCCGGAAGTCCTCGCCGCCGAGCTGCTGGGGCGGAGCGTCCGTATCTCCCTGTCCGCCAGCCTGGCGCCGGAGGCCCTGCTCGCCCGGCTGCGGGCGGAGGGCCACACCTTCGAGGCGCTGCCCGCCGAGCAGCCCTCCCTCGAGGATCTGTTCGTAGACCTGGTCCAACACGCCCGAACCGCCTGAGGTACGTCCATGTGGAACCGCATCAAAGCCCTGGTCTGGAAGGAATTCCTCCAGCTCCGCCGCGACCGCCTGACCCTGGCCTTCACGCTGGGCATGCCGCTCATGCAGCTGATCATCTTCGGCATGGCGATCAACTACGACGTGAAGCACATGCCCGCCGCCGTCCTGGACGAGTCGCAGAGCCAGGAGAGCCGCAGCTTCGTGGACGGCCTCGTGGCCACCCAGTACTTCGACGTGAAGGTGGTGGTCCGTTCCGAGCAGGACCTGCGGGCGGCCCTGGATCGGGGAAGGGCCCAGGTGGGCGTCTGGTTTCCGCCGGAGTACGCGCGCCGCATCCGCTCGGGGCAGACCGGCGAGGTGATGATCCTGGTGGACGGCTCCAGCCCCACCACCGCCGCCAGCGCCATGGCCACGGCCCAGGGAGTGGGCCAGCTGCGCAACACCCAGCTGCTGTTCGACCGCATGGGCTACGGCGGCGCGGCGAGGCCCGTCATGCCCGTCGAAGTGCGCATCCGCCCCTGGTACAACCCGGATCTGCGCAGCCCCACCTTCATCGTGCCGGGCCTGGTGGGCGTCATC
Source organism: Holophagaceae bacterium (assembly GCA_017859995.1). Taxonomy (GTDB): domain Bacteria; phylum Acidobacteriota; class Holophagae; order Holophagales; family Holophagaceae; genus Geothrix. The sequence goes on along the minus strand of JAFJUR010000087.1, from coordinate 6,602 downwards.
CTCTCCATGACGTCCATCATGTTCGCGGCCAACGCCATCGTGCGGGAGAAGGAGCGCGGCACCCTCGACCAGGTGCTGGTCACGCCGGTGACGCCCTTCGAGCTGTTCTCGGGGAAGGTGATCCCCGTCGTGGTCATGGCCTACGCCCAGATGACCGTGCTCTTCGGGGTGGCGCACCTCTTCTTCCGGGTTCCCGTGGCGGGATCGGTCCTGCTCCTCTATGTCATGGCAGGGCTCTTCCTCATCCCCATGCTCGGCATCGGCATCGCCATCTCCACCAAAGCGCAGAGCCAGGGCCAGAGCGCCCAGCTGAGCATGCTCACCTTCCTGCCCTTCGTCTTCCTCAGCGGCTACATCTTCCCCCGGGAGGGAATGCCTCTGCCCTTCTACCTGCTGGGCGAGATCATGCCGCTGACCCACTTCATCATCATCATCCGGGCCATCGTGCTGCGCGGGGTGGGGCTCGAGGCCTTCTGGCCCGAAGTGCTCAAGCTCCTCGGCCTGGCGGCCCTCATCTGGACCCTGGCCCTGCGCAGCATGAAGCGGGCGGAGGCCTGAGCCTTCAATCGAACCGGTAGCTCGCCAGGCTCAGGTTCCCCAGCTGCCAGCCGTCGAACAGGCTCGAAGCCCGGCCACCGGCAGCGCCCAGCGCGACGAAGAGGGGATCCAGATGCTCGGAGGTGGGCACGGATTCGGCCGCCCCGGGGGCCCGGCGCCAGTCTAGGAGGGCCGCCTCGTCGCCCGCGGCGAGGCGCTCACGCACCCAGGCCTCGAAGGCCGCGGCCCAGGGTTGCGGCCTGGAGGCGGCCGCGCCGTCCCAATCCAGGCGCCGGAGGTTGTGCACGATGCCGCCGCTGCCGAGGATCAGCACGCCTTCGGCCCGCAGCGGCGCCAGGGCCCGGCCCGCCGCCAGCAGCTGCTCGGGAGTCCGGGGCCGGGGCAGCGAAAGCTGCACCACGGGGATGTCCGCATCTGGCGCCAGGTAGCGCAAGGGCACCCAGGCGCCGTGGTCCAGGGGACGCTGGGCGTCGAGGGTCGCCTCCAGGCCCGCCCCCCGCAGCAGGTCCGCGGCCCGGGCAGCCAGCACGGGTGCCCCGGGGGCCGGGTAGTCCAGCGCGTAGAGGGCTTCCGGGAAGCCGCCGAAGTCATGCATGACGCCGGGGGTTTCAGCGGAGGAGAGGCGGAAGGGACCCGCGGCCTCCCAGTGGGCCGAGGCCACGAGAATGGCCTTCGGCGTCCCCGCCGCGGCGCGGAGGCCGGCCACCATGGCGCCCCAGGCTCCGCCCTCCAGCGCCAGCATGGGGGAACCGTGGGCGAGAAACAGGGAGGGGAGGTGGGCCGCGTCCTTCATGGAATCATGATGGGTCTCCAATATAGGTGTTTCAACTCTTTTTTTTGGAAATGCCCCCCTGCCCTCCGAACCTTCGCGGCGCGGGAGGCGGCCAGGGGTTAAGCTAGGGGGCATTCCCGGAGACCGCGTTGAATCTGAGGCTTGGCGTGAACGTTGACCATGTGGCCACCCTGCGGCAGGCCCGCGGAGGCCATGAGCCCGAACCGGTGGCCGCGGCCCTCCTGGCCCAGAGCGCCGGGGCGCACGGCATCACGGTGCACCTCCGGGCCGACCGCCGGCACATCCAGGACCGCGACCTCCGCCTGTTGAAGGAAGTCCTCGCCGTCCCCCTGAATGTGGAATGCGCCGCCACGCCCGAGGCGCTCGAGGCGGTCATCCCCGCCAAGCCCTCCTGGGTGACCCTCGTGCCCGAGAGCCGCGAGGAGCTCACCACCCAGGGCGGCCTCGACGCCATCTTTCTCCAGGGCATGCTGAAGCCCATCCTGCGCGAGCTGCGCGGCGCGGGCATCCGGGTGAGCCTCTTCGTGGATCCGGTCCTCGACCAGGTGAAGATGGCCGCCAAGCTGGAGGCCGACGCCGTCGAGCTGAACACGGGCGCCTACGCCGACCTGCCCATGGATTCGGACGCCACCCAGGAGCTGGGCCGTCTCCGCGACGCCGCCCGCCTGGCCAGCCGCCTGGGCATGCGGGTGCTCGCCGGCCACGGCCTGACCTTGCACAACGTGGGCCCGGTGGCCGCCATTCCCGAGGTCGAGGAGCTGAACATCGGCCACAGTCTGATCGGCCGGGCCGTCCTGGTGGGCCTGGAACGGGCCGTCGAGGAGATGCTGACCGCCATGGAGGAGATGCGCCCATGAGCACCGTGCTGGTCGTGGATGACGACCCTTGTGTCCGCCAGGTCCTGCGAGAATTCGTGGAGCTGGAAGGACACCGGGTGCTTGAGGCGGAGGATGCCTCCCACGCCCGGCGGGCCATGGCCCAGGAGCGGGTGGATCTCATCTTCCTGGATGTGCTCATGCCCGGGGAGACTGGCCCCTCCTTCTGTCATTCCATCAAGGACGATCCCGAGTGCCAGGGCATCAAGGTGATCCTCCTCACCGGATTCGACGGTGAACGCGCCTGGCAGCAGGGTCTCCGCAGCGGGGCGGACATCTTCCTGGTCAAGCCCGTGAACCAGGAGCGGATCAAGGTGCTGCTCGAGGAGCTGCTCACGCCCGAGGGCCAGGCATGAGCAATCTGCGAGGCACCCTGGAAAGCATCTCCCTGACCGATGTGGCGCAGCTCCTGCACGTCAACCGGAAGACCGGCATGCTTCAGGTCAGCTCGGGCAAGGTGAGCGGCGTGCTCTATTTCTCCCAGGGCGAGGTCATCCACGCGGAGACCCTGTCGACCAAGGGGGAATCCGCCGCCTTCGAGATCCTCGAGTGGGTCATTGGTCACTTCGAGTTCCTCACGACCCAGGTCCAGGTCCAGGCCACCATCCGCCGGACGGTGCCGGACCTGCTCATGGATTCCGCCCGCCTCCACGACAGCCGGAAGCGGCTCACCGGCATGTTTCCGCGGATGACCGCCGTGCCCTGGCCCACCCTGCCCGGCCACCAGCTGCTGGAAGGTCTCAAGCTCTTCTCGGAGGAGCGTCGCATCCTCCCCTTCTTCGATGGCTATCGCGACTTCCAGGACGTCATGGCCGCCTCGGGCCAGCATGACGTGGCCGTCCTCCAGGCCGCGGCGATCCTGAAGGACGCCGGCCGCCTGGAAGTGCTCGAGCCGGACGCCCACGTGACGGTGGTTCCCCTCAAAACGGGCCTGTTCAAGAAGGGCGACCGGCTGGAGCTGGCCAAGGCCATGGAAGGCTGGTGGACTGTGCTCGGCCCCTACCGCGAGGGCATCCGCAACCTGCGGGTGATCTGGCCCTCGGGCCCCGCCGTGGAGCGGGTGGAGTTCGTGCCCAGCCTGCCGGACAACCAGCTGGCCATGCCTCGGGAACTCATGCAGGCCTGGGGTCTGGCCGAAGGAGCCCATGTGAAGGTGAGGCCCGCCCCGTGAGGGCACGTCCGGAGTTCCCATGACTGAATCCCCAGAAGGTCAGCCCCTCGGCGGCGGCCCCGACAGCCCGGACGGCCTCGTGGCGGAGTTCCAGGCCCGGCGGGAGCGCCTCGACCAGCGGCTGGTGAGCCTGGAGCAGCTCATCGCCGACCTGCGACAGGAACTCCAGGGCGATTCCCAGGCCAGCCTGCACCGCCTCGCCCAGGCGGCCCAGGACATGGCCAACGGCCGGGTGTATCAGAAAGTGGATATCGAGGCCAAGGGCGAGCTCGGCGCCCTGGTCGCCAGCATCAACCAGACCCTCATGAACCTGCAGCAGCTGGACGCCTCGGTGAAGCACCAGAGCACTCAGGTGCCCGAATTGGCCTCCCAGCTCGACGCCATCACCACGGATACCGAGGAAGCCACCCAGAGCGTCATGAACCGCCTGGACACCCTCATGGCCGCCACCGACGACGCCACCCGGGCCGTCCAGGGCTGCCAGGACGGCCTCAACCGCCAGAAGGAGCACCAGGGGAGCCTCCACCAGGCCGTCACGAGCTTCCTCGACCGGGCCGCCGCCGGCGAAGACCAGAACGCCCTCGCCCAGGAAGTGCTGGAGTTCCTTTTCGCCCACCAGATGGCCGCCCCGGCGGCCGAGGTGGACCTGGCCCCGGCGAAGGCGCAGCTTCAGCGGGTCAGCGACGAGGCCTTCGAGATCCTGAACATCCTCCAGTTCCAGGACATCACCCGGCAGAAGATCGAGAAGGTCGTGATCCTGCTCAAGCAGTTCCAGGGCGGCCTGAACCGCCTGCTGGTGATCTTCAACATCCACACCGAGGCCCTCTCCGGCCAGGGGTTCTCCGAGCGGAAGGTCGCCACCCAGGACCGCATCTTCGACACCAGCCTGGAAGCCGACAGCCAGAAGGACAGCGTCGACGACATCATCGCCCAGTTCAAGAAGGCCGGCGGGAACTGAGCCTGCCCCGATGCAGGCCACGCGGCGTTCAACCTAGAGATTCACCATGGAGACGCGGAACGCACGGAGGCGGCACGGAGCCCTCCGTGGCCCTCTGATCCTGCTTCACCGCGTGCGATGATCCGAGCCTCTCGGTACCCTCGGTGGCTCCCTGGTGAATCCTTAACGATTGAACGCGAACGGGCTCAGGCCAGGACGATCTCCAGCTCGCCCAGGCCGTCGATGCCGCAACGGACCCGGTCGCCCCGCACGATGGGACCCACCCCGGACGGCGTGCCCGTGAAGATGAGATCGCCCGGGGCCAGGGCCACGTAGCTGGAAAGGTGCGCGATCACTTCCGGCACCCGCCAGGTCATCTGAGCCAGGTCACCCCGCTGCCGCTCTGTCCCGTTGACCTCGAGCCAGATGGCTCCGGAGGAGGGATGCCCCAGGGCGGCGGCCGGCGTGATGGGGGAGATCGGTGCCGAGTGGTCGAAGCCCTTGGCGGTGTCCCAGGGCTGACCCTTGTCCTTGGCGGCCGCCTGCAGGTCGCGGCGGGTCAGGTCGATGCCCACGGCGTAGCCGTAGATGCAGGCCTCGGCCGCCTCCACGGGGATGTCCCGGCCGCCCCTCGCCAGGGCCACCACCAGCTCCACCTCGTGGTGCAGGTTCGAGGTGCGGGAGGGATAGGGGACCTCGCCTCCGCCCGGCACCACCGTGTCCTGGGGCTTGCCGAAGAAGAAGGGCGGTTCACGGTTGGGATCGCCGCCCATCTCGCGGGCGTGGTCGGCGTAGTTCCGGCCCACGCAGTAGATGCGGCGGACGGGGAAGCCCCCTTCGCCGCCCCGGACGGGAATGACGGGCATGACGGGGGCGGGAATGACGGTGGGCATGGTCCAGGATCTCCGGGTCAGCTCTTGGCCCGTGGATGGGCCTTCTCGTAGGTGCGGGCCAGTTCCTCCAGCCCAAGGTGAGTGTAGCGCTGGGTGGTGCTCAGGCTCGCGTGGCCCAGGAGTTCCTGGATGGCCCGCAGGTCCATGCCGCGGTTCAGCAGGTGGGTGGCGAAGCTGTGCCGCAGCGCGTGGGGGCTCACCTTGGCGCGAACGGCGGCGGCTTGCAGGGCCAGGCGCAGCATGGACCGGACGCTGGTCGGTGTGAGACGCCCGCCCCGCTGGTTCAGGAAGATCGCCGGGCTGGGCGGCAGGGCCTTCATGGCCAGGAAGGCGGAACGGAACGTGAGGTAGGTCTCCAGGATGATGGCGGCGTGAGCGTGGTAGGGAACGAGTCGTTCCTTGCGCCCTTTGCCCAGCACGCGCAGGGTCCGCTCCTCCGGCAGCAGGTCCTGGAGATCCAGCCCCACCAGCTCGGACACGCGCAGTCCCGAGGCGTAGAGCAGCTCCAGCAGGCAGGCCAGGCGCGCCGAGGGGAAATCCACCGCCGGCGGCAGGTCCAGCAGAGCCTGGCTTTCGCCCTCGGTGAGGAAGGCCGGCAGGCGCTTCGGCTGCTTGGGATTCCGCAGGCCGGAAGCCGGGTTCTGGGTGATGCGGCGGGTTTCCCACAGCCAGGTGAAGAAGGTGCGGGCCGTGGAGAGGATGCGCGCCTGGCTGGCAGGATCCAGGCCCCGGTCGCCGAGTTCCAGGGCGAAGCCCCGCAGCGTGCGCGGGCTGACCTCCCACCCCTGCCAGCGGCTCCGAAGGGCATGGTCGAGCAGCTTCGCCAGGTCGCCGCCCTGGGCCCTTGCGGTGTGCGGCGAGACGCCCCGCGCCTGCTGCTCAAGGTGGAAGGCCCGGATGCCCTCCGCCAGCGACCCTCCTTCCTTCCCTGTTACCATGCGGTCACATCCCCTGGATATCCGGAGTCATTGTGGCGCAGCCCATCGAGACCATTGCCCAGCTTTTCTATCAGGCGGCCGAGCGCAACCTGCCGGATGCCCTGGCGGTGAAGCGGAACGGCGCGTACGTGCCCATCTCCCACGTCGAGCTGGTGGCCCAGGTCGAGCGTCTGGCCCTGGCGATGGCCACCCGGGGCCTTCAGGCCGGGGATCACGTGGCGATCATGTCGGAAAACCGCCCCGAATGGGCCGTGGCCGACTACGCTTGCGCGATCCTGGGCATGCCGGATGTCACCATCTACGCCACCCTGAATCCGCCCCAGGCCGCGTTCATCCTGCGGGACAGCCAGTCCCGCTGGGTCATCTGCTCCGACCGCGCCCAGCTGGACAAGGTGCTCGCCCATTGGGACCAGCTGCCGGACCTGAAGGCCGCCGTG
>JAFJUR010000203.1 GCA_017859995.1 Holophagaceae bacterium | reverse complement strand
AGGGTGGACAGGTCCAGCATGGTCAGCCTCCGCAATGCCTAATCGGCCAGATTCCAGATCTGGATGTGACTGGTGCGTTTCAGCACCTCCGCCACCAGCTCCGGGGCGGTCGTGCCGAAGGTGCGGACCCGGAAGGATTCCCCACCGGGCAGGTGCACCACATGGATGGAGGCGCCGCCGGAAAAGGCCGGGTGCCGGGCCAGGGGCCGGGCCAGGGCCGCCAGATCGAGCGATTCGAGCCAGCCCTCCGGCAGGCGCTCGATCCGCGCGCCGGGTACGAGGGCGCCCACTTCGCGGGCCTGCAGAAGCACCAGGTGCCAGGCCCCGGCCTGCATGCCTCGCCAGCAGAGGAAGGGCGGGAGCGTTGCGAACCCGATGCCCCCCTTGCGCACCTCGGGCCACGCACGCAGGGAGGCGATGCCCGCTTCATCCGCGGCCGCCATGGCGAGGGCGGCGAGGTCCGGCGTGGTCGGGGGGACCCAGGGTTCGACGGTGATCATCCCGACGAGCATCGCATATCGGGTAGGCTTGGGCCCATGTGTACGACGCACCCAAGCGGGACCCGGGCATCCAGCCAAGCCTTCCGGAGCCGGTCGTGAGCCCCAGCCCTGTCATCGCAACCGGCCAGCAGATCGGCGCGGGCTGGAGCCCGGCCCTCTCCGTGGCCAAGGCCCTGGCGGCCCTGGCCGAGGCGCGACGGACCGGCGCCGAGGCGGTCTACTGGCTGGCCGACGAGGATCACGACCGCGCCGAGGTGGCCGCCGTCATCGGCGACGGGGACCACCGCCAGGAACGCCACCGCTTCCGGTTCGACGCGCGCCTCGGCACCGCCACCGGCTGGCTGCCCTGGACCGAGGATCACCAGCGGGAGGGCGAGCGGCTGTGGGGGCCCCTGCCATCCCCCCGGGAACCCAGCCTCCGCGGGCATGCTCTCGCCCTGGGCGAGCCGCTGTGGGCCCGCGGCATCCGCCCCTTCTCGGCCACCGATCCCGCCGTCCGGTGGCCCATCCAGGGCGAGCTGGAACGCTGGCGGGGCCTGGATCTGGAAGGGCTCCTGATCCAGCAGGCCGGCGCGCTCGAAGCCCAGGGGGCGCCCCTGCCCCTCGATCCGCGGGTGCAGTCGGCCTGGTTCTCTCTGGATCCCCGGACGGGGCGGCGCCAGCGGCTCGAGCGCGGCGCGCCGCTTCCCGGTGGCCACTGGCTCAGCCCGGGCGCGGCGGTCCGTCCGCTCATGCAATCCCTCCTGCTGCCCGTGGAGGCCGTCGTGCTCGGCCCCTCCGAGCGGGCCTACTGGCGGCTCTGCGAACCCCTCTGGGAGCGCGTGGGCCTGGTGGCGCCGAGGATCCTGCCGCGGCCCAGCGTCTACGTGGTCCCGCCGGGCTTCCAGGTGTCTCCTGCCCAGCTCGACGCCCTGCGGCTGGGCGCCTGGGATCGGCTCTCGGCCTGGCCCGGGGCCCTGCCCACCCGGCGCTTCGAGCCCGCCGAGCCGGACGGGGCCTGGCCCGTTGCGATCCAGACCCGTTTCCGGAAGGAACAGGCCCGCATGCTCGACCGCCTGGCAAAGCTGGATCTCCGCCTGCATCGCGAAGCCGCGGCCCTGCGCCTGGGCGGTGACCCCGAACAGCTGCGCCAGGCCCTGTTCCCCTTCGGCGTGCCGCAGGAGCGGAAGGTCCCCGGTGTCCCCTGGCTGAGGAACGGCCCGCTGCTCGATGCCATCCTGGCGCGCATGGACGGCGCCACGCCCGTGATCCTGGTGGAGGAACCGTGACCCCCGATCCCGCCCTTTCCGGCCTCGACCTCCTGGCCATCGGCGCCCATCCCGACGACGTGGAAGTCCATGTGGGCGGCATCCTCGCCCTCGCGGCCGACCGGGGCCTGCCGGCCGCCATCCTCGACCTCACCAGTGGCGACCTCGGCACCCGCGGCACCGCCGAGACCCGCCGCGTCGAGGCCGCCGAGGCCGCCCGGATCCTCGGCGTGCCGCGCCTCGTCCTGGATTTCCCGGATGGCCGCTTCACGGCCGAGGAAGCCTATCGCACGCGGCTGATGGCGGAGTTCCGGCGGCTCCGGCCCAGGATCCTGATCTTGCCCTCGCCCGAGGACCGGCACCCCGACCACCGACGGGCGCATCACCTGGCCCGGGAAGCGGCCTACTACGCCGGCCTCCGCAACTACCCCTGCGACGGCGCGCCCTGGCGGCCGGAGGCGGTGGCCTGGGTGGGCGGCGAAAATCCCGCCCAGCCCGACCTCCTGGTGGATGTCAGCGCCACCTGGGAGCGCCGCATGGCCGCCCTGGACGCCTTCGGCAGCCAGTTCGCCCCGGACGCCACCCAGCCCGCCACCCGCATCGCCCATCCCGCCTTCCGCCGCGGCGTGGTGGGGCGGGCCATGCACTGGGGCTCGCTCCGCATGTGCGACTGGGCCGAGGCGCTGTGGTGCGACCGCCCGGTATCGCCGGCGCTGCTGCGGCTCCTTGCCCGGCTGGAAACCCCTGCGTGAACCGCTTCGAATCCGACCTCCTCGCCCAGATCCAGCGCCGGGGCGATGGCGTGGCCGGCCGCGTGCTGGTCGCCTGCTCCGGCGGCGGCGATTCCGTGGCCCTGCTGGTGCTCCTCTGGGCCCTGCGCAAGAGCCTCGGCCTCGAGCTGAGCGTGGCGCACGTGGACCACGGCCTGCGGCCCGAATCCCCCGAGGACGCCGATTTCGTCCGGCAGCTCTGCCGCGCCCTGGATCTGGATCTGGTCGAGGCCACCCTCGGCGTGAAGGCCCATGCCGAAGACCAGAAACTTGGCCTGGAGATGGCCGCGCGGGAGCTGCGCTGGAACTGGCTGCGTTCGGAGGCCGAGCAGGCCGACGCCGCGGCGGTGGCCACGGGCCACACCCTGGACGACCACACCGAGACCGTGTTCCTGCGCCTGGCCCGCGGCGGCGGCCTGGGCTGCCTCCATCCCCTCGCCCCTCGCCAGGGCCTGCGCTGGTCCCCCCTGGCCGAGCTGCGGCGTGCGGACCTGCGGACCTACCTGCAGGCGCGGCGCATCCCCTGGCGCGAGGACGCCAGCAACGCGGAGCCCTTCACGGCCCGCAACCGCTGGCGGCCGCTCCTCGAGGGCCTTCGCGGGGAGGCGCCCGAACTCGACCGCCACCTCTTCGAGACCCACCGCCAGGCCGAGGAGGCCGAGGCGCTCGCCCGGGCGCTGATCATCAGCTGGGAGGGCACGCGGTGGACCATCGCCGATGGGCACGTCATCTTCCAGCGCGGCGCCTGGACCGAGCCGGAGCTGCGCTGGACGCTGGAAGTGGCCTTCCATCGGCTGGGCTGGCCCCGGGAAGCGACCCTGTTGCGAGGGCTATCGCCCTGGCTCGTCGAGCGCCTCGTGCGGGGCCGCAAACCCTCGGGCTGGGGGAATTTCCACCTAAACCCTGAACCAGACGGCGGGTATCTGCATCTAACTCAAGTCCCGTTGCCTTCCCGGGCCTAGTACACTGGAGGGCCACCTGGGCCAACGCCCAAAAGGAGCGACCCTTTGAATTCCATGATGAAAAGCGTTCTGGTCTGGCTGGGCATCATCGCCCTGCTGGTGCTGGCCTTCCGCCAGATCCCCCAGAACAGCCGCCAGATCGAAGTGCCCTTCTCCACCTTCTACACCGAGGGCGTGGCCGGCAAGTACAAGTCCGTCACGCTGTCGGGCCTGGATGTCGAGGGCACTTACAAACAGCCCGAGAAGAATCCCAAGACGGGCGAGGCCATCGAGCGGTTCCGCACGGTGGCGCCCCCCATGCAGGACCTGGGCAAGGTCATCCTCAGCTGGAAGACCGAGGGCCAGATCGAAGAGTTCAAGGCCGCCAAGCCCAGTGAGAACAACTTCGCCTATGTGCTGATGTTCTGGGCGCCGCTGCTGGTCTTCGTGGTGCTCTGGTTCGTCTTCATGCGCCAGGCCCAGATGGGCGGCAACAAGGCCCTGAGCTTCGGCAAGGCCCGCGCCAAGGGTTTGAGCAGCAGCGCCAAGCGCATCACCTTCGCCGACGTGGCCGGCTGCGACGAGGCCAAGGAAGAGCTCAAGGAGATCGTCGAGTTCCTGAAGGATCCCGCCAAGTTCCTGAAGCTGGGCGGCAAGATCCCCAAGGGCGTGCTCCTCATGGGCCCTCCGGGCACCGGCAAGACCCTGCTGGCCCGCGCCATCGCCGGCGAGGCCAAGGTGCAGTTCTTCTCCATCTCCGGCTCCGACTTCGTGGAGATGTTCGTGGGCGTGGGCGCCAGCCGCGTGCGCGACCTCTTCGAGCAGGCCAAGAAGAGCGCCCCCTGCATCGT
>JAFJUR010000011.1 GCA_017859995.1 Holophagaceae bacterium | reverse complement strand
CGCCGGACGCGCATGGCGATGTCGTAGACGAAATCCGACTCCCACAGCCCGTTGGCCCGGGCGCCCGGATCCACGCCGCCGTGGCCGGCGTCGAGGACGATGCGCACGCCCTTCAGCTTGGGGCCCGCCTCCACCCTCACTGTGCGGCGGACCTCCGCGCGGACCTCGCGCTCCTCGGCCAACTCGGAACTGCCCTCGGGCTGGAAGGGATCCGACAGGAAGCTGATCGGGATCTTGATGAGCTGGCCCGGCTGGATGCCCCGCACATCGGCGATGCCACTGCGGCGGGCGATGCGGTCCGCCAGTTCGTTCACGCCCTTGGGATCCACGCGGTCCGTGAAGCGGATGACCACACTGGAGTACAGGGCCTCGCCTTTCCGCATGCGGTAGGCGGCGTACCGGCCCGAGGCGTCCTCGCCGAAGGACAGCATGCCGCGGTAGGCCGCGACCCGGCCCTCGTCGTCGAGGCCGTCCTCCGGCTGGGTGCGGTCGGGCCCGAGGCCGGCGCCGCCCAGGTCCGCGGACAGCAGGGCCCGCGGGATGATCCAGGTGTCGCCCTCCCGCAGCTTCTCGGGCAGGTCCGGATTCTCGGCCATGAGGCGGTCGTAGTTCTGGCCGTGCCCCGTGAAGAGCGAGGCGAGGGTCCACACCGACTCCACGTCGGGATGCCGCACCGTGTGCCGGACGGCGTCCTGCCGCCACTGGTCGTCGGGAAACAGGGCCGCCAGGGCCCAGCGCTTCCCCTCGGGCGAAAGCCGCTCGAAGGGCACCCAGCCCGCGTGGTCGGCCCCCTTGGCGAGAAAGGCGCGCGGCAGGGTCTTGCCCTCGGCGCTGAGCCCCCTCCGGAACTGCAGGCGCAGCAGGGCGGTCTGGCCCTCGGGCGTGCGGGCCTGGGCCAGCACCGGCGCGGGATCCTGGGCCGCCGGGGCGGCGAGGAGGGCTGGCAGGACGAGGAGGGTCAGGCCTCCCAAGGCGCCTCTCCCGCGGGCAGCACCTCGCCGGAGCGTCCGGCCTTCACCCAGGCGCGCAGGGCTTCCTGGAGGCCTTCGGGATCCTCGGCGCGCTCCCGCAGGAACCGCTTCAGGCGTCGCTCCAGGTGCCCCGCCCCCTCCTCCAGCAGGAAGATGCGGTCGTGGAGACGCTCGTGGGGCGCCTTTCCCGTGCTGGGCGGCAGCTTGAGCGTGCCCATGTCGAGGGTCGTGGCGTTGAGGGTGAACACCCACTCCAGGTCGCCGGAGAGGATGCGCAGCTTCACCTTCGCGGGCCGCATGCCGCGTCCGAGGGACTCGAAGGCCTCGCGGCTCTCGGAAGGATTGCCCTTGCGCAGGGAGATCTCCTTCACCTCGCCGCGCTCGGAGGTCAGCTGGATGGCGTCGTCGACGAAGCAGCCGGAGCCATCGCCCTCCTCGCCGCTGGCGCCGCCTTCGGTCATGCTGCGCATCCAGAGCCACAGCAGGAATTCCTCGCCGAGAAACCGGCCTTGTTCCATGAGTTCAAGAGGCTTCACCTCAGGCCTCCTCGATTTCGAGATCCAGCGGATCCAATGCCATCAACGCTTCCACGGAGAGGTCGGGGCAGAGCCGGCCCGACAGCACCAGGGGCGCCAGGGGGTGGATCTCGCAGCCGAACGACTTGATGAACAGGGTGCTCAGCGCGCCCTGGGCCTTGCTGGAGGACGCGGTGGTCCAGAGGACGCCGTTCTTAAGATCCCAGGCCACCTCGATCACCTTCGGCGTGGGCAGCACCTTCCGCAGCAGCTCCTCCTTCACCTCGTCGGCCAGCGACACGCGCGCCTCCTTTCCGACGAAGGCCAGGTCCTTCTCCTTCTGGAGGCTCTGCAGGCGGAGCTCCACATGAGCCTTCAGCAGCGTGGGCGGCACCCGGCGGGTGTCCATGCGCAGGCCGAAAACGGCGAAGCGCTCCTGGCTCACCCAGTTTGGATCCGGGGGCGTGATCAGCGGGTTGCGCCAGTCGCACCAGCCCACGCGCTCCTCCTCCATGCCGTCTTGGAAGGGGCGGAACTGGTCCTGCTCCAGGCCCGCCTGAAGGTCCTTCTCGTCGGGCACGGGGCCCAGGACGAGGAATCGTTTGAGGGACACGGTCCCCTGCAGCATGCTCATGAATTACCGCCTCTGAAAAGTCCGCGGAAGCGGCCCCACAGCCCCGGCCCGGCCTGCTGGGCGCCGGGCCGGATCAGCTCAGGGGCTTCCCCTTCGGTGGGCAGGGGAAGGCTGGGGTCGTTGAGGGTGAGGATGACGCCGGTGATGTTGTCCCGGCCGCCGTGGGCGAGGGCGTCCTCCACCAGCATCTCGAGGGTGCGCTTGGGGCTGAACTGCTGGGAGAGCACGTTCTGGAGGCGGGCGTCCGACACCTCGCCGTGCAGGCCGTCCGAGCAGCAGAGCAGGCGGTCGCCCCGGCGAAGCGTGAGGCGCGTGAGCACCACCCGCAGGGGCTGGGGCGAACCCAGGGCCTGGGTGATCATGTTGCGCTGCGGGTGGGTGCGGGCCTGTTCCCGGGTGAGGCTGCCCTGGGCCACCAGGTCGTTCACCAGCGTCTGATCCTCCGTGATCTGGTGCAGGACGCCCTGCCGGAGCAGGTAGGCCCTGGAATCCCCGATCTGTGCCACGAAGGCGAAGCCGTTCCAGATGACCGCCGCGGTCAGGGTGGACCCCATGCCCCGGGCGGTGCGGTCGTCGTCGGAATACCGCAGCACCGCGTCGCTGGCCTTCTCCACCGCGGTCTCCAGGGCCCGCACCAGGTCCGCCTCGCGGGCCCTGCCGGGCGCCAGGCGGCCCCAGTGGCCGAAGAGGAACAGCGATACGGCCGCGAGGCCCTCGCGGCTGGCGACCTCGCCCGCCGCGGCGCCGCCCATGCCATCGGCCACGGCCACCAGCAGCCCAGGATCGCCCACCTTGAGGGCGCGGGCGGGCCCGTTGATGATGGGCTCCTCGCCGTCCAGCGCGCTAAGCAGGTAGGCATCCTCGTTGTTCTTCCGGACTTTGCCCGGATGCGTGATGGCGGCGTAATCGATGAACATAGGGTGGGACGGCCCGGGTGGAGGGGCTGGTTGCGGTGACGTACGGAAGACCCTTTCCGTTCATCATAGCGGGTGGAGGCGCGAATCCATGACCGAAGGGCCCCTTGACACGGATCTTCTCGACCTGCTCATCGTGGGGGCGGGCCCGGCCGGCATCGCCACCGCCGTGGAGGCACGCCAGGCGGGCATCCAGCGGATCCTGCTGCTGGAGAAGGGCCCCAGCCACAGCTTCTCCATCGAGAAGCTGTACACCCCGGGCAAGCGGGTGGACAAGGTCTACCTGGGCCAGGAAGTGGATTGCGAGGGCCTGGTCTGCATCGTGGACGGCACCCGCGAGACCGTGCTGGAAACCCTGGAAGCCTTCATCCAACAGCACCAGCTGGAGATCCGCAGCGGCACCGAGGTCACCAGCATCACCGCTCTCCCCGAGGGGGGCTTCGAAGTGCTCGACAGCCACGGGACGCGCCATCGGAGCCGCACCGTGGTCATTGCCATCGGGGTGTACGGACGGCCCAACAAGCCCGACTACCCCATTCCCGCCAGCCTGAAGGGCCGGGTGCGGTTCGACCTCACCGAGGCCCTGCCTCCGGGCGAGAGCGTGCTGGTGGTGGGGGGCGGCAACACAGCTCTGGAATACGCCGCCTACCTGTACGCGGAGCGCCCCGTGACCCTGGCCTACCGCGGCGAGGATTTCACCAAGGCCAATGACGTGAACCGCCGGATCCTCGAGGATCTGGAGCGGGCCGGCCAGGTCGAGGTCTGGCGCCGGGCCGACATCCAGGCACTGGGCGACACAGGTGGGGCTCCCGCGGTGGAGGTGACCTTCAAGGACGGCCGCGCGGCCCGGTTCCACCACGTGCTGTACGCCCTGGGCGGCAGCACGCCCGACGGCTTCCTCAAGCAGGCCGGAGTCGCCCTCGACGGGAAGCGCCCCCTGGTGGACCACCGGTTCCATTCAAACGTCCCGGGGCTCTACCTGGCGGGGGACCTGGTGGCCGGCGGCAAGGGCTCCATCGTGAAGGCCTTCAACACCGGCCGGGCGGTGGTCTGGGAGGGACTCTGCCAGGATCACCTGGAATGCCGGATTCCTGGGCGCGGAGAGCGGGCTTGACCGGGATCCTCGCCATCCTCGGCCCGGGGGTCCTGGGCCGCTCCGCCGCGCAGTGGGCCGCCGAGTGCGGCCTCGAGGTGCGCCTGCTGGGCCGGGACAAGGCCCACGCCGGAAGGGGACGACAGGAGATCCTGAAACGCTGGGGCGAAGGCATCGCCCAGGGCCGCCTGACGGCTCATGCCTTTGAGGCAGCCAGCCTGGAGGGCGTGGACTACCTGCTGGAAGCCCTGCCGGAGCACGCGGAAGCCAAGGCCACGGCCCTCGCCTCCGCGGGTCGGTGGGGTTCGCCGGACCTGACCATCCTCTCGGGCACATCTTCCCTTCCCATCTCCGCGCTGGCGCAGCACTCGGGCCTCACCGGCCGCCTGCTGGGATTCCACCTCTTCGTGCCGGTGCCCCGCATGGCCGTGGTGGAAATGGCCGTGGCCCCGGACACCGGGACCCGGTGGGTGACCCGCGCCCGCGCCCTGGGCCAGGCCCTCGGAAAGCGGATCATCCAGGTGCGCGATCAGCCCGGCTTCGCGGCCTCCCGCATGGCCCTGGCCCAAGGGTTGGAGGCCATGCGCCTGCTTGAGGCTGGCGTGGCCTCTGCCGAGGACCTGGATGCCCTCATGACCCTGGGCTACGGCCATCCGGTGGGTCCACTGGAGCTCAGCGACCGGGTGGGGCTGGACCTTCGCCTGCTGATCGCCGAGGGCCTGAGCGCCGCCGGAGAGGCGCGCTTCCAGCCGCCCGAGTCGCTCCGCACCCTGGTGGCGGAAGGATCCACCGGGCGCAAGGCGCGCCGCGGATTCCACACCTGGGACCTCCGCGGGAGGCGAACATGACCACGCCGGTGCTGATCCTCGCCGGGTTGGCGGCGCTCTTCGTGATCTATGTCGCATATCGGATCGGCCGGGCCCTGCTGCGGCTCTTCATCGGCCTGGCCGCGCTGGCTCTGCTAAGCTGGGGGCTCTGGAAACTCTTCCATTCCTGAATCCCAGCCTTCCCGAGGAGCAAGCATGGCCGCCATTTCCTGCACCCACTGCGGCGCCGATCTGACCGCCCCCCAGAGCGTGCGCATCGCCGAGTACCGCTTTGGCCACCTGGAGAAGGTCGCCGAGGATCCCGGGTTCAAGTACCACTTCGAGCAGGCGGACAACTTCACCATTCTCTGCAACAGCTGCAAGCGCCTCGTCCGCACCCTGCCCATCGCCAAGTAGGTCCTTCCGCCCCATGAAAAACGGCCCCTCGCGGGGCCGTTTTCACGTTCCGGGGCCTGCCTATTGGCGGATGACCCGGGGGGTGATGAAGATCAGCAGCTCGACGTTCTTCTCCGCCTTGGTGTCGTTGCGGAAGAGGAAGCCGATGAGGGGGATCTTCGACAGGAAGGGCACGCCAGTCTGGCCCGTGGAGGAGTTGGTGATGTAGACGCCGCCCAGCACCGCCGTGCCGCCGTCACGCACCAGCACCTGGGTTTCGATGGCCTTGCGGATGATGGTGGGCGTGCCATTGACCGTGCGGGTGAAGTCCGCTTCGGCCTTCTCCACCTTCAGATCCATGATGATGGTGCCTTCATTGGTGATCTGGGGCGTGACGTCGAGCTGAAGGTTCGCGTCGATGAAGGCCACGGTGATGGCGCCGCCCTGGGCCCCGCCCTGCTGGGTGGGATAGGGGATCTTCTCGCCGCTGAGGATGGTGGCCTTCTTGTTGTTCTGGGTGACCACCTTCGGGGAGGACACGATCTTCAGCGTGCCGTCCTTCTCGAGGGCCTGCAGCACCGCGTTGATGCTGAAGCGGTTGCTCAGGAAGGAGAGCCAGAGTTCGCCGGCGGGCGCCGTGATGGAGGTGGCGCCGTCCTTGCCGGGGGACCAGGCCGCCCAGGACTGATGGGGGGACGAGGTGCCATTGAAGTTCGCGCCGTTCCAGAACGTGCCCGTGCCCGCGGCGCCGACCCAGGGGGTGCCCGTGGAAGAGGTCGAGCCACCGCTGGTGATGGCCACGCTGCCGTTGTTCGACTGGGGCCACTTGACGCCGAATTCCCGCTGCCAGTTCTTGTTGGCCTCGACCACCCGGGCCTCGATCTGCACCTGCTGGATCTGGACGTCCAGGGTCTGGAGCAGGTCGTCGATGACCGAAATGTTGCGGGGCAGGTCCGTGATGATCAGGGTATTGGTGCGGTCATCCAGGATGGCCGAGCCGCGCTTGGTGAGCATGTCCTTGAGGATCTTCTGGACTTCGCTGACCTTGGCGTAGGAGAGCGGGCGGGTGATGGTCTGGAGCTCGCCGGCCAGGGCCTTGGTCTCCTCCAGCTTCTTGCGCTCCTCTTCTTCCTTCTGGAGCTTGTCCACCTTGGCCACGCGGAGGACCCCGTTCTGGATCTCCTTGCCGAGGCCGGCGTTCTTCAGGACCACGTCCAGGACCTGGTCCCAGGGGGTGTCGGTGAACTTGAATCCGAAGTTGCCCTGCACGTCGGGGTCCATGACCAGGTTCAGCTTCCCGGTGTCGGCCAGGATGCGGAGGAAGTCGCGGATCTCGGTGTTCTGGAGGTCGATGGTGATCTTGGAACCGGTGTAGTTGGTGAGGCCGCCACCCAGCGTCCGGCCGCCACCCGTACGGGTGGCCGCGGCAGCGTGGGGCTTCTCGGCCTCAGGCGTCTGGATCGCCTCGGGACTGGCCACCGGCAAGGCGGTGGCGGCTGCCAGCTGGGGCAAAGTCTGGAAGGTGCTGCCGAAGGAAGGCAGGGGCGCCAAAGGTTTGACACCAGTTGGAGCAAGGGTGGCGGGCATGGCCTTGACCTGCGGGGCCGAAGCCACCATCACCGGTGCCGGTGCCGGCAGGTTCAGGGGGAGGACAGGTGCCGGGAGGGCGTGATCCAGGCGGGCCTGAACCTTTCCTTGGCCGGGGCTCAGGAGGAGCTGGACACCGTCCGCGGTGGTGCCGACCAGAACCTGGGTACCAGGGGCCACCTCGAGGACAAGGCGGGTGACCGCCTTGGGCTCGGTGGAAAACTGGGCCAGGCGGGCCTTCTGGATCAGGGGATGGCTCAGCTGGGCCAGATCCTTCCGGGTGACCGCTGTGCCGCGGTCCACGCCGGGCAGGTCCACCACCACGCGGAGGGGGCTGGACAGGACCTGGACCCCGGGCTGGGAGACCAGGCCGGGAATGCGGAGGAAGACCTTTGCTCCGGCCCCATCGGCCTCAAGGGAGGTCCCCAGAAGGATGGCCTTCCGGACCGTGGATTCCATGGACGGCGAAGCATGGAGGGACCCCGT
This sequence comes from Holophagaceae bacterium, assembly GCA_017859995.1. Taxonomy (GTDB): domain Bacteria; phylum Acidobacteriota; class Holophagae; order Holophagales; family Holophagaceae; genus Geothrix. The sequence goes on along the minus strand of JAFJUR010000011.1, from coordinate 38,145 downwards.
GTGGATCCCCGCCAGGACCACGCCCCCTGCGACCAGCAAGGAACTCAGGCGAGCATTCATCGTTTACCCTCCTCACGCTTGAACGTCTTCGTGATGGTGCGGAATACAGAGCGATTCGTAGTGTTCACTTCCCACTGATGGAAAGTCACGGCCTTATCGGTGATGGCGGTGATCTCTCCATCTTTGAACCGGTGCCCGACGGGCAGCCACCGGACATTTCCCCGACTGTCGGAGACAATTGCGAAATTCTTGCCATCCTTTCGGATCATGCCTTTCACGGCAATGTCCTCGAGGACGTCCAGGGCATCGGCGGGACGCTCATCCCGCGGCGCGGAAAAAGGATCACGCTGGATGGCGGGCTTGTAGGGCGTGGTCTTGATGATGGCCACGTCTTCGGCGACAGGCGCCGCAGCCGGGGCGGCCTCCGCGGGCTTTGCAGGAGCCTGGGCGACGAGGGCCACAGAGGACATCAGGAGCATGGAGAGGGGAACTCGGGTCATGGCGTCACCTTAATCCTCTTTGGCGCCAGCTTTGGCGGCTGGGGCCCCGGCCGGCTTCTTCACCGGGGCGACCGGCGCGGCTTCGGGGTTGTAGATGAAGGCGCTGATCGTGCACTTCACGGTCGCCGGATAGATGCTGCGGTTGTCCGTCTTCCGGGTGATCTCGATGTTGGAGAGGTTGATGATCTTGTCGTACCCCGAGATCAGGGAGGCGAACTGGCCGAAGGAGTGGAAGCCGACACGGAACTCGAACTCCACGGGCTTCTCGGTGTAGTAGGCGTCCCGGCGTTCGGGCTTGAGGGAGAACGCCACCTGGTCGATGCCCGCATCGTCGGCGATCTTCTTGATGCGGTAGGGGATTTCGCCGTAGTCGGTCTCGGAGGGCATGATCTTGATCAGTTCCTCGATCCGCTTGTCCTGCTTCGCCACCTCCTCGCGGAGCTTCTCGTAGCTGGCCTTCAGGAGCTTGCCCTTGTCCACGTCGGCCAGGAGGAAATAGACCAGGCCCGCCAGGATGATGCCCGCCAGCGCGCCCACACCGATTTGTTTCTGAAGTTGAGGATTCATGGCCTACCTCAGACGGCGTTCTGGAGTTCGAAGGAGATGGAGAATTCGAAGGATCCGGTGGTCCCCCGCTTGGCGCCCGGGTAGTTGATCTTCTTGAACCAGCGCGTCCTGGACTGCAGGTTCCCGTAGAAGGCATTGATGGACTCGAAGTTCCGCCCCTCGCCTTCGACGGTGATCATGGCTCCCTTCTGGGAGATCTTCTTGAACCAGACGTCATCGGGGAGGCTGTTGGCGAGCTCTTCCAGGAAGTGCACCGGCAGGGCCTGCTGGCGCTTGAGGGTGGTCATCACCTCTTCCTTCTTCTGGAGGGCGTCCTTCTTCTCCCGGAACTTCTTCTCCAGGGCGATGTAGGGTTCGTACTGCTTCTTGTCGCGCTCCAGTTCGGTTCTCCGCTTCTCCGCCTTGGTGAACTCGCTGTTCAGCCAGAGGTAGTAGACGCCGCCGAGCGCGGCGAACACGAGGCCCACCACCACACCCGCGATGGGGAGGCTGGCGCGGCTTCCGCCCTCGCCTGTATAGACCTGGACGGGCTCGGCTGTCGCCTTGTCGCCGCCCTTCTTCGCGCCGGATTGCCCCAGCGCATCACCGAGCAGGTTGATCTTGATCATCGGTCCCCCACTTGGCGCAGTGCCAGCCCGACGACGACCGCCGCGCCGCCGCCGATCTCGCGGACCGTGACAGGGTCCTCGGTGCGGCCATCAACTTCAATGAGCTGGAAGGGATTGAAGCGGTCCACGGACACCCGGAGCCGGTCGCCGAGAACTTCCATCAGGCCGTGGATCATGGATCCGCCGCCACTGACTTGCACACGATCGAGCCGGTCCACCTTGAAGCTGCTCTTGAAGAAATCGAGGGTGCGGGTGAGTTCGTCGGCGAACGCGTCGGACACAGCGTTGATGGAAGGCTGGACCTCCTCGGGTTCCCGGCCCTCCGAAGGCTGGTTCCGCTTCAGGCGCTCCGCCGCTTCCCGGCTCACGCCCCAGTCCTCCATGAGCTTCTCGGAGTAGCGTCCGCTGCCCCAGGCCATGTCCCGCCAGAAGACGGACTTGCCGCCCACCATCATGGTGAGGTTCGTGAAAGTGGCGCCCATGTTCACCAGGGCCACCACCTCATCCCGGCCCCCGCCCTGGGTGTTCACCTCGTAGGCGTTCTGGATGGCGAAGACATCGACGTCCACCACCTTGGGGCTGCAGCCCGCCTGCGCGACGCAGCTGACGTAGGCTTCCAGCTTGTCCTTGCGGCAGGCCACCAGCACCACGTCCATGTTGCCTTCGCCGGACCGCTCCTCGATCAGGTAGTAATCCAGGGCGTAGGAATCCAACCCCTGGCCGGCGGGGAAGAAGCTCTCGGCCTCCCAGCGGACGGACTCCGCCAGCTCAGCCTGGCTCATCAGCGGAAATGTCACTTTTTTGACCATCACCTGCTGACCAGAGACGGAGATCGCCACATCTTTGGCTTTGATTTTCTGTTCTGCCAGTACCTGTCGGATAGCAGCCGCCACGGCGTTGCTATCCATGATGTCTCCGTCCACGATGGCATCAGCCGGGAGGGCCACCTGCCCCAGTTTCTGCAGTCGGTAGCGGATATTGGCGCCCTTGCCCATCTGCTGGAGTTCGCAGACTTTCACCGAGCTGGATCCAATATCCAAGCCGACAAGACTTTTGGGTTTGCTTCCGAAAAGACCCACCGGATGCCTCACTTGGAGAATTTAGGTAATGGAAAGAGTACCGCCGGAATGGATTAGGTCAAGTTTAACTATGCTTGCGTCAGGCTTCCTCGGACTCCCAGCTAACCAGAATGGCTGTGATATTGTCCTCGCCTCCATGTTCACGGGCCGCGGAAATGAGTGAATCCACAGCCTGTTGAAGGTCAGGAGCCTGCTCCACAATGTCCCAGATCTGTTTGTCGCCGATCATTCCTGACAGGCCATCGGAGCAAAGCAAGAGTCGCTCCGAAATGGAAAGTTCAAGATTCTGGATCTCCACCTCAAGTTCCCCGCCATTCCCCAGAGCCTGGGTGATGACGTTCCGGAAGGGGTGGACCCGGGCCTCGGAGGGGGTGAGGATGCCGTTGGCCACCTGTTCGGCGACCCAGCTGTGATCCCGCGTAACCTGGCGGATCCCGTCCGCCCCCAAGATGTAGGCTCGGCTGTCGCCCACGTGGGCCAGGGTGAGCTTCGGCCCGTTGAAGAGCCCCGCCACCACGGTGGATCCCATGGTCTCGCGCTCGGGGTTCCGGCGGATGTCCTCGGCGATGGCCTGGTCTGAGAGCAGCAGCGCGACCTTCAGGCGGTTGCCGTCGTAGCTGAGGGAAGGATCGTACTCCACCGGCCAGGTGCGGTCCTTCTCCATGGTCTCGCCCACGAACCGCGCCACCGTGTCCACGACGATGCGGCTGGCCACTTCACCGGCGGCGTGGCCGCCGAGGCCATCCGCCACCACGAACAGGCCGAGGGTCGAGTCCGCCAGGAAGCTGTCTTCGTTGTGTTTCCGGACGCAACCGACATCGGTGGTGCCCGCGGCATGGATCCCCATGATCAACCCTTTCCCGTCAATCGGCCCCACAGGTCCTTCAGTTGATCTACGATGCCCGGGGGTGGCTCGGGGACCTTCCCTTTCTTGGATCCGCCCGCTGCATGGGCGCCTTTCGGGTTGGGGGTCCGGAGCTTCGGGTGCTTCGGCGCGATTTCCCTGGCCAGCTGCAGGTGCCGCTGGGCCCGGGCGGTCATGCCGAGGGTCTGGAAATGCTGGGACAGGCGGATGTGGCTCTCCACGTCGCGCGGCGCAAGCTTGACGGCCGTTTCGAGCGCCTTCACCACGGCCCGGAGGTCGCCGCCCTCCCGTTCCAGGATCGAGGCGAGCAGCGCATGGTACTGGGCCTTGTCGGGATCCAGGCGGATCGCGTAGTGGATGAGGGCACGCGCCTGGTCCACCTTCCCTTCCTCGAAGGCGGCCTTGGCCATGGCGGCCCAGTCCTCCGGGGTGCGCTCCTGGGCGGATTCGGGCTCCCGGGCCTCGACGCCCGGGACGGTGGGCTGGACCTTCGGCATCTGCTGCTGGAGCGTGAGCCGCTTGGCAGGATCTTTCAGCACGCTGAAGGCCTCGGCCAGTTCCCTGAACTTCGATTCCGCCTCTTCCTTCTCGGCGCCGGTGTAACGGTCCGGATGCCACCGCTTCGCCAGCCGATGGTAGGCGGCCTTGATGTCCTCGGGCGAGGCGTCGGGCGGGATTTCCAGTACTTGAAAGGGATTCATGGCAATCCAGGCAGGGCTCCCGAGCGGCACGCCGAACGGGATGGAAGGACAGGGCTTGAGCAGAGGATGGTAGCCTATTTCCATCCAGAGTGCAGGCCCCACGCTCAGAAGGCGGATGGAATCCTGGCAGGAGATGGTAGACCTGGGCTGGAAGGGACTGGGTCCGGATGGCACACTAGGAGGCTCTGGAGGCGTACGGATGGCGGTGGGCACGGCGGTGGATTGGCGCGAAGGCCTTGATGCTGGCGACCTGTCCTCCGAGGCCCTCACCCGGGCTTCTTTCGATCGGATCCGGGCCCTCGATGTCCAACTGCATGCCGTCCTGGCCACCGACGAGGCCCGCAGCCTCGAGCTGGCCCGGCGGGCCGACGCCCGCCTCCGAGCGGGCGAGCGCACCCCGGTGCTCGGCCTGCCGATCGTCCTCAAGGACAACCTCCATTGGTCGGGTGTGCAGGTCTCCTGCGGCTCCCGGGTCCTGGATGGCTACCGGGCCCCCTACGACGCCACGGTGGTGGCCCGGCTGCTGGCTGCGGGCGCGGTGCCAGTGGCCAAGGCCAACCTGGATGAATTCGCCATGGGGTCCAGCGGCGAATACAGCGCCTTCGAGCCTGCGCGCAATCCCTGGGACACCTCCCGGGTGCCCGGCGGGAGCAGCAGCGGGTCTGTGGTGGCCGTGGCCGCCGGCTATGCCCCCCTGGCCCTCGGCAGCGACACGGGCGGCTCGGTCCGCCTGCCCGCCAGCTTCTGCAACGTGACCGCCCTGCGCCCCACCTACGGCGTGCTGAGCCGCTACGGCCTCACGGCCATGGCCTCCAGCCTCGACCAGGTGGGTCCCATCGCCCCGTCGGCCGGCGATCTCGCCCTGGCCCTGGGGGTCATGGTGGGGAAGGACCCATTGGACAGCACCTCGGTGGACTTGCCGGGCGCGGAGCGCCTCGCGGCCCTGCGACCCAGGAGCCTCAAGGGCCTGCGCATCGGCCTGCCGCGGGAGTACTTCGGAGAGGGCCTCGAGGCCGAGGCGCGCGGAGTGCTCGACACCGCGCTGCGGGTGTTCGCCGACCAGGGCGCGGAGATCCGGGAGATCGGCCTTCCGCACACCCGGTACGCCATCGACACCTATTACCTGATCTGCACCAGCGAAGTCTCCAGCAACCTCAGCCGCTTCGACGGGGTCCGCTTCGGCCCCCGGGCCGCGGGGGGAAGCCTGAGGGAGATGATCTCGGATTCCCGGGACCAAGGGCTCGGCGCCGAGGTCAAGCGCCGCATCCTCCTCGGGACCTTCTGCCTCTCCAAGGGCTACTACGACGCCTTCTACCTCAAGGCGCTGAAGGCGCGCACCCTCATCACCCGGGATTTCCTGCAGGCCTTCGAACAGGTGGATCTCCTGGCCGCGCCCGTCAGTCCGGGCACGGCCTTCCCCTTCGGCACGAAGACCGACGATCCCCTGGCCATGTACCTCGCCGATGCGTTTACAGTGACCGCGCCCCTCGCAGGCCTGCCTTGCCTCGCCATGCCCGCGGGCTTCGCCTCCGGCCTGCCCGTCGGCATCCAACTCATCGGCTCGGCCCTTTCGGATGTCATGCTGCTGGAGACGGCGCAGGCCTTCCAGACCCTCACCCGGCACCACCTCGCCGAACCTCCCCTCCCCGCCCCCCTTCCCGCATAGGAGCAAACCATGGCCTTTGACGTCGTCATGCCCCAGATGGGCGAAAGCATCGCCGAAGCCACCGTGCTGAAGTGGCACAAACAGGTGGGTGACGTGATCGCCAAGGACGACACCCTCTACGAGATCAGCACCGACAAAGTGGATGCCGAGATCCCGGCCCCGGCCGCCGGCACCCTCCTGGAGATCCTCGTGGACGTGAACGTCACCGTCCCCGTGGGCAGCGTGGTCGCGCGCATCGGCGACGCCTCCGAGAAGCCCGGCGGCGCCGCGAAGCCGGCCGCCGCGCCCGCCCCCGCCGCAGCGGCCCCGGCCGCCGCCGCCGCTCCGGCACCGCTCCACGACGAGGATGACAACAGCCTCGAGGGGCGGCTCAAGACCAAGAGCAGCCCCCTCGTCCGCGAAATGGCCAAGCAGCACGGCGTGGACCTCAGCCGGGTGGCCGGCACCGGCCAGGCCGGCCGCGTGACCAAGGAAGACCTGGAAGCCCATCTCGCCAAGGGGCCTGCCGCCGCTCCCGTCGCCGCCAGCATCGCCCCCGCCCTGCCCGCGGTGCATGATCCTTCCGCGCCCACCCTGGGCATCGCCGCCGCCATCTCCGTGCCCCCCGCGCCCGCGGCGCCCGCCTTCGCCCCCGGCGAGCGCGTGAAGATCGAACCCATGAGCCGCATGCGGAAGATCATCGCGGACAACATGGTGGCCAGCCGCCGCACCTCGGCCCACGTCTACACGGTCTTCGAAATCGACATGACCCACGTGGCTCAGCTGCGCAACAAGCACAAGAAGGCCTTCGAGGCCCAGTTCGGCACCAAGCTGAGCTTCATGCCCTTCATCATGATGGCCGCCTGCAAGGCCCTGCGGGCCTATCCCGTCGCCAACACCTCGATCGACGGTGACAACGTCATCTACAAGCAGGACATCAACCTCGGCATCGCCGTGAGCCTCGACTGGGGCCTCATCGTGCCCGTGGTGAAGAACGCCGACATGATGAACCTGGGCGGCCTGGCCCGCAGCCTCAACGACCTGGCCGAACGGGCCCGCACCAAGCAGCTGAAGCCCGACGAGATCAGCGGCGGCACCTTCACCATCACCAACCCCGGCGTCTACGGCGACACCTTCGGCCTGCCCATCATCAACCAGCCCCAGGTGGCCATCCAGGGCGTGGGCGCCATCGTGAAGCGCCCCGTGGTCATCACCGGCCCCGACGGCACCGACTTCATCGCCATCCGCCAGATGATGTTCAGCAGCCTCGGCTTCGACCACCGCATCATCGACGGCGCCACCGGCGACCTGTTCATGGCCTTCGTCAAGAAGGAGCTGGAGACGTCCACTTTCGGCCTGGAGTGACGGCCAATCAGACGGTCCAAACCTCCAAAAGAGAAGTCTCGCGTATCGCCTCCGACAGGGGGCGATACCGAGAAGAAGGAGCTGGAGACGTCCACCTTCGGCCTGGAGTAGCGGCGAAGCGGTTCATGAAGCGGCGGCCGCCAGGCCGCCGCTTCATGCGTAGGGCGAGGTCTCGCGGACCATCTCCCGGTACATGGCGTACTCGCCCTGGAAGTGCAGCTGCACGATGGCCGTGGGGCCGTTGCGGTGCTTGGCCACGATGAGCTCGGCAGAGTTGTCGGGCTCTTCGGTGGCCGAGGGCATCATCTTCCGGTGGATGAAGGCCACCATGTCGGCATCCTGCTCGATGGCGCCGGAATCGCGGAGGTCGCTGAGCTGGGGACGGCCGCCGGTGCGATGTTCCACCTCGCGGTTCAGCTGGGACAGCACCACCACGGGAATGCCGAAATCCTTGGCCATGAGCTTGAGGCCGCGGCTGATCTCGCCGATGCGCACGGCTTCGTTCTGCTTCGCGCCGCGGCTGCCCTCGGGGCTGCTGAGCAGCTGCAGGTAGTCCACGATGACGAACTCGACGCGGCGGTTGCTCTGGCTGCCCTGCTTCACGATCATGTTCTGGATCTGGGGCACGGTGATCGAGGCCTGGTCGCAGATGAAGAGCGGCATCTGGACGAGCTCATCCCGGCAGCGCATGACGTGCTCCATCCGGCCCGTAGCCCGCCCGGACTGAAGATCCTTCATGTTGGTCTGGCTCTGGGCCGCGAGGAGGCGCATGAAGACCTCTTCGTGGCTCATCTCGAGGCTGAAGAAGGCGCCGCAGTGGCCGGGCCGGCCATCGCGCTCTTGCGCTGCCCGCAGGATCCAGTTCAGGGCGAGCGCGGTCTTGCCGATGCCGGGGCGAGCCGCCAGCACGATGAGGTTGCCGGGCTGGAAGCCCTGGGTCAGCTCGTCGAACCGGGTGAAGCCCACGCGGACACCGGGGGAGAGCCGCCCTTCCATACGGTCCGCCAGGCGGTCCATGGCATCGTCGGCCACGGACTGGATGGACAGCAGCCCCTTGGCCTTGGCATCGCCCTGAGCCAGGTGGAAGAGGCTTTGCGCCGTCTGATCCACCAGCACTTCCGGGGCTTCATCTTCTTCCGCCGCCTGGCGCACCAACTGCGCGCCCAGGTGCACGAGCCTCCGCAGCTTGGCCTTCCGCCGGATGACGTCCGCCAGGATCTGGGGCCGTTCCACATCCTCGCCGGCCAGCAGCTCGACCAGGCCGGGGTATCCTCCCACCTTGTTCAGGCTGTCGTCCTGGTCGAGGGCATCCTTCAAGGTGAGGGAATTGACCTCGACCTGGGCCTAACACCGCCTCGCTGGCGATGAAGCCCGCGCCGGGGGCGCAGCAGGTCGCCAGGAACGACCGCTCCGCGTCGATATCCTCCGGAAGCCGTTCCGGAAGCCAGTCCGCCATCACCACCCCTGCTTAGGTTAGAGCCCGGGAGGAGTGTACCCGCCGCCGTTCGCATCCACAAAGATGGGATTGGTGACGGCGATGGGATAGATGCCCTTCATGATCTTGTTCCAGGGCGTTCCGGTGGCATAGGGCCCGGTCTGGGTCCGGGCCACGCCGGCCTCCACCACCAGCCAGGCATCCTTGCCCGCGGGCAGCGGCACGGTGACGGTGGCCGTCCGGAGTCCTGACACGGTGGCGGAAACCGTGAAGCTGGCCAAAGGGACGTTGATGGGCGCAGCGCCATTGACCACCACCCGCACTTCGTCCACGGGAACCCAGTCCGGCGCATGCAGGAGAATGGTGAGGCTCACGCTCGACGTCGACGTGGTGGCGAGCCCGCCGGGACCCACGCCATCCACGGTCGCGATCACCAGGGGGCCGGTGGAGGCCACAGCGGCGCCATTCCTCAGGGCCCTGAGCACGGGGCCCAGGTTGTCCTGACCGAAAGATTCGCTCACATTCAGGTAGGTGCGCGACAGGCCCACCGGGGTATCCAGGCTGAACCGGGCGGCGGACAGGCCCAGGCCCTTGGTGAAGGCGCCAGGTGCCTGCTGGTTCAAGAGGGCATACCAATCGTCGCGCACCTGGCTGAATTCCGCGTACCAGGCCGTGGGATCCGCCGGGTTGCAACCTTCTGCCCGGAGCAGTTCCAGGGCGTCGAAATCACCCAGGCGCTTGCCGAGGGAGGCGGGACCGGTCTGGGTCCACCAAGCGTTGACGCCCGTTCCCAGCGGTACGGTGCGGTCGAAGGCCCGGACGGTGAAGAGCCCCTTGGGGCCGCGGGGTTGGTGCACCACCGTGTAGGCGCCCTCCGCCTGCGTGATGAAGTCGGCCAGGTTCCAGCCCTTGGAAGGTCGGGCTCCGCCGTTGCGGTGTCCCGTCGGTGCCGGCGTGAACAGGGCGGTCGCGAAGCCATCGGCCAGGGAGGCACTGCGGGCGCCCACCACGAATGGATCGTTGCCCACCGGCGCACGCTGGGCATCCGTCACCAGGGGACCATCGATCTCAGCCCTGAACTCTGCCCGCAACGCTGCCGGATCGGTGAGGACATCTTCTTCCGTGCGCGCCACGATCTGGACGCCTTCGGCCAGGGCCGAGCTCAGCAACTCCCCGGGATTGAACCCGCCCGTGGTCGCCTGGGTCGGTGCAGGGAGGTCGAAGCTGGTCCAGCCCGAAGGCAGGGTGGGCGGCGCGACCACGAAGCTGTGCGTGTAGTCGAGCTGGCCATCGAAAGCCTTCACCGGCAGGGAATCGAGGTTGGACATGGGGCCACGGGTGGCGTAGGCCAGGTAGTCGCCGGGCGAGAAGTACATGAATGCCGTGGCCGCCGCTGATCCAAAGGCGGTGCCGAACAACTGGTTTCCAGCGGCGTACTGATAGGCGCCGTAATTCCCGAGCAGGATCGCCTTCCCCTTGAGAATCTCGCTGAACCCGCTGGAGAGCTTGCGTGTGCGTTGGACTTCCGGATCAGGCACGCCAATGCCCTGGAACGTGAAGCGCAGGGGATTCAGCCCGCTCAATTCCAGGGTGCCAGCCTGTCTCGCATTGAAGAAATGGGGCGTCTGCTTCAAGCGCACCACATTGCCCGCAGAGTCGATCACATCCGCCCGCTCCGGGCTGAGCTTCTCGGCCACGATCCACGCCAGGGTCTTGCTCGGCGTGATTGGCGTCGGCAGCAGTGATCGCGTGCTGTCGTTGGTGTTGGTGCCCAGGTAGAGCGGGGCCCCCTGTTGGAGCCGGTTCCGGACCGAAAGGCGGTAGCGCTGAGTCTGGCCGGTGGCGCCGTTCGGAATCGCCGGGATGTAGCAGGACATCTCCCCCGTGAATTTGGGATAGAACGCTTCGGTGGGGAGTTCAGTGGGTTCGCGCCATTCCACCCGCTCCAGGCGCCAGTTCTCGGGCTGGTTGGCGGGATTGGCGGGGTCGGCAAGGTCAAAGGGGACCGCCCCCGTGTAGGTGTACCGTTCGAACTTGTACTCGGCCTGAAGCGGGCCACCGCGGAGCGCCGTGCCGAACGAGTTGTAGACCAGGTTGCCGATGCCCTCATTCCGGAAGGCCGCCCCCGCCAGGGCCATCTCGTTGAACACGGCCGTAGCCTGCGCCGGGAACAGGTATGGGGAATAGCTGGGCCCGCCCAGAACGTAGAGACGGCGCCGGTAGGTGATGGACTGGCCGCTGGCCAGGCTGGCCACCGCCGGACCACCGACCACCAGCCTTCCGGGGAAGAGGGGGCGGTTTTCGGTCAGGGCGAACTGGGGATCCGAGGCCACCAGAAGGCTATCCGCATCAAGAGGCAGGATACCCAGGGAGGCGTGGGAGTCGTAGGTCGAAGCGGCGGATTCGGCGCCCATGAGGCCGACCATGGGGGCCACCACGCTGCTCGTGAGCGGGGTGGTGAAATCCGAGCCGGGAATCTCGACACCCCAGGTGTTGAGCGGCGCGCCGGCGAAGGTGGACACGGCCGGAACGTTGAAACGGAAGCCCCCGCCCCGCTGGGACAGGTGGTCGCCCAGGTTGCGGATGGGCAGCACCGCCCCGCTGGCATTGGCCAGGGTGGTTTCCAGCGTGAAGAAATTCTCGGCCTTGTTGAGGGTGATCCGGTGGGTCACCGTCACGCCGTTCACGCGACCCTGGCCGTCCGTGGCCACCCCGAGCTTCCCCTTGGGATCGAGGAGGTAGCCCTGCATCTCGAGGTTCACGGAATTGACGCCGGTGCCGGGCATGTAGCGGTCGAAGACCAGCGGCAGATCGGGATCCTGATTCGCCACGGGCCCGAAGCGCTCCACCATGTCCGTCGGCACCGACACGCGGTGGAAGCTCTGATCCAGGGAGATGGAGCCCACGTCCAGCACGGCCCCGCCCGAGGGCGCGCCGAACTGGCCCTCGCGGTCCCCGAAGGCCGCGCCGTCGACGGCAAGCTGCACGGAATCGTTCCCCAGGTAGAAGTCGCCCGGGCCCGCGGTCGCCTTCAATCCGGCCACGCGGTCGCCGCCCGTGGCAGGTATCTCTTCCACGGCCACGGAGGGCCGGGCCACACCGGTGGCGCGGAAGCACCCGAGGCCCCCCGCCACGAGGAGCAGGGCCAGGGGCGCCAGGCTCCGCACGGCCCCCGGCAGGGTGCTCCGGAACGGGGCGACGGAAAGGTCAGGGCTCATGTTCATCAAGGGGTCTCTCGGGGTTCGGAGGTCCATGGGTCTCGGCGGGCGAAAGGTCTATGCTAACTCACGATGCCGATCTCCGCCTTCCTTCATCGCTGCTGGCAACGCCGTTGGCCAGTCCTGCTGGTCCCGGCGCTCGCCCTCGCCGGAGACTTGCTCTGGACCCTGGGAAGGTTCCCCGCCATGCACCACCTCCAGATCTTCTCCGCGGATCAGCTCCCCCCCGTGGGAGGCCCAGTCCTGGTCCTCGGCGCCGGGGTGTACGGAGACGGAGAGCCCACCGCCATCCTGGAAGGGCGGCTCCGCACGGCCCTGGATCTCTATCGCAGCGGCCGGGTGCGCTGGTTCCTGGTGTCCGGCGACAACCGCCACCCCACCTACAACGAGCCCCAAGCCATGCGGCGCTGGCTCGTGAAGCAGGGCGTGCCGCCCACCCATATCGTCAGCGACTACGCGGGCCTGCGCACCTGGGACAGCCTCCGCCGCGCCCAGGTCGTGTTCGGGCAGCGCCAGGTGGTGATCGTGACCTCTGACTTCCACCTGCCCCGGGCCCTGTACCTGGCCGACCGCATGGGCCTCAAGGCCTGGGGCGTGCCCGCCCGCACCGACGACCGCCCTCTGGTTTCAAGGATCCGGATCTGGACCCGGGAGTACATCGCCCGGCACCTCGCCCTCTGGGACGCCTGGTTCCCTCCGGACGCCCGCCTGGGACCACGGGAACCCACCCCTGACGATTGGGAGCATGCCCGGTGAAACATGCCCAGGACGTGGTGATCCTCGCGGCCCGCCGGCTGCCCCAGGGTCGGTATGGCGGAAGCCTGGCCGGCCTGGGGGCCGTGGCCCTGGGGCGGGCGGCGGTGGAGGGGATTCTCCATGACCCCGCCCTGCCCCGGCCCGGCAGTCTGCTCTGGGGCATGGCCCGAAGCCACACCCAGGGCATGAATCCCGCCCGCACCCTGGCCCTGCAGGCTGGCCTTCCCGCGGACACAGCGGCCTTCACCGTGAACATGGCCTGCGGTTCCAGCCTGCAAACCGTCATCCTGGCCGCCGAGCGCCTGAAGGCCGGCGCTGCTGCCCCGGTCCTGGCCGGAGGCAGCGAGGCCATGTCCGACACGCCCCACCTGGTCCCAGGCCTGCGCTGGGGCTTTCGCATGGGTCACCGCGACCTGCCGGACGTCATGCACCAGGATGGCCTGCGCTGCCCAGCGACGGGGCTCCTCATGGGCGAGACCATCGAGCGCCTGGCGGCCAAGCGGGGCGTCACCCGGCTTGAGGCCGACGCCTGGGCGGCAGGAAGTCACCACCGAGCCGCCGCGGCCGATTTCCAGGCCGAGATGCTGCCCCACCCGAAACTGGATCACGACGAGGCCATTCGGCCCGGCGTGACCGAGGCGGCCCTGGCCCGCCTCGCGCCGGTCTTCGAGGCGCAGGGACAGGTCACCGCCGGCAACGCCTCGGCCCTCGCCGACGGCGCCGCCGCCCTGCTCCTCGCCCGGCGCGATCAGGCGGACGGCGCGGTTCCGCTCGCGCGCATCCTGGGCTGGCGCGAGGCCGGGGTGGATCCCCTGGACATGGGGGAGGCCCCGGTGCCGGCCGTACGGCGGCTGCTGGCCGACCATGGCCTCGCGGTGTCCGACATCGACCTCTGGGAACTGAACGAAGCCTTCTCCGCCCAGCTCCTGGTCTGTCAGCGGCAGCTGGGCATCCCGCCGGAGCGGTTGAACGTCGTCGGCGGCGGCGTGGCCCTGGGCCATCCCATCGGCGCCACGGGGGCACGCATCGTCTGCACCCTCGCGCACCAGCTGCGTCAGCGGGGCGGCCACCTGGGAATCGCCACCCTGGGCATCGGCGGCGGCCTGGGCCTGGCCCTGCTGATCGAGGCAGAGGCCTAGGCGGGGGTCTCGGTCAGCAAGGCCTTGAGGGCGCGGTAATCGGTCTTGCCGGTGCCGAGGGTGGGGATGTGGTCGATGTGGCGGACCACCCGGATGTTGTGCAGAGTGGATAGGCCCGCCGCGCGAATGGCCGCATTGGCCTCATCGCGGGCGATGCCCGCCACGGAGAAGAGGATCAGGTCAGGATTGAGCTCTTCCGGCGAGGCTTCGACGGCCAGGAGGGGCTCGGTCTCGTCGTCCCCTTGGAAGCGCTGAGACAGGGCCTCCTCGATGGCCGGCAGGGACACCATCTCGCCTCCCAGCTTCACGAACCGCTTGAGGCGGCCGGAGAACACGAGCACGCCACGGTCCTGGCAGACCAAGTCGCCGGTGCGGTACCAAGGGCGGCCCTCGAAGGTCTCAAAGGGAGAATCCACATCCGGATTGAGGTAGCCGGAGAACACGCTGGGGCCGCGCACCAGCAGCATCCCCGGCTGGCCTGGCTCCACGCGGCGGCCCGTGTCCAGGTCGACAATAGCCCATTCCACGGAGAGCAGGGGCTTGCCGATGGTGCCGGTGCGCGGGTCGTCCTCGCGGTTGACCGACACCACTGGCGAGCACTCGGTGATGCCGTAGCCTTCCAGCACGGTGGTCTTCGGCCACCGGCGGGCCAGCGTGGCGTAGACCTGCTCGGGGCACTTCTCGGCGCCGGAGACGACGATGCGCAGCGATTCCAGGTGGCGGTCCTCAGCCATTCGGAGAATGCCGCCCAGGAAGGTGGGCGTGCCCACCAGGAGGGTGGCGTGGTAGGCCTCGATGATGCGGGCCAGCATGCGCCCTTCGGTGGGGTTGGGGTGGTAGACCACGCGCAGGCCCACCAGCATCGGCAGGATGGTGGTGGTGGTCAGGCCGAAGGCGTGGAAGGGCGGCAGGCAGCCCATGACCCGCTCGTCCTGGCGGAAGTTCAGGGCCTGGGTGGCGTCCCGGATGTTCGTCAGGATGTTGCCGTGGCTGAGGGGCACCGCCTTCGGATGGCTTTCGCTGCCGCTGGTGAAGAGCACCGCCGCGGTTTCGGGCGGCCTCGCCGTCAGCAGCGGCGCCCAGTTGAACCGGGCCCGGAAGGCCGCCGCCAGCTTGGTGGCGAGGGTGATTTTCTTGCCGGCTTCATCGAGCAGCAGCAGGCGCCCCTTCACGGCGGAAAGATCCACGCCCTGGGCGTCCAGGCGGTTCATCAGCGTGGACACGGTGATGACGTGCTTCACGCCCACCAGATCCAGGCCGTAGGCCATGCTGCGGGCCCCGGCGGTCCAGTTCACCAGCACGGGCGTCTTGCCGGCGAAGAGCAGGGCCAGGTAGATCATGCTGGCCCCGCCGGACGCGGGCAGCATCAGGCCCACATGGGTGCCTTCCAGCGCTTCGAAGAGCGGCTTGAGCACCAGGATGGCGGTGAGCACGTCGCGGTAGGTCTTCACGCCCCCGGTCTGATCGGCCAGCACCACGCGGCGGGGATCGCGGCGGGCCTGGCGCAGGAAGACCTCGGGGATCGTGTCCCCCTCGGGCATCTCGATGGGCAGGTCGGTCCGGGAGTGAAACCAGGCATGCGGAACGGGCTTGAGTTCACCCTGGCGCAGGGACACCGCCGCGCCGGTGGCGGCCAGGAACAGGTCGGAGACCGTCTGGAGGGAGGCCGGATCGCTGCAGGAATAGCCGTAGGCCCGCTGGATCCAGAGTTCCAGCTCCCGATGGGCCAGCGCGTCCATTCCGAGGTCGAGCACCAGGGACTGGGACTCCTGGATATCCGCCACCCCGGTCACCGCCTGAAGGTGGCGGCGAACCGCGTCCTTCACCTGGGGTGGCACGGCGCGGGGATTGCCCTCCACCCGGGGCCGCGGCGGCTCAGGCAGCGTGCGGGGGGCGTGGTCCTTCCAGACGAGGTAGGGCACATGGGTCCTGGGCGTGGCATCCCGGTTCAGGTGCGCTTCCAGGGCGCGGTTGAAGGCCAGCCGGCCCTGGCCGATGGGCAGGTCGTGGACCTCCTCGACCCTCAGCTGCACGTCGCGCCGGGGCATGAAGAAGATCGCGTTGGCGACGAGATCCCCCAGGCTCCTGAGCAGCTCGCGGCCCAGCACGGGGCGCCAGCCGGAGGCCGCGCTGAACCGGCTGCCCCAGAGGCCGTGGAGCCGGACCACCACCACCCGCGTTCCCGGTGCCTGCCGGAGGATGGCCTCCACCACGCTGTTGTCGGCGAGGTCCTCGGTCCGTTGACGCGCCAGGCGGCCCCCGGGGAACAGCAGCAGGTTCCGGCCCGCGGCGAGCGCGGCGGCCAGGGCCATCACTTCGGCGTTGAGGGCCTCGCGGCAGTGATCGCGGTGATCAACCGGGTCCGGCAATGCCCTGGCACCCAGGAGGCGCGCCAGCCAGCGGAGGGGAGCCGGGGCCGCGTGATCCCGCCCCGCCACCAGGGTGGGCGCGAAGCGCCGGTGCAGCTCCGAGATCAGGAGGAAGGGATCCACCAGGGTGGGGTGGGTGGCCAGGAAAAGGATGCCCGGACCCTCGCCAGGAGCGACGGTGTTCAGCCCCTCTGGATGGATTCGGTAGCGCAGCCGCAGGAGCGGCCGACCCAGGGATCGGATCAGGGATGACATCATCGGGAATCAGGACCTGCCTACCGGAACACGGACGGATGGAGGATTGTAGCGGGAATCGGGGCCCTGCCCTAAACCGCCCCGGTCACATCTGCGAAGATGGAACAGGCCCCGCGGGGGTCCTGCGAGGGTTCCATGACCGATGCTCCCCTGATCCGGCTCACCAACATCACCAAGGTCTACCAGATGGGTGACATGGAGGTGCGAGCCCTCGACGGCGTTTCCCTTGAAATCAGCCGAGGCGAATACGTGGCCATCATGGGCCCCTCGGGCTCAGGCAAGTCCACGATGATGAACGTCATCGGCTGTCTGGATACCCCCACCAGCGGCACCTACGAGCTGAACGGCAAGCTGGCCTCGGCCATGACCGACGACGACCTGGCCCAGATCCGGAACGAGGAGATCGGCTTCGTCTTCCAGACCTTCAACCTCCTGGCCCGCACCACCTCGCTTCAGAATGTGGAGCTGCCCCTGATCTACGCGGGCAAGACCCCTGCCCAGCGCCACGAGATGGCGCACAAGGCCCTGGAGAACGTCGGCCTCGGCACCCGAGCGGACCACATGCCCAACCAGCTGTCCGGCGGCCAGCGCCAGCGCGTGGCCATCGCCCGCGCCCTGGTGAACGACCCTTCCATCCTCCTGGCCGACGAGCCCACCGGCGCCCTGGATTCCAAGACCAGCATCGAGATCATGGCCCTGTTCGAGGAGCTGTACCAGCGGGGCAACACCATCATCCTGGTGACCCACGAAGAGGACATCGCCCGCCACGCCCACCGCATCGTGAAGCTGCGCGACGGCAAGATCATCCACGACGAGCCGAACACCCCCATCACCTCAGAACAGCACCTGGCCAATCTGAGCCTCTAATTTGGGTCGCCAGGTGGGCTTCTGCTCGGGCCGCTGATACCGGGTCTCGATTCGCACGCCTGACCTCCGGTAGACTGGCGGAATGCAGAAACTCGTCCAAGGCATCCACACCTTCCAGACCCAGATCTTCAGCTCCCACAAGGAGCTGTTCGAGCGCCTGGACAAGGACCAGTCGCCCGAAACCCTCTTCATCACCTGCTCCGACTCGCGCATCAGCCCGAACCTGATCACCCAAACCCAGCCCGGCGAGCTGTTCATTCTCCGGAACGTGGGCAACCTCGTGCCCCCCTTCGAGAGCATGGGC
Source organism: Holophagaceae bacterium (assembly GCA_017859995.1). Taxonomy (GTDB): domain Bacteria; phylum Acidobacteriota; class Holophagae; order Holophagales; family Holophagaceae; genus Geothrix. The sequence goes on along the minus strand of JAFJUR010000011.1, from coordinate 20,472 downwards.
GGCATGGCCGCCGGCATCGAGTTCGCCGTGGCCAGCCTCAAGGTGAAGGACATCATCGTCTGCGGCCACTCCAACTGTGGCGCCATGCGGGCCCTGCTCGAACCCGAATCCATCGGCGAGCTCCCCGCCACCAAGGCCTGGCTCGCCCACGCCCGGACCACCGAGCGCATCATGTGGGAGAGCTACGGGCACCTGCACGGCCACGAGCTGCTCCACGCCACCGTCGAGGAGAACGTCCTCGTCCAGCTCGAGAACCTCCGCACCCACCCCTCCGTGGCCAAGGCCATGGCGAACGGCATGCTGCACCTGCACGCCTGGGTCTACAAGATCGAGACCGGCGAGGTGTTCGCCTTCGACCCGGACCGGGGCCAGTACACCTCCGTGACCGGCACCGCCGGCCTGGCGCCCCTGGACGCAGACCACCGAGCCACGGATCTGTCGATCTAGGCCGCCTTCGCGCTAGATGGACAGCCGATCCAGCCGCTCGGGCCGGTCGCGCCAGCCTTCGTCCACCTTCACGAACAGCTCGAGGCGGACGGGCCGCTGGAGGAGCTTCTTCAGCTCGCGCTGGGCGCTCTGGCGGATGTCCTTGATCATCTCGCCCCCGCTGCCCAGCAGGATCTTGCGGTGGCCATCCCGGTCCACCAGGATCTGCGCGGCGATAAAGACACCTTCTGGGCCCAGGTCCTCCGGGTAGTCCTCATGGCCCAGTTCCAGCCACTGCTCGATCAGGACCGCCACGCCGTGGGGCACTTCCTCGCGGGTCTTGCGGAGCACCTTCTCCCGGATGAACTCGGAGGCGAGGGACCGCTCGGTCTGGTCCGTGAAGACCTCCTCCTGGTAGGGCCATCCGGGCAGGGTCGCGTCCCGCTCGAGGATGCTCCACAGGGGATCCAGGTTCAGCCCCATCTTGGCGCCGATGGGAACGATCTCCTTGAAGGGCAGCAGGTCCTTGTAGGTGGCGATCTTCTCGAGCAGGCGGCCTTTGGACAGCAGGTCGATCTTGTTCAGGAGCAGGTAGGTGGGTCGGCCCAGCTTGCGCAGGCGCTTGGCCAGGGCGTGCTCGCCCGTGCCCAGGTAGTCGTCCGCGTCCACCACCCAGAGCAGCAGGTCGGCTTCTTCAAGCGCCTGCTCCACGTGCGCCATCATGCGCTCATTGAGGGCGTGCTTCGGGAGGTGGATGCCCGGGGTGTCCAGGAAGGCCAATTGCACGTCGCCGCGATCCACCACGCCGAGCACCCGGGTCCGGGTGGTCTGGGGGATCTGGCTCGTGGCCGCCAGCTTCTGGCCCAGCAGGGCGTTCAGCAGGGTGGACTTGCCGGCGTTGGGCAGGCCGATGATGGCGAGGGTCGCGTGGCGCCGGGCCGGACCGGGCTGATCAGCCACGATGCACGCCCCGCTTGGCCTCGCGGATGAACGTCAGCAGGTAGGCCACCTCGGGGATGTGTCCCAGTTCCTTCTCGGTCTGGGCCATGGCCTCCTCGCGCAGCAGGCCCGCGTGGAACAGCAGGCGGTGGGCCCTCTTGAGGCCCTCGACCACCTCGACGGAAAAGCCCTTCCGCTGCAGGCCGATGGTGTTCACGCCATAGCTCTTGGTGTCGCGCGCCCCGGCCGTCTTCATGAAGGGCAGCACGTCCTGGGTGGCCACGGTGAAGCCGCCCATGAAGGCGTGGTTGCCCACGCGGCAGAACTGGTGCACCGCCGAGAAGGCGCCGATGTTGCAGCCGTCGCCCACTTCCACGTGGCCCGCCAGGGTGGCCGAGTTGGCGAAGATGTTCTTGCTGCCCACGTGGCAGTCGTGCGCCACGTGCGAGCCGGTCATGAGGAAGTTGTCGTCGGCCACGGTGGTCAGCCCGCCGCCGCCCTCGGTGCCGCGGTGGAGGGTGCAGCCCTCGCGGAACACGTTGCGGTTCCCGACCTTCAGCCGGGTGGGGGCGCCCTTGAACTTGAGGTCCTGGGGCCCCATGCCCAGGGTGGCGTGGGGGTAGATGTCGTTGTCCTCGCCGATCTCCGTGTGGGGACCGATGACCACGTGGCTGCGCAGCAGCGTGCGCGCGCCGATGACGGCGTTCCCCTCGATCACGCAGAAGGGGCCCACGACCACGCCCTCGCCCAGCCGGGCCTCCGGGCTCACCACGCTGCTCGGATGGATCTGAGCGCTCATTTTCCCTCTCCCTCCGCCAGGTCCATCAGCATGGACATGAATTCCGCCTCGGCGACCTTCTGGCCGTCCACGAAGGCCTCGCCCCGCATCTTGCAGATGCGGCCCTTGAGCTGGACCACCTTCACTTCCATCACCAGCTGGTCACCGGGCAGGACCGGCTTCCGGAACTTGGCGCCGTCGATGCCCATGAAGTAGATCACCTTGCGGGCGCGGTCCTCGATGTCCTGAAGGAGCAGGCAGCCGCCCGTCTGGGCCATGGCCTCGATGATGTAGACACCGGGGAAGACCGGGCGGCTGGGGAAGTGGCCCTGGAAGATCTGCTCGTTGTAGCTGATGTTCTTGCAGCCCCGGATCCACTGCTGGGGCTCGTAGTCGAGGATGCGGTCCACCAGGAGGATGGGATAGCGGTGGGGCAGCAGGTCCATGATCCCCTGCAGATCGATCGTGCGCGGTTCGCGTTCAGACATGGCCACTCCAATCCTATAGCCTACCGGCTCCAGGCCCCTGGCTCCACCCTTAGCTCCGGCCCTGGCTCCGACCCTCGCCCCAGCATCAGGTCCGGGGAATCGTCCGCTCGAAGATGCGGGCCTCGATGAAGAGGTCCAGCAGGGGCCGGTCGAGGGCCCCGTCCCGGGCCTCCTCCTCCAGAATCGCCAGGCTGCGGTCCACGGGCACCGCGCCCTTGTAGGGCCGGTCCCGGGCGGTCAGGGCGTCGAAGACGTCGGCGATGGCCATGGCCCGGCTCTGGACGGGGATGGCGGGAGCCTCCAGCTGGCGCGGGTAGCCCCGCCCGCTGAGGCGCTCATGATGGGCGTAGGCGATCTCGGGAATGCCCGCCAGGTCGCGAGTCCAGGGGATGCGCTCCAGGAATCGGAACGTGTGGGTGACATGGCTTTCGATTTCCAGCCGCTCCGTCTCGGAAAGGCTGCCCCGGCGGATGCGGAGGCTGGCCAGGTGCTCGGGCTCCACCACGGCCCGCCGGTCGCCCGTCCAGTGTGCGTACTCGAGGTGTTCCAGAAGGCCCAGCCCCTCGGCCACTTCCTGGGCCAGCACGGTGGGCTCGTTGCTCTGCCGGACCAAGTGCATGAGCCGCTCGTTCTCGGCCTGGCGGTCCTTCACCACCTGCTCCCAATGGGTCGCGTCGTACCGCTCGCCGCGTTTCCAGGCCTGGGAAAGCAGGTTCAGGGCCTCCTCCAGCTCCCGCTGGCGGAGCCGCTGGAGGATCAGTTCCAGCTGGCCTGGATCCAGCTTTTTGGCCTTCACCAGCACCTGCTCGCGGACGCCGACCTTCCCGAAGTCGTGCAGCAGGCTGGCATAGCGGATCTCGCGCAGCTGGCGGTCCGTAAAGCGGAGGTCGCCGTAGGTTCCGTTGGGCGTGGCGTTCACGGCCTCCGCCAGGCCCACGGTGAGGTCCGCCACCCGGCCCGAGTGACCGCTGGTGACGGGGTCCCGCGCCTCGATGGCGGTCACAGACGCCGCGACGAAACCCTCGAACAGCTGCTCGATTTCCAAGCGCAGCTGGGCGTTCTTCACGGCCACCGCCGCCTGCCCCGCCAAGCTCTGGGCCAGGTCCTGGTCCGTGGGGGAGAAGATCCCGGCCTTCCCGTTATCGTCGTCGCGGCGGTTGATGAGCTGCAGCACCCCCAGCACCTGCCCTTCCGTGTCCAGCATGGGCACGACGAGCATGGAGACGGTGCGGTAGCCCGCCTGCCGATCAAAGCTGTCGTTGAACCGGTAGGGGGCATCGGGGGGGATGCCATAGACATCCTTCAGGTTCAGCGTCTCCCTGGTGAGGGCCACGAAACCCGCCAGCGTCTGTCGGGAGACGGGCATGGAGACCCGGTGGAACGGTACGTTCACCAGGGCGTTCTGGGTGTGCGCGAAGAGCAGCTCGCGGCGCTCCTCCTCCCCGTTCATCAGGTAGATGGAGCCGGCCTCCGCCTTGAGGAGCTCCCGGGCCTTGGAGAGGATCAGGTCCAGCAGCCGATCGAGGTTCTGCTCGGAGACCAGCGCCCGGCCCACCTCATGGAGGCGATTCATGGACTGGCGGTCCTTGGCCCGCTCCCAGCCGGCCCTCAGCAGCGCCAGGGCGGCCTCGGCGCCGGGCCAGGCGGGACAGGCGGCGAACACCCCCTCACCGGGTCCGCCGAGGACCACGTCCGCCGTCGGGGACTCCACGAAGACCAGGGCTTCACGCATCTCCCCGGCAACGCCGTCCAGGAGGGTGTTACGGTGCTGAGGGGGGACGGCGACAGTGAATCGCAAGGCGGAATCAGGCTCCAAATCGGCGAGGGTTTCGCCAGCATATCGGAATTCCCCCGCCCCGAAGGAAAGCTGGCGGGGCCCCATCGAACGCCTGGCCTGGGGCGGCAAGGGCGTGGGCCGCTCCGAGGACGGCCGGCTGCTCCTGCTGGAGGCGCCCCTCGCGCTCTTCCCCGGCGAGGTGGTGGAGGCCCAGGTGATCTGGAAGGCCCGCCATGGCGAGGGCCGGGTCACCCGCTGGGTCACCCGCGACTCGAGGCGGGCCGAGGCGGGCTGCCCCGTGGCGGAAAGCTGCGGCGGCTGCGAGCTGTGGGAAGCCGGGCGCCACGCCCCTGACCTCAAGCGCCAGATGGCCGCCGACCTGTTGCGTCGCCAACTGGGCGAGGCGGTGCCCTGGACCTGGCACCCGGCGCCCGATTCGGCGCGCCGCCATCGCATCCAGCTGCACTGGGACGGCTCGGCCCTGGGCTACCACCAGCGCCACAGCCACGCCCTGGTGCCCATCCGGGCCTGCCCCGCCGCCGCGGATCCCCTCTCCGACGCGATCCCCCGGCTCCAGGAGGCCCTGGCCGGCCTTGCCCTGCCCACCCGGCCCGGCCGGTGGGAGCTCTCCACGGGCACGCCCGCCAACCACGTCTGGGCCACCGACGAACGGGGCCGGACCTGGCTGCTCGAGCCCGACGGCTGGCACCGCAGCACCGAGCCCATCGTGCACCGGCTCGGCGGGGCCACCCTGCGGCATGAGCCCGGCGCCTTCTTCCAGGTGAGCCCCCCCTGGGCCGCGGAGGCCTTCGGCGGCCTGCTGCGCACCTGGGACCTGAAGGGCGCCACCCTGTACGACCTCTACGGTGGCGTGGGCCTGTTCTCCGCCCTGCTCGGCGCCCGCTTCAGCCACCGCGTGCTGGTGGAATCCGGCGAGGCGGCCGTAGCCTGGGCCCGGCGCAACCTGGAAGCCGCCGACCTCCCCTCGGAATGCCTGGTGGCGGACGTGGCCGCCTGGGTGCCCGAAGGCCTCGGCGCCACCGGGGACGTCATCCTGCTGGACCCGCCCCGGGCCGGACTGGAGCCGGCCCTCTGCGAGCGCCTGGCCACGGCGGGTGCGGGGCAACTCGTGCTGGTGGGCTGCGACGGCGCGGCCTTCTGCCGGGACCTGAAGCGCCTCGCGGGCGCCTGGTCCCTCGACCAGCTCGCCGTGCTCGACCTCTTCCCCCTCACCAGCCACGTGGAATGCCTGGCCCTGCTCTCGAGGCGCCCGTGACCGCCCTCGGACATCACCTGCTGGCCGAATTCACCGGCTGCGACCCGGCGGCCCTCTCCGACCTTGAGCGCGTCACCTCCGCCATGCTGCGGGCGGCGGAAGCCTCCGGCGCCACCATCGTCACCCACAGCTTCCACCACTTCAGCCCCTACGGCGTGAGCGGGGCCGTGATCATCGCGGAGAGCCACCTGGCCATCCACACCTGGCCCGAGCACGGCTTCGCGGCCGTGGACTTCTTCAGCTGCGGCGAGGTGGACATGGACCGCGGCCTGGCCGTGCTGAAGGCCGCCTTCGCCGCCACCGGCGAGACGCGCATGGCCCTGGAGCGGGGCCCCCTGCGGCCCGTCAAGGCCTGAGGGCGCCCTCGAGCCGCAGCAGCCGGGCCTTCATGTCGAGCCCGCCCGCATAGCCGGTAAGGGCGCCCTGGGCGCCGATCACCCGGTGGCAGGGCACGAGGATGGAAATGGGATTGGCGCCGTTGGCGCGGCCTACGGCGCGGCTGAGGTTCGGGTCGCCCAGGTTGGCGGCCAGCTGCCCGTAGCTGCGCGTCTCGCCGAAGGGGATGCGCCGCAGCGCCGCCCAGACCTGCTGTTCGAAGGGGCTGCCGTGCAGCCGCAGGGGCACATCGAAGGTCCTTCGCCGGCCGGTCGCATAGCCTTCCAGCTGCGCCACGAGCCGATCCACGGCCTCCGCCCGCGGGGCCTCGGTGGGCTGAAGGCGGGCGATCCTCCGCAGCAACCCCTCCCGGAACTCGTGCCCGGCGAAACCCAGGTAGAGGAGTGCGCCCTGGCCGTCGAAAGCCACCTGGAGCGATCCCAGGCCCGTGTCGACCCGGTGAAGGCCGCTCACGCCGGGGTGCCCTTCAGGCTGGCCCAGAAGTGGAAGGTGGCGAGGCTGCGATGGGGCGCGAAGGCCGCCATGAGCCGCAGCGTCGCGGCGGCGTCAGGGCGGGCGTCCAGGGCGAACCACCGCTGCAGGGCCAGCGTCAGGCCGGCGTCCCCCACGGGCACCCCGTCGCGAAAGCCGAGCCCCCGCATGAGCACGTACTGGGCGGTCCAGGGCCCGCAGCCCCGCAAGGAGAGCAGCGCCCGGGCGGCTCCCGTGGCGGTGATCAGTCCCTCCAGATCCAGCCGTCCCGAAGCCACCTCCCCGGCCGCATGCACCAGGTATTCGGCCTTGCGCCGCGAGAAGCGGAGGGCCTGCAGGTCCTCGATCCGCAGCGAGGCGATGCGCGGCGCATCGGGGTGGGCGATGAGGCCGTCGCCCACCGGCACGCCCGCGAGCCGGATCAGGTCCCGGCGCAGCCCGTAGGCGAAGGCCAGGTTCACCTGCTGGCCCAGGATGGCCCAGACCAGGGCCTCGAAGGGATCCAGCGTCAGCAGCACCCGCAGGCCTTCCCGGCCCCGGGCGAGTCCGGGATGGGCGGCCTCGAAGGGTTCCGGGTCCCCCTGCCAGCCCAGCAGCCGCAGGGCGGCGCCGTGGGCCCTGGCCATGGCGCCAGGACCCGCAGCGCCGGTCAGCTCGACGCGCACGTCTTCGCCGAAGGAGAGCATGAGGACGGCGGGCCGGCCGTCGCATAGGAAGGCCTTGCGCAGGCGCCGCCCCACCACACGTTCCGAAACGCTCTCGGGATCGCGGCCATGGAAGGCGAGCACGTCCGGGATCCGCAGCCCCGCAGGCAGCGGCAACCGGAAGGAGGTGGCATCCAACAGGCTGCGGTAGGCGCCTGGCGTGAGGCCCGTCTGCCGACGGAAGGCCTCGTGAAAGCCCGACGCACTGCCATAGCCACAGGCGAAAGCCACATCCGCCAGGTCGGCATCGCCCGCCGCCAGCCGGGCGCAGGCCCACTGGACGCGCGCACGCTGAAGGAAAGCCGCCGGTTCGGCGTGGGCATGCGCCCGGAACAGGTCCTTCAACTTGGTGAGCCCCACCCCCGCCGCCTTCGCCAGGGCATTCACGTCGGGCACCTCTGACGGGTGCCCGGCGGCCTGGGCCATGGCCGATTCCAGTCGTGCCAGGTCCGGGTCCTCGCCCCGGTAGAACGCATCGGGCCGGCAGCGCTTGCAGGGCCTCAGCCCCGCCGCCCGCGCGGCCGGCTCGTCGGGGAAGAAGCGCACGTTGGCCGCCAGCGGCTTGCGCGCCGGGCAGGAGGGCAGGCAGTAGATCCCGGTGGTGAGGACGCCCGTGAGCACCCGGCCGTCGAAGGACGCGTCCTTCGCCAGGATCCGTTCGTAGAGGTGCTCGTCCGACCAGCGCATGGCTCCATGCTACGGGTCGCGCCCGGGGAAGTCCTCCGCTGGTCGCCGCCGGAATTCAGTCCCATTCCAAGGGCAGCCTCGGCTGGGGCGGGGCCTTGGGGAGCACCCCTTCCAGCCGGAGCAGGAACTCCTTCATGTCCAGCCCGCCGCCGTAGCCCACCAGGGAGCCGTCGGAGCCGATGACCCGGTGGCAGGGGATGAGGATGACGATGGGATTGGCCCCGTTGGCCCGGGCCGCGGCGCGGATGCATTTCTCGTCGCCCAGGCGCCGGGCCAGCTCCAGGTAGGAGATGGCCTGGCCGTAGGGGATCTTCTGGAGTTCCTTCCAGACGCGCTGCTGGAACTCCGTGCCCTCGGCGACCATGGGGATGTTGAAATCCCTCAGGTTGCCCGAGAAGTAGGCCTCCAGCTGGCGCTTGAGGTAGGGCAGGCTCTTCGGTGCGGGCCCGGTTGGCGGGTCGGGAGGTTTCCCGTGGAATCGGACGAGCTGCACCAGCTTGCCGTCGCCGCCGAAGGCCGCGCCGAGGTCTCCCAGGGGCGTGCTGATGGGGTGGAAGGCGGCCGGCATGACCCTAAGCATGTCAGAATCACGGTTTTTTGGGATCAGGGCTTCCGCCATCCAAGACCGGATTCGAGGTCGCGCAACGCCTTCGGGAGGGGCCCCTCTCCGGGCAGGACCACCCGATGGGCCGGAATCAGCAGGGCGATGGGGTTCCGCGAGCAGGCCATGATGACCACGTCCTCCTCCAGCCCCAGCCAGGCGGCCAGGTCGCCGGGCTGGCGGGACTGGCCGTAGGGGATGGTCCGCACCGTGTCCCAGATGCGCAGGTCCGTGGCGGTGCCCACGGGATCGAGGGGCACGGTGAAGGTGCGGAGGGTGCCCGCCAGGAAGGCATCCAGCTGGCGATCCAGGAAGCGCTTGGCTTCCCGCTGTTCCCTGGGCGGCAGGGGGCTGGTCTTGCGGGGATCATGACCTTCGAGGACCAGCTCCTTCAGGCGGCCGCGCACGTCGAAGGCGGCCCGCATGGGCCCCATCGGGGTGTTCAGCTCGTAGTGCCACAGGACCATGCAGGCATCATGGCAGGCTGACGGGGCCTGTCCAAGGGTTCGGAGCCCGGAATGGCCGGTAGACTCAAGGCATGGCCGCCGCCCCCTTCCGCCTGTCCATCATCGACTACCTGAACGCCGCCCCCTTGAACCACGGTTTCAAGCACGGCCTGGGCTGGGAGCACTTCCACCTCAAGTTCCACTATCCCTCGGCCTGCGCCGACCGCCTGCGGGATGGCGAGGTCGATGCCGGCATCGTCAGCTCCATCGAATACCTGCGGATCCCCCACCTGCGCATCGTGCCGGGGCTCTGCATCGCCTCGCCGAAGCGGGTGCGGAGCGTGGTGATCCTCTCGAAGGTGCCGCCGGAGCAGATCCGCAGCCTGGCTCTGGACACCTCCAGCCGCACCAGCGTGGTGCTGGCGCAGCTGCTGCTGCGGGAACGCTACGGCGTGAGCCCCGCGGTCACGGACATGGGGCCCGACCTGCCGGCCATGCTGGCGGCGAACGACGCAGCCCTGATGATCGGGGACGCCGCCATGCGGGCGCCGCGGCAGGGACTCTTCGTGCTTGACCTCGCTGAGGAGTGGCACGCCTGGACCGGCCTGCCCTTCGTCTTCGCCCTGTGGCTGGTGCGGAAGGACGCCCCGGAACTGCCGGTGCCCGGCGGCGTGGCCTCCTTCTTCCACAAGAGCCTGGAGATCGGCCAGTCCCAGCTGCCCGCCATCATCGAGGAGGCCCGGCGCACCATCGGCTGGACCAAGATCGAGCTGCACGAGTACCTCACCGAGAACATCAGCTACACCCTGGGCGAGGCGGAGCGGGAGAGCCTGGCCCTCTTCTTTGAGAAGGCCGTCCGCCACGGGTTCGCGCCCGAGGAGAAGCCGCTGCGCTTCCTTTGACTTCCCGATCCATCGGCCCTCTGACACCCTGAACGTTCACCTGGATGACCCCATGACCGATCTCGCCGCCGCTTTTCAAGCCCACATCGCCGACCGCCAGCGCACCACGGAGGAAGCCCTCGAGCAGACGGGCTTCGACGCCCTGGTGATCTCCAGCGGGAAGGTCTACACCCACTTCGCCGACGACCAGGACGCGCCCTTCCATCCGACGCCCCACTTCGCCCACTGGTGCCCCATGGCCGGCCCCCACCATGTGCTGGTGATCCGCCCAGGCAAGCGTCCCCGGCTCATCCGTTTCGCCCCCGAGGACTTCTGGTACGAACAAGCGCCCCTGGGCCAGCCTTTCTGGGCCGCCGCCTTCGACATCGAGGAGGCGGGCAACGTGGAGGAGGTCTGGAAGCTGCTGGGCACGCCGAGCCGCGCGGCCTACATCGGCAACGAGACGGACCGCGCCCAGGCCGCCGGCCTGGCGCTGAATCCCGAGGGGCTCACCGCCCGCCTGGACTGGCACCGCACCACCAAGTCGGCCTACGAAGTGCAGTGCATCGAGGAGGCCACGGTCATCGCCGCCCGGGGCCACCATGCCGCCCGGGCCGCTTTCATGGCGGGCTGCAGCGAGCTGGAGATCCACCATGCCTATGTGCAGGCCGCCGGCATCGTCGATCATGAGATGCCCTACGGCAGCATCGTGGCCCTCAACGAGAAGGGCGCGATCCTCCACTACGAAGGCAAGCGGAAGCTGAAGAACGGCGCCGTCCTGCTCATCGACGCCGGGGCCCAGGTCCGCGGCTACGCGGCCGACATCACCCGCACCATGGCCGCGCCCCACTGCGACGGCCGCTTCACGGCCCTCATCGCGGGCATGGAGAAGATCGAACTGGCGCTCTGCGACGTGGTGAAGCCCGGCCTGCCCTACGGCGACCTCCACCACCAGGGCCATCTGCTCATCGCTGGCCTGCTGAAGGAGACGGGCATCCTGAATGCCGCCCCCGAGGAGGCCGTCGAGAAGGGCCTCAGCCGGCCCTTCTTCCCCCACGGCCTCGGCCACCACCTGGGCATCCAGGTCCACGATGTGGCGGGCCGCCAAGGCGCTCCGGACGGCACCCCCGCGCCTCCGCCCGCCCAGCATCCGACCCTCCGCACCACCCGCGCCATCGAGGCGGGACAGGTCTTCACCGTGGAGCCGGGCCTCTACTTCATCCCCATGCTGCTCCGCCCCTTCCGCGAGGGAGAGCACCGGGCGAAGTTCAACTGGACACTCATTGACGAACTCACCCCCTGCGGAGGCATCCGCATCGAGGACAACCTGCTGGTGGTAGCTGGCGGGCACCGCAATCTCACCCGGCCTCACCTGCCGAATTGATGCCGTTCCGCGGGCTGACAATCGGATAAAACCGAGGCCACGGCCCCTGCGCTTCTGCGCGATGGAGGGGGCCGCAGCCGGGCACCGCCCGCTTCCGGCTTGAGAAGTCGGCGGCCTTCGGATCTGATGGAAGGGACCCCTTCTTCATCACATCCACGGTCAGACCACCGCAAGAGGAGTCCCCTCCATGTCCGCAGCCGCTTTCGACCCCACCCGCGACCATTTGATCTCCCGCCCCGAGGCGGCCGATCTGGTCCTGAACTTCCAGTCCCGGTCGGACGCCGGCGCCCACTTCGCCTCGGCCTTCAACCGCAGCGCCTTCGAGAAGCTGCTCGGACAGCCGAACGCCGCGGGCATCCGCATCTACCTGGCCCGGCACGCGGACGGATCGCCCACCATGGTGATGGTGGCCGTGGACGCGAAGGGCGTGGACCTGAGCGACCCGACCTGCCTGTTCGCCCAGAACTCGCACGACTGCCCGCCCGACTGCGCCGGGTCCCTCCTGTCCAAGACCTCCTGACTGACTCGGCACCATGGACGTCCGGACCCTTCATCGATGGATTCTCCACTACATCATTGATCCGTCGATCCTGGCGCCCGTGGCGGCCTATGCCTGGAGCCGCTACCGGGGGGGCTACCAGCGGCCCCCCTGGCTCCGCCCCTTCTTCCGGCTCCAGGTTCTTGACCTCATCCAGGGCGTGATCTTCATCTCGATGGCCATGGCCCACCGGAACAACCAATGGTTCCGGCACATCATCCAGCCCGTCATCTTCACCGGCCTGCTCTGGGTCCTGGCCCGCACGGCCGAGGAAGGTCCACGGCGCAGAGCACTCTTCCTTGCCTGCACCGCAGCTGGCCTCCTGGCCGCCCTGGCGGGGGTATTCGTGAACGGCCTGTTCTGGCGCAACGCGCTCTTCATGACCACCCAGAGCCTCATCTTCGCGGGCCTCGGCGTCTACGAGCTGCGGCGATTGTTCAATTCCCCGGAGGGCGGATCCCTCAAGCACCGGCCGGAATTCTGGCTGGCCGCCGCCCTCCTGGTCTATGGGGCCTCGGCCTTGATCTTCAGCGCCACCTCGAACGTCCTCCTCCGCAGCCTGCCGCACAATCTGGTTCTGGCGCCCTGGCTGCTGAACGGCATGGTGGTCCTTTTCTACGAGCTCGCCCTGGCAAAGGTATTCCTGTGCAGGACACCACCATCCTCCTGACCTTCGGCCTCGCGACCCTGGTCGCGATGCTGCTCAGCTGGCTCGCCCTCTTCAGCGTGGTGCAGGGAAAGGATCGTGTCCTCCGCGAGCAGCGCCGCGCCTTCGAGGCCGAGCAGCGACTCCGGCTGGCCGAGGAGGCGTTCACCGACAACGCCCACCACGAACTGCGCACCCCCCTCCAGATCCTGCTCGGGCAGCTGCAGATGTTGCGCGACCTGGATCCCACCCCCGAACAGGCCGCGCTCCTCGACCAGGCCCTGCTCTCCGCCACCCAGCTCCGCCACCTGGTGCAGGGATTGCTCGACCTCTCCAGCCTCGGCCACGGCACCCTCGCGATCCATCCAACCCTCACGGACCTGGGGGCCCACCTGAGGGACCTCGCCCGCTGTTTCGAGCTGGGCGCCGCGGCCAAGGGCCTCGACTTGCAGATGGACCTGGATCCCCTGCCCAAGCCTCTTCTCTGCGATGCGGCACGGCTGTCCCAGGCCCTCGAGGCCCTGCTGGACAATGCCATCGGCTTCACGGCAGAGGGCGCCATCGCCTTCCGCATGCGGGCCAAGCCCGAGGGACGGGTCTGGCTCCTGCGGTTCGAGATCGAGGATCAGGGTCCAGGCCTTCCACCGGACTGGGAGCGCCTGCTGCACCCCTTCGAACAGGAGGAGCAGAGCCTTCGCCGGCGCCGGGGCGGGCTGGGCATCGGCTTGCCCCTGGCCGCGGGCATCGTCGAGCGGCTCGGCGGCACGCTCGGCCTCGCGCCCCTCGCCACGGGCACCCTGGCCTGGGTGGAGATCAGGCTGGCGGAGGCGGAGGGCTAGAGCCGGAAGCTCCCCGCCAGGGCCCGCAAACCCTCGGCCACCTGAGCGAGGTCCTCGGAAGTCTTGGCGATCTCCTTCACGGTGGCCGCCAGCTCGTGGGTGGCAGTGGCGTTCTGGGCGAGCCCCTGGCTGGTCTGGTCCATCATGCGGGTCACCTCGGCGCTGGTGCCGGCCTGCCCGCGGGCGAAGGTGCCGATCTGGGACACCCGGCTGGCGACCTGCTGAATGCGCTCGCGAATGGCCTCCAGGCTCTGCATGGTGCCCTGGACGCTGGTGACGCCGCCAGCGACGGCCTCCTGGGCGCGCTGGATGAACTCCTCGATCTCCTTGGCGGAGGTGCGGCTCCGCTCGGCAAGCTTGCGCACTTCCTCGGCCACCACGGCGAAGCCCTTGCCCATGGAACCGGCCTTGGCCGCCTCGATGGCGGCGTTCAGGCTGAGCAGGTTGGTCTGCCGGGCGATCTCCTGGATCACGCGCACGGCCTGGACGATCTGGGCGGTGGCGCCCTGGATCTCGCCCATGCCCTGCACGGCGGCCTCGCCCGCCTCGGCGCTGCGCACGGTCTCCGCGACGGCTGCGACCCCCTCCCGGCCACCTTCCTCGCTGTGCTGGACCACCATTCCGGATTCCTCGGAGAGGCCGGCCATGGCCTTCGCCACGCGCTCCCCCGCCACTTTCAGCTCTTCGCTCACCTTTGCGATGTCATCCACGGCGCGGGTCATTTCCTCGGAGCTGGCGGCCAGTTCGGTGCTTCCCGAAGCCACGCGGCTCGCGAATCCGGAGACCTCCAGCACCCGGTTTCGCAGCGAGGCGTTGTAGGCGTTGAACGCCTTCGCCGCCGCCCCGATCTCGTCGGCGCTGTCGATGCGGATCTCCCGCGTGAGGTCGCTGTTCTGCAGGCCATCCACCAGCTCCGCCAAGGGTCGGGTCATCCGGCGGGCCACACTGCGAACCACGACGAACAGAATGGCCGACAGGGCCAGAAGGCCCCCGAGGATCGACCAGGTGTACGTCCGCACCTGGGCCTGGAGGTCATCGATGTAGACGCCCGTGCCGATGTTCCAGCCCCAGGGTTCGAAGGTCTTCACGTAGTTCAATTTCGGGTAGACACCTTCCACTCCGGGCTTGCTGAACCAGAGCTTCATGTAGCCGCCGCCGGGCTGCCGGCCGAGCTGGCGGAGCTCCATGTAGATCCGCGTGCCCTGCTTGTCCGTGAAATCGTCCACCAGCTTGCCCTCCATCTCGGGCCGGATGGGCACGGTCACGATGCGGGGCTCGTGGGTGAACACGTAGAAGTAGTTGCCGCCGGCGTAGCGGATCGCCTTGATCTGCGCCACGGCCCGGCGCTGGGCCTCCTCCCGGGTGATGGTGCCCGCGACTGCGTCCGCCTCCTGGGCCGCCAGGATGCCCATGGCGCTCTCGGTGAGGCTGCGGATCCCCTCCTTCCGCGATTCGAGGAAACCCCGCTCCACCGCCGGAACTAGGATGAGCCACGAGGCCAGGAAGACGATGACCAGGGGCACCAGGGCCACCAGCAGGACTTTCCCCGACAGGGAATGGCGACTCAGGCGGTCCAGCAGCTTGGACATGGGTTCCTCGCGCATCAAGGTTTCCCCCGTCATCGGCCGCTCCCCCCGGGCCTCCAAGTTCCGGCAGGTTTCCACGCGCTGTCCGCTGGGCCCTCGCCTTGCGATATACATAAGGGCGTCCCTTCGGAGCCCCCATGTCCCCGCGCCCCCTTCTGGCCTGCCTCCTCGTCGCCACCAGCCTGTTCGGCCAGGGTGGAGAGAGACTCAGCCTCGAAGCCATCGCCCACCCCACGAAGAAGCAGACCTACGCCGGCATGCCCACCACGCGCCTGGACTGGCTGCCCGATGGAGCCCTGGTGCAGACCCGGCGGGAAGGGGATCAGACCGCCCTGCTGCGGGTGGATCCGGCGACCTGGCAGGCCACGCCCCTGATCGAGGCGGCGAGGCTGCAGGCCGCCCTCGTGGCCGCGGGCGCTCCGGAGGCGGCCGCCAAGGCCGCCCTGGGCCGAGCCACCTTCACCTGGGCCGAAGGCCGCAGTGCCTTTCTCCTGCCCCTGGGCGCGGACCTCTTCCACGTGAACGTGAAGGCCGCCACGGCCAAGCGCCTGCTCGGCGGCCATCCCGAGGAGCCCGCCTTCAGTCCCGACGGCAGCCAGGTCGCCTATCTGCGCGGCAACGACCTCTACCGCGTGGATGTCGCCACGGCGAAGGAGACCCGGCTCACCACCGGCGGCAGCGAGACCGTCTTCAACGGCCGCCTGGACTGGGTGTACCAGGAGGAGGTCTACGGCCGGGGGAGCTTCCGCGCATTCTGGTGGTCGCCCGATTCGAAGCGTCTCGCCTACCTGAGCCTGGACGAGACGAAGGTGCCGGTCTTCACCCTCATGGACGACCGATTCCAGCCTCAGAAAGCCCTGAAGGCCCGCTACCCCAAGGCCGGCGACCCGAACCCCACCGCCCGGCTGGGCGTGGTGGACCTGGAGGGCCGCACCACCTGGATGGACGATGCCTACCCAGGCCAGGAGACGCTCATCGTGCGGGTGGGCTGGGATCCCGAGGGCCGCCTGCTGGCCAACCACCAGGACCGCGTGCAGAGCTGGCTGGACCTGCGGCGCTACGAGGGGAAAGCCTCGACGGTGCTGATCCATGAGAACGGCCGGGCCTGGCAGGAGCTGCTGGCCCTGCCCCTGCCTCTGCCGGACGGGGGCTTCCTCTGGGAATCCGAGCGCAGCGGGCACCATCACGTCTACCGGTACGGAAAGGACGGCCGCCTCGTCGGCGCCGTCACCGCGGGCGACTGGGACGTGAAGAAGGTCCACGGTCTGGACGCCAAGGGCAAGGTTCTCTACATCGACGCCACGGAGCGCAGCCCCATCGGGCTGGACGCCTACCGCATCGGCCTCGACGGCAAGGGCCTGACGCGCCTCACGGAGCGCCCGGGCACCCACCGGGTGCGCTTCAACCCCGCCTTCACCGCCTTCCTCGACACCTGGAGCGACATCCACACCCCGCCCCAGCAGACCCTGCATGACGGCGCGGGCAAGGTGATGCGCGCCGTGGACGCGAACCCCAGCGAGAAGCTGAAGACCCTGGCCCTGGGCGAGGTGCGCTTCCAGCAGGTGAAGACCCGCGACGGCTTCCCCATGGAGACCCTGCTCGTGCTGCCCGTGGGCTTCGACCCGGCGAAGAAATATCCGGTGTTCCAGTACATCTACGGCGGCCCCGCCGCTCCCATGGTCCGGAATGGCTGGAGCCGGGACATGCTCTGGTTCCAGTTCCTGGCCCAGCAGGGCATCGCCACCTGGATCTGCGACAACCGCAGCGCCTCCGCCAAGGGCCTGGCCAGCGCCTACGGCGTCCATCGCGACCTGGGCGCCCAGGAGTTGCGCGACCAGCTGGACGGCCTCGCCTGGCTGAAGGCCCAGGGCTGGGCCGACATGGACCGGGTCTGCCTCGACGGCTGGAGCTACGGCGGCTTCATGGTCACCTACGCCCTCACCCACAGCCAGGCCTGGAAGCTGGGCATCGCCGGCGCCCCGGTGGTGGACTGGAGCCTCTACGACAGCATCTACACCGAGCGCTACATGGGCCTGCCCGCCGACAACCAGGCCGGGTATGCATCCAGCTCCGTGCTGAAGGCGGCTGGGAACCTCTCGGGCCGCCTGCTCCTGCTGCACGGCACCCTGGACGACAACGTCCACCCCCAGAACACCGTCATGCTGGTGGACGCGCTCCAGAAGGCCGGGCACCCGGTCCAGCTGGTGCCCCTCCCCGGCTCGGACCACAGCCCCCGCGCGCCCCAGCACAACTGGGCGCGCTACCAGGCCATGTGGGACTTCCTCTCGAAGTACCTCTGAGACCGTTTCGCGTTCAGGCGTAAAGGATTCGCCAAGGAGACACGGAGGCCACCGAGGTCTCCGGTCGGACGAGCTTCGCAAGGCCAGACGGCGCGCCCTGCGAAGCTGGCCGGGAGGCGCATGGAGGATGACACCAGCTCCGCGCGGATTCCTTGGACTCCGCACCTCCGGGGTGAATCTCAATCTTTGAACACGGCTCGGTAGGATCGGTCAGGCGGCCTGGTCCGCCTTCGCGGGAAGCATGCGGTCGTAGACCCACAGCAGCAGGGCCGTGAGCACCCCCACCCCGATGATGGTCCAGAGCATGCCGGTGGGCTTGTGCGCCACTTCGCCGAAGTGATGCATGAGCTTGCCCCCGAACCAGCCGCCGATCAGTGAACCGAGGCCGATGGGCAGGAACGCGAAGCCCATGTAGGTGCCCTGCTGGCCCGGCGGGGCGAGGCGCGAGATGTATTCGTAGTAGCGCGGGGACTGGACGATCTCGCCCAGCGCCACGCAAACGAGGGTGATGATGACGCCGGTCACGGTGGGCATGAAAATCAGCACAATCCAGGCCAGGGACGACATCAGAGTGCCGAGCGTCACCGCCTTCACCGAGGCGATCTTCTGGGTGGCGAGGTTGATGAGGACCGTCAGCGAGATCACCACCAGCGGGCCCGTGACCAGCAGCAGTTCCGTGTCCGCCTTGGGGTCGATGTACTTCACCACGTATAGGGGCAGCGTGATGAATTCCTGCCAATACACCACCCAGTAGCCGGTGAAGATCAGCAGGAACAGCATGAACTTCGGGTTCGAGATCACGGTGAGGAAGTTCCGCCCGGTCTCTGCGAAGGAGGGCGGCGGCGCGTCCCCTTCCTTGCGGGGCTCCTTGAACAGGAGCAGCACAGCGAAGAACATCACGAACACGCTGACCGCGGCGACGCGGAAGACGTTCTCGACGCTCATGTGCCGGTGGACGTACGAGGCCACGTAGGGCCCGGCCGCCCCGCCGATGTTCACGAGCGTGTAGTAGATCGAGTAGCCGATGGACCGGACGTTGTCCTTGGAGGCCCGCGCGGTGGTGCCCACCACCGCCGGCTTCACCAGGGCGATGCCGAGGGCCGGCAGCATCAGCAGGAAGGCCACCAGAACGCCCAGGGGCACGGCGCCGCGGATCGGCCCCATCCAGGCGGAACCCAGCGAGCCGAGCAGGAAGTAGGAGCAGCTGAGGATCAGGTAGGCCAGGGAGAGCGCCCGCCGGAAGCCCAGACGGTCTGCGAAGGCCCCGCCGAAGGCTGCCATGAACCACACGAGGCCGCCGAACAGCCCCGCCAGGCTGCTGGCGTGCTGCGTCGGGAACCCCAGCGATTCGTTGAGGTAGCGCGCCAGCGAGGCGAAGGCCGCATAGTACGAGAGGCGCTCGAACAACTCGCTGATGTTGGCCACCCAGAACGGGCGTTCGAATCCGTCGCGGATGTCGCGCAAGCGTTGAACTGGACTCAAGGTGCCTCCCTGAAGCGAGATGTCCTCCGATCTTCCCGGGGGACGGGAGGCACGGTCAACCCAAACCCTTCAGGGGCGTCTACTTCCCGGTCTTCGCGAACTCCACCACGGCGCGGAGCATGTCACCCACGGACATGATGCCCACCAGGTCGCCCTTGGCGTCCACCACGCACAGGCCGTACAGCTTGTGGTCCAGGATGGCCTGGGCCGCGGTGGCGAGGTCGGTCTCGGGGTGCACCGTGTGGGGGGCCTTGTTCATCACGTCCTTCACCGGGGTCTTGGACAGCAGGTAGTGCACTTCCCAGGTGTCCAGGGAGGTGGCCTTGCCCGGGGTGTAGTCCTTGATCATGCGCTCGGTGATCAGGCCGACGAACCTGCCCTTGGCCATGACGGGGAGGCGCCGGATGCCCTTCTCCTTCATCAGGTGGATGGCCTCGATGATCGAGGCATCCTCGTTGATGGTGAAGGGATTCTTGGTCATCCACTTCTCGACGGACGTCATCGCGTTCTCCTCACATGCCCAGGAAGGCTTTCTTGATGTGGTCGTTGTTGAGCAGTTCGTCGCCCTTGCCCGTGAGCACCACCCGCCCGGTTTCCATGACATAGGCCCGGTGGGAAATGCGGAGGGACTGGTAGACATTCTGCTCCACCAGAAGGATGGTAACGCCCTGCTGGTTGATGCCGGTGATGATGTCGAAAATGTTCTTCACCAGGAGCGGCGACAGGCCCAGGGAGGGCTCGTCCAGCAGCAGCAGCTTCGGATTGGCCATGAGCCCCCGGGCGATGGCCAGCATCTGCTGTTCGCCGCCCGACATGGTGCCGCCCAGCTGCTTTTCCCGCTCCTTCAACCGGGGAAAGAGCTCGAAAACCCAGTCCACGTTCTTCTGCCGGTCGGCCCGGGTGGCCTTGACGTAGGACCCCATGCGGAGGTTCTCCATCACGGTCATCTCGGGGAAGATCCGCCGCCCCTCCGGGACCTGCACCAAGCCCGCCTCCACCACGTAGTGGGACTGCATCTTCGCCAGGTCCCTGCCCTGGAACACGATGGAACCAGAACTGGGCTTCACCAGGCGGGAGATGTTTTTCAACGTGGTGGATTTCCCCGCGCCGTTGGCGCCGACCACGGTGACGATCTCCCCCTGGTGGACCTCGAGATCCACATCCCACAGCACCTTCAGATCGCCATACGCGAAGTTGAGCTTCTCGATCTTAAGCATGGCTCTCACCCAGGTAGGCGCTGATCACATCGGGGTTGGCGACGACTTCCTGCGGGGAGCCCTCGGTGAGCTTCTCCCCCGACGTCAGGACGACGATGCGATCAGAGATGCGCATGATGGCCTTCATGTCGTGCTCGATGACCATCTGCGTGAGTCCGCGCTGCTTGATGTCGAGGATGAGCTGGATGATCTCCTCGCTCTCGGCAGGGTTCAGCCCGCCCATCACTTCGTCCAATAGCAGGAGCTTGGGCTGGGTCGCCAGGGCCCGTGCCACCTCAAGTTTCTTGCGCTCGCCGATGGGCAGGCCGCCCGCCAGGAAATTGATCCGGTGTTCCATGCGGACCACCTTGATCTGCTCCATGGCCATCTCGCGGGCCACCTTAAGTGATGAGGTGCGTGCCAGGGCGCCCACCATCACGTTGTCCACCACGGAGAGCTTCGCCAGGGGCCGGACCTTCTGCCAGGTGCGCACCATGCCCAACATGCAGACCTTGTCCGGATCCAGTCCGTTCATCCGCCGGCCGTCGAAGATGATCTCGCCCTTGGAGGGCGGGTAGTAGCCGGTGATGCAGTTGAAGAGGGTGGTCTTCCCGGCCCCATTGGGCCCGAT
>JAFJUR010000202.1 GCA_017859995.1 Holophagaceae bacterium | reverse complement strand
TCCGTGTGCACCACGGTGCCGTTCTCGTCCAGGGCCACCACGGCCCGGGCGAAGAGGCCGCGCATGGGACCATCCAGGAGGGTCACGCCGAAGGCGGTGCCGAATTCGGCATGGCGGAAGGCCGAGGCGGGCCTGGCGCGGGAGAGGCCTTGCGCGCCGCAGAAGAGCCCCTGGGCGAAGGGCAGGTCCATGGAGACGCACAGCAGCACCGTGTCGGTGAGGTCTTCGGTGAGGGCATTGAAGACCCGCATGCTCTTGGCGCAGATGTCCGTGTCCAGGCTCGGGAAGATGCTGAGCACCACCCGCTGGCCCTCGAGGTCCACGCTGGTGACCTCGCTGAGGTCCGGACGGGTCAGGGTGAAGGGGGGCGTCGGCTGGCCTGGGAGGGGCAGCTCGCCGCAGGTGTGGATGGGGTTTCCGTTGAGGGTGACGATGGCCATGGGAACCTCCCGGGGGGCATCCTACTCCCTTCCGCCAGGACCGCATCTCCATTCCTGACCCGACGATCCGTTCGACCCGGACGGTCGCCCCGTGAAACCCTCGTCTCGCCCCAGGATGGCTGGTGGGATCCTCCTCTCGCGACTAGGCTTGTGCCATGGAAAGCCTGCGTCCGAGGTGGGGCTGGTACTGGGGCATCTGGGTCCTGCTGGGCCTCTACATGGCGACCTGGGACCTGGCGATGTACCCCTCGGCGTCCATTCCCCAGCTGCTGCTCATCAACCTCTTGCAGAACGGAACCTGGGGCCTGCTGGGGCTCTTCCTGGTCTGGCTGGCGAACCGGCGGCCCATCGAATCCTTCGCCTGGTCCCAGTGGCGGACGTGGTGCATGCACCTCTTGGCCAGCGTGCTGGTGGCCGCCCTCGGGCTCTTCCTGGCCTACCTGATCTCGCTCTACTTCGGTTCCCGGGAGTGGAAGGAACCCCTGAGCCTGGACATGTTCCGCAAAGGCCTGCCGCGGTTCTACCGGGCCTACTTCCACACCAACCTTCTGTTCATGTGGGCGGTGGTGGCGGCCTTCCACGGCCTGCGGATCTACCGGAAGTACAAGGCCCGGGAGGTGGAGGCCGCCCGCCTGGAAACCAGGTTCGCCGAGGCGCAGAACCTGGCCCTGCGCATGCAGCTGCAGCCCCACTTCCTGTTCAACACGCTGAATTCCATCTCCGCCCTGGTGCACGCCAATCCGGACGGCGCCGACGAGATGATCAGCCGCCTCGGGGATTTCCTCCGCACCACGCTCGACGCCCCCCCCGACCAGATGGTGCCCCTCCGGCGGGAACTCGCCTTCATCCAGGACTACCTGGCCATCGAGCAGATCCGCTTCCAGGATCGACTTCGCGTGGTGTCGGACATTCCGGCTGACCTCATGAGCCTGCCGGTCCCCAGCTTCATCCTCCAGCCTCTGGTGGAGAACGCCCTCAAGCATGGGCTCGCCGATCGACCGCAGGGCGGGACCCTCCGCCTCCGGGCGCGGCGCGATTCCGACCACCTGGTGCTGGAAGTGCAGGATGACGGGGAGGGATACCTCCCGGGACGGGAAGGCGTGGGGCTGGCCAACGTGCGTTCCCGCCTGGGCCTGCTCTACAAGGGGCGGCACCAGCTGGATATCCTGGGCCTGCCTGGACGCGGCACCCTCGTGTCCTTGCGCCTGCCCGTCAACCCCGATGTGGAGGCTGGATCGTGAAGCTGCGCGCCCTGGTGGTCGATGACGAAGCCCTGGCCCGCCAGCGCATCCGTGATCTCCTGCGCCGATCCGGCGACATCGAAGTGGCCGGAGAATGCGTCAACGGACTCGAGGCGGTGAGGGCCATCGAAGAACTGGCGCCGGACCTGGTGTTCCTGGACATCCAGATGCCTGAACTGGATGGCTTCGGCGTGGTGGAAGCCCTGGGCGCAGAGCGAATGCCGCCCACGCTGTTCATCACGGCCTACGATCAGCACGCCCTCCGGGCCTTCGAGGTGCACGCCCTCGACTACCTGCTGAAGCCCTTCTCGTCGCAGCGCTTCCACCAGGCCCTGGAGCGGGCCCGGCGCTGGTGTTCCCATTCGGCCACGGACAAGGGGCCGGATCTGGAAGGCCTGCTGGCGGGCCTGCGCCGGGAGCGGCCCTGGGTGGACCGCCTGCTGGTGAAGCAGGGTGACCGCCACATCCTGGTGAGGACCTCGGCCATCCAATGGATCGAAGCCGAAGACAACCACGTCCGGCTCCATGTGGAAGGCACTTCGCACCTGCTCCGGCAGACCATGACCGGCCTGCTGGCCCGTCTGGATCCCTCGCAGTTCCGGCGCATCCACCGCTCGGCCATCGTGAACCTCGACTGCATCAGGGAGTTCCAGCCCTGGACCGGGGGCGACCACGTGGTGTTCATGCGCGACGGCACCCGCCTCACCCTGAGCCGCACCTTCCGCGATCAGTTCGACGAATGGCTCTGAACAAGAAAAGGCCCGGCGCTCGCCGGGCCTTTGTCTCGGGTGTGACAGCCTATTCGGCCTTGTGGAGGGCGATGGTGGCCATGCCCTTCTGCGCCAGCACGAGGGTGGCCTTGTGGTTCACCAGGCTGCGCTCGGGCAGGATCACGTCCACGGTGCCGATGAGGCGGTCGGTGACCAGGATCTGGCCCTCGGTGCCGTCGCCCACGCTGAAGACCGCGCCCTGCTGCAGGGCCCGGGGCGTGGTGCCCAGGGCGGGAACGCCGCGGCTGGCCAGGCGGTTCACGGCCACCGTGGCGCCGAAGGAACCGTCGCGGAACAGCCGGTCATTGGGCAGGAGCACCACGTAGTCGGACTTGTGGCTCGCCAGGAGGGCGGCGGCGGCGCTGGCCTGGTCGGGCACCCGCGCGTCGGCCACCGTGATGAGGGCCCCTTCGCCCGCGGCCTTGGCCAGGGCCATCACCTCGGCCTCGCTGAAGCGGTAGTCGCAGATCACGCCAATGTGCCGCTTCTCGGGCCAGGTGGTTTGGGTCACTTTCATGAGGGGCGTGAAGTCTTCCGCGCAAAGCGCGAGGCCGGCGAAGGCCATGGCGACCACGCCGAGGGATGTCGAAAGGCGGTTCATGGTGCCTCCTGGGATGGGGCCGGGGACGCCCGGCGCGGGGGGGATGACGCCACCCAACATGGGAAGGCGCCCCCGCCCTGGCCAGGATTCCGGGGCAGCCCGGCGAAGGGCCGGGCAGGAGGAGACAAATGCGAGGCGAGCCGGAGGCGTCACCAGGCGAGGGCCGCCACGCCGATCAGCAGGGCCAGCCCCCCGCCCGCCAGGGCCACCGCCAGCAGCCTCCGGCCCGCGAGGCGCGTCCAGAGCAGGGTGCCGCTGAGGGTGAGGAAGAGGAGGGACCCCGCGAAGGCATCCGCCAGAAGGATCCAGGGGGCATGGCCGGCGTCGGCCTTGTGCATCCGTTGGAGGGCGCCAAGGAAGTCCGCCTGGCGGCGTTCGAGGTCCACGATGAGGTTGCCCGGAAGGTGGGTGGCCCGGACCTGCCGGGTGTGGGTGCCCAGGGTCACGGTCCAGACGGCTGCCGCCGTGACAGGCTTGCCCCCGAACTGGACGGGCCGGGGGGGCTGCACCTGCCAGCGGGCCTGCCCCGGCTGGAAGCCCAGCTGGGCGGCCAGCTCCTGGGCCAGGCGTTCCGGCGATGTCGGTGCCTCCGACAGCTGCAGCTGGACCTTGTCGGTCTCGATGCGGCCGCCGGGGATTTTCATCACGGCCCGGTGGTTCAGGAGGAAGCCGGTGAGGCCGAACAGCAGGCCCAGGGCCGCGCCCGCAAGGCCCACCCAGGCGTGGACCTTGCGAAGCCAGACGAGGAAGCGGCGTGGGCGCAGCATCGCCTAGAGACGGAAGCGGAGGCTGAGGTCGGCGCTCACCGGAGTTCCAGGCACGAGCAGCAGGTCGCTGGCTCCGTGGCCCGCGGCGATGTACTTCTGGTTGGTCAGGTTCTTCAGGTTGAGCGACAGATCCCAGCGCCTGGCGCGGTAGTAGACCGCCCCGTCCACGGTGGTGTACGACCCGAGGCGCACCAGGTTGCTGTTGGAGGCGAAGCGATCGCCGGAGGCGTTGATGCCGAGGCCCGCGCCCCAGCCTTCGGTGATGTCCCAGGTGATCCACAGGTTGCCGCTGTCCACGGGGGTGAGGCTCGGGCGGTGGCCTTCGATGGCCACGCCGCTTACCTTGGTGCCGGGGGTGGAGCCGGTGATGCGGCCGTCGAGGTGCGCGTAGCCCACGCGGATCCTCCAGCCGTCGGCGATCTCGCCGCCGAGGCTCGCCTCCAGGCCGTTGGTGCGCTGCGTGCCCACGGGCAGCAGCACGGTGGGGTTCGCGGGATCCACGCT
>JAFJUR010000201.1 GCA_017859995.1 Holophagaceae bacterium | reverse complement strand
GATGCTCTTGGCCAGCCCCTCGCCGATGCCCGCCACGTAGGCCAGCAGCTTGTACGAGGCGCTGTTGAGGTCCACGCCCACGCGGTTCACGCAGCTCTCGACCACATCATCCAGGCCCTTCTTCAGGGCGGTCTGGTTCACGTCGTGCTGGTACTGGCCCACGCCGATGCTCTTGGGGTCCACCTTCACCAGCTCGGCCAGGGGATCCTGGAAGCGGCGGGCGATGCTCACGGCACCGCGCACGGTGACGTCGTGCTCGGGGAACTCCTCCCGGGCGATGTCGGACGCGGAGTACACCGAGGCGCCGGCCTCGCTGACGCTCACGCAGATGAGCCCGGTGCGGTTGGTTTCCTTCAGCCATTCGCGGATGAAGGCCTCCACTTCGCGGCCGCCGGTGCCGTTGCCGATGGCGATGGCCTCCACAGGGTTCTCGGTGCAGAGCTTCTCGAGGATGGCGCGGCTGCCCTCCAGGTCGCGCTTGGGTTCCAGGGGGTAGATCACCTCGTTCTGCACGAGCTGGCCCAGGCGGTTGATGACCACCAGCTTGCAGCCGGTGCGGATGCCGGGGTCCACGCCCAGAGTGCACCGCTGGCCCGCGGGCGGCGCCAGCAGGAGGTGATCGAGGTTGGTCTGGAAGACCTTGATGGCCTCGGCGTCGGCCTTCTTCTTCGCCTCGTAGCGCACCTCGGATTCGATGGTGGGCGCCAGCAGGCGGTCGAAGGCGTCCCCGGCGACATCGTGTAGGAAGCGGCGGTAGCCGCTGCCCGGATTCACCTGGATCTTCGACACCAGCTGGGTGACGAGGCTCTCCCGGTCCGACAGCAGCTTCACGGTGAGGATCTCCTCCTTCTCGCCGCGCCGAAGGGCCAGCAGGCGGTGGCTGGGGATCTTCCGGATGGGCTCGGAGAAGTCGAAGTAGGGCTTGAACCGCAGCGCGGCCTGATCGGTCTTGCGCTCCTCGCGGATCTCGGACTTCATGACGCCGTGCTCGTGGAACTCCAGGCGCAGCCAGGCGCGGATGGCGGCGTCCTCGGCCATGCGCTCGGCCAGGATGTGGCCCGCGCCCTCCATGCATTCCGAGGGGGACCGGAGGCCGTCCTCGTCCTTGATGAACGGCTCGCAGATGAGGAACGGGTCGGCGCCGCTGTCGTCGGCCAGCAGCGAGTCCAGCAGAGGCTCCAGGCCCCGCTCCCGCGCCACGGTGGCCTTGGTGCGCTTCTTCGGCTTGTAGGGGAGGTAGAGGTCTTCCAACTCCGCCTTCACCCAGGTGGTCTCGATCTTGGTCTTCAGCTCCGGCGTGAGCTTGCCCTGCTCGTCGATGGACTTCAGCACGGTCTTCCGGCGGTCCAGCAGGTCCTTGTAGTAGGCGTGCCGGTCTTCCACGGCGCGGATGGCCACTTCATCGAGCGAGCCGGTCGCCTCCTTGCGGTACCGGGCGATGAAGGGCACGGTGTTGCCCTCCTCCAGCAGCGCCACGATGGCGGCCACGCCAGCGCGAGGGAGCTTGAGCTCCTTGGCCATGAGGTCGAGCACTTGATCCACACCTGCTCCTTGCGGTCCCCGGATGAGGGAAAGAGCGATGATACCAAGGCAGGGCGGATCTGGCTTCTGGCGGGGTCGGATCCTTCCCTGGGGACGATCTGGATCAGCGGTCCAACATGACCTTCCGCCGCTGGCCCTCGGCGGGACGCTCGAGGTTCCGCAGGGCCTTCTTCCAGTGGAGGGCGTCGAGGCCGGTGCCGATCACGACGGCGGCGCGGGGCGCGGCGGAGCCGTCGGCCATGGGGGGCAGGGGCGAGATCTCCAGGCGTCCGTCCGCGAGCTGGAAGGCCCAGCGATCGCTGCCGTCGTTCCGCACGGCCCAGCCCGCGAAGGCGCACACGCCCTTGGCCCGCAGCAGCTCTCCTTCGGCGGGGGGCGCGAGCAGCAGCGCCTCCAGGGCGGCGGGATCCACCGGGTGGTCCCAGTGCAGGGTGAGCGAGCGGGCCTCGGCGAAGCTGGTGCCGCCCGCGGCCTGCCAGCCCTCGGGCAGGGGGCGCACATCGCCCAGCCAGGGATCGGGGCTGCCCTCCGGCGCCAGGCCCTGGCGTGTGGGCACCAGAGGGATGTGCTTGAAGGTTGAGCGCAGCTCGCCTTCCCAGGCCACGGCGGCGGAGGGATCCAGGTCCACCTTGCTGAGGTGGATGAGGCTGGCCAGCGCCGCCTGGCGATGGAGGAGCGGCTTCGTCCGCAGGTGATCCACGGGCGCGAGGCAGGAGATCACGGTGAGCAGCCCGGTCAGGCGCAGGCGCCCGGCGAGGGCGGGTTCCTGCTCCAGGTCCAGGAGGTCGGTGGGATCGGCGAGGCCCGTGGTCTCGAGCACCACGCGCTCGGGGCGCTGGCCCTCGGGCTGGTCGCACCAGGCCTTGAGGGTGGCGATCACGTCGTCGCGCAGGCTGCAGCAGACGCACCCGTTGATCAGGTTCTCCACGCCGGCCAGCTCGGGCCGCTCGGCGTCGACCAGGGTGCCGTCCACGCTGATGGCGCCGAATTCATTGATGAGCACCGCCACCCGGCGGCCCGCGGCCACCTCGGCCTTGAGCAGCCGGTTGACCACGGTGGTCTTCCCCGCCCCGAGGGGGCCGGTGACGATGAGGATCTCCAGGGGGGTGCGTCCGGACATCCTTCCATGATGCCGTCCACGGGGGAAATGTGAGAGCGTGGATGCGTGGACACCCTCGACCTCAGTTATCGCCTGGCCGTTTCCCTGGCCGGCGCCGCGGCCCGGGCCTGTGCCCGGGGCCTGCCGGCGGGCTGGCGCCAGCGCCTCCTGGCGGACGCCCCGGACCTTCCCGCGGGGCGCTGGATCTGGCTCCACGCCGTGAGCGTGGGCGAGCTGCTGCTGGCGGACGGCCTGGTGGGACGGCTCCGGGAGGCGGGCCATCGCGTGCACGTGAGCACGGGCACCCCCGCGGGCCTGGAGCTGCTGGGCCGACGCCTGCCCGGGTGGGACGGGGGCACCGGCCTGGTCAGCGGCGGCGCCTTTCCCCTGGACGATCCCGCGGGGCTGGAGCCCTTCCTGGACCGCGTCCCCGGCGCCTTCCTCGCGCTGGAGACGGAACTGTGGCCCGGCCTCCTCCAGGCGCTGGCAGCCCGCGGCGTGCCGCGCCTGGTGGTGAACGGGCGTCTCACGGACCGCTCGCTGCGCCGGGGCGGGGCCTGGCTGCGCCGGGCGGCCTCGCGCCTCACGCTGGTGGCGGCCCGGGATGAAGCCAGCGCGGCGGCCTTTCGGAGCCTGGGCGCCCCGGCGGTGGCGCTCGGTGGCAACCTCAAGGCTGATCTGCCCGCGCCGCGACCCCTCCATGCCGGCTGGGGGGCCCTCCGGGCCGCCTGGGCGGAGCACCCGGTGCTGGTGGCCGGGAACACGGTGGATGGCGAAGAGGAGCCGATCCTCGATGCGTGGATCCGGGCCCGGGCCCAGGCCCCCGGCCTGCGGTTGATCCTCGCCCCCCGGCAGCCCCGGCGCTTTGACCGGGTGGCAGAGGCCTTCGCGGCGCGGGGGCTCGCCTTCCGCCGGGCCTCGGCGCCCTGGCCGGAAGCGGATGCCTGGCGCAGCACAGACGCGCTGCTGCTGGACACCCTGGGCGAGCTCTCCGCGGCCTACGCCGAGGGCACCCTGGCGCTGGTGGCCGGCGGTTGGGCGGCTCCAGGGGGCCACAACCCCCTGGAGCCGGTGCTGGCGGGCGTGCCCACGCTCATCGGTCCCGGCTTTGCCAACTTCGAGGACCTGGCGCCCCCGTTGGTGGCGGCGGGCCGCGTCGAGGTGGTGGCGGCGGAGGCCCTGGCCGCGCGGGTCGAGGCGCTGCTTCCGGGTCTTCCCCTGCGTCCGGGCCCGCCCGCGCCGCTGCCGGTGGCCCTCACCGGGGCCCTGGACCGGACCTGGGCGCTCATCGCCGCCCACCTGCCGCCGTCTGCCGGGTGGCTTGGGTAGAATTTCGCGAAGGGAGTCCCCCATGAAGCGTCGGGCCGCGCACATCCTGCTGATCGACGACGATCCGGCGGTGCTGGACATGGTGAATTCGGCCCTGTCCCACTACGGGATGGAGGTCCACGCCTACCCGGACGCCGCCCAGGCTCTGGAGTTGGTGCAGAATCCCGCCGCGCCCGAGTTCGACCTGGTGATCAGCGACATCAACATGGAAGGACTGGACGGCTTCGACGTCATCCACAAGGTCAAGGCCACCCAGCCCCACCTTCCGGTGGTGCTCATGACCGGGCAGGCCTCGGTGGAGTACGCCATCCGCGCCATGCGCATGGGCGCCTCGAACCTGTACATGAAGCCCATCGC
>JAFJUR010000086.1 GCA_017859995.1 Holophagaceae bacterium | reverse complement strand
AGGCTTTTCCGTTCCAGCCGGGAGTCCCCCCATGCGTCTTGCCGTCCTGACCCTCGTTCTCGCGTCCTTCAGTCTCGGCCTTCAGGCCGCCCCCAAGCGAGCCTCCAAGAAGACCTCCTCCCGGCATGCCGCCCGCCCCGCGGACGGCTCCGTGCATGTGATCCGGAAGGGCGAGACCGCCGCATCCGTGGCCCGGGCCAACGGCCTGAGCCTGGCCGAGCTGGCCGAACTCAATCCCGGCAAGTCCCTCTCGAAGCTGGCCGTAGGCGCCCGCCTGAACCTCCGCCATGCGGAAGAGGCGACCCCGCGCCGCGCCGAGGCCGTCAAGGATGCTGACGCCCCGAAGCCGATCCTCGGGCCCGTGCTGGCCGCGCTGCCCGGTTCCCCCACGTTCCCCGCCGCGCCCATGCCGCACCTGGAGCGCCTGCTGCCGTACCAGGTCCGCTCGCTGCCGCCCGGGAGCGGCCAGGTCAGCGCCGCCACCCTCGGTACCCATCAGTCCCCGAACACCACCCAGCAGCTGCTGGCCCGCATGCAGCCGGTGATGCCACCGGTCACGGAGGCCGAGCTCAAGGCCCTCCTGCCCACCTACGCCCCGGCGGATCCCGAGCGGCTTGACCTGCTTTGGCCCGTGGAGACGCGGACCATCAGCTCCGCCTGGGGCCCCCGCATGCGCACCAAGACGGTCCGGGTGAAGAACCAGCGGAAGAAGCGCGTGCGCTACAAGGGCCGCCACCGCGGCATCGACCTGACCGCCCCCACCGGCACCTCCGTGTTCGCCGCGCTGGATGGCGAGGTGATCATGGCCGGGAGGCACAAGCAGTACGGCAACTATGTGGTCGTCGAGCATGGCAACGGCGTGGTCACCCTCTACGCCCACCACAAGGTGAACCTGGTGAGCCCGGGTGACATCGTGCGCCGGGGCCAGAAGATCGCCGAGGTCGGCCGCACCGGCAACGCCACGGGCCCGCACCTCCACTTCGAGCTCAAGGTGGACGGCCTGCAGCGCAACCCGCTGCCGGTCCTCAACGACGAAGAGGACATCCCAGCGGAGCTGGCCGCGCAGAACGCACTGCTCGGCTCCACCTCCCACCGTTGAACCTCGCGCGGAGCCACTGAACCTCCAGGCTTCCCGCGGCACTGGAAGGGAGCGTGCCCCCCGATCCCCACGCGGGATCAAGCCGGTGTGCCGTGATAGACTTGGTCCTTTCGCCGCTTCGAGGTGGTCATGCCGTTGTACCGAAACGCCCTCCAGTTCCTGGGGGCCATCGCGCTTCTGGCCGTGGCTCTCGCCTGCGGGGGCAAGAGCAAGGGCACCACTCCAGCCGCCACCACCGTCATCGTCGGCGGCACCGTCACCTACAAGCGGGTGCCCCTCGCGAAGGACGCCCAGGGCATGCCCACCGGCCTCGTGGACGCCACCGTGGCCGCCAATCTGCAGACCCTTCCCGCCCGGGGGGTTCTCGTACGCGCTTACCAGCGCCTGGAGCAGACCCAACCTGACGGCACCAAGACCCAGGTCTGGATCATGGCCACCAACACCTCCCGTACGGACAGTTCCGGAGCCTACGCCTTCGAACTCGTCAAGGACCGGCCCACGATGGTGGAGGTGCTGAGCTCCTTCGATGGCGGCAATGGCCAGGTGAACGTGGTGGCCGAGCCCGCGGGGATCAACAGCCCCACCATGGCCCTCGACCGGCTCCGCTACGCGCTACGGAAGGCAGCCGACGGCACGGCGCCCGCCAACGTCAACTTGCCCTATTCGCTCCTCACCGCCCAGGCCACCGTCAATTTCACGGTGGAGTTGAATGATGAGTGGTGGGTGGTGGACCCCGCCATCAACCTGGGCAATTTCACCGCGCCGCTGCTTGATCAGGCCGTACTCGAAACCAGCTTCCCGGGCCGCACCCCTGGCCTTGGCAGCGGCAGCCGAGTGCTGGGCATCGGCGACACCGTCGCCAGCTTCAAGACCTACTATGCAGCCACCACCCCTGGAGGCATCGAGCCGAACCCGGTGCTCGACCTCCACTACTGGCTGGGACGCACCGAGCCCCGCGGCACCTTCATCGACTATGACCGGAGCCTCTACCCCCAGGCCTTCGACACGGCCACGGGGGCCTACCACTACTTCGGATCCATCAGTGCAGGCCCCGCCAATGACGACGCTTGGGACGAGGGCGTGATCATGCCCCTGCTGGCCCGCAACGTCCTGTTCGCGGAATACCGGTTCAGGACCTACTCCCCGGCCCACAACCCCCTGCTTCCCCTGGGCGCGGCCCTCACGGACCTCAGCCCAGACATGGCTCGCTTGGAGGGGTTGGCCGACGGCCTGGTCGCCAACCTCCTCAAGACACCCTATCTGGCCGACACCCAGGGCACCGGCCTAGCCGCTCCCGTGAAGGACATCCGCGATGTCTCCAGCCTCACGGCCAGCCAGCTCGGCCCCTACTCCGCCCCGGCCATCCGGGCCCTGTCCTGGGATGTGATCCTCAAGGCCAACAGCCTTCCCAACCCTGGCGTCGCGTCGGACTGGGCGAATATCAACATCCTGGCCGCCGCCCGGTTCTTCCATGGTCCCTCCCCCACCAACGGGGCCACGGACGCCACCGCCCGGGACATCGAGCCCCTCAACATCTACTCCCAGCTCACCCGGCTCCAGGAAACCAGGGCTGTGGGCGAGGCCGTGGACCTGGCCCCCCTGTTCACGAACGCGGTGATCACGCCCATGGCCAGCCAGTACGGCATCACCTGGCCCCGGCCCACCACAGGCCCCCTCGCATCTTTCGCGCTGGACTGGGGCACCGATCCCAACAGCACCACCACCGCACTGGCCCCCGTCTCCCTCAGCATGGCCAAGGCCGTGCAGGTGAACGGCGTCTACCCCAACCTGTCCCAGGGCGAAGTGGCCTACGCCGGCTTCAGCCTGAGCGCAGACAAGCGGTACGTGCTGACGGCCACCATCGCCCCGGCCCTCGGCGCCGGGGCCGAACTGGAGTTGGACCTGCCCCGCATGGACCGCACCTTCACCTTCACCGGATCGGGCGGATCCACCCCGGGCTTCGTCATCCCCTTGAGCAACACCGCTCCGTTCTACCATTCCGTGCGCCTGCGCCTGAAGAGCCCCTCCTCCGTCCAGCCGGACGTGACGGTGACCGTGGCCTTCACCCCTGCGCCCTGATCCTCGGCACCCGGAGACTTCCATGCCCGCATCCGACGCCCTTTCCATCCTGAGGGCCAAGGCCCCGTTCATCCCGGAGCTGGCCATTGTCCTGGGTTCCGGGTTGGGTGCCCTGGCGGACAGCGCAGAGGCCAAGGCGGGCACGACCATTCCGTTCACGGACCTCCCCGGCTTCCCGGCGCCCACGGTGGCGGGTCATGGCGGCAAGCTGGTCTTCTGCGCGTTCGAGGGGCGGAAGGTGGTCCTCCAGGCGGGGCGCTTCCACTACTACGAAGGGCATCCCATGTCCCTCGTCACCTCCCCCATGCGCCTCTACGGCCGCCTGGGCGTGAAGGCCGTCATGCTCACCAACGCCGCCGGCGCGCTGAATCCCGGCTTCGGCGTGGGCGAGCTCATGGCCTTGACCGACCACATCAACCTCTTCGGCACCAACCCCCTCATCGGGCCCAATGTTGAACCCGGCGCCCGGTTTCCCGACATGACCGCGATCTACGACTCGGCCTTCCGCAGCCACCTCCAGGCCTGCGCGGCGCGTCTCGGCCAGACCCTCCGGGAGGGCGTGTACCTGGGCCTGACCGGGCCCAGCTACGAGACCCCGGCCGAGATCCGCGCCTTCCGCACCCTGGGCGCCGACGCCGTGGGCATGAGCACCGTGCCCGAGGCCATCGTCGCGCGGCACGAAGGCATGCGCGTGGCAGGGATCTCCTGCCTCTGCAACATGGCCGCCGGCATCCTGCCCCAGGCCCTCACCCACCAGGAAGTTCTCGAAGCCGGCGCCGCCGCTGCCGGCCGCTTCGAAGCCCTCATCCGCGCCTTCGTCCGCGACCTCCCCCAGGCCTGACCCCACCTGCTCAGTCAGGACAAGCAAAAGCCCGGCTCTGCCGGGCTTTTGCTTGGGGGGCTCCGGGGGGTGTGCGCGAAGCGCGGGACCCCCCGGGTAAGATCATCCCTGGCTCTGCTGGTGTTCCTCGATGAGCCGGCTGACCACGTCCGGCTCCGCCAGCGTGGAGATGTCGCCCATGCCGTCGTACTCGGAGGAGGCGATCTTCCGCAGGATGCGCCGCATGATCTTGCCGCTGCGGGTCTTGGGAAGGCCCGAGGCGATGTGGATGACATCGGGGGCTGCGAAGGCGCCGATCACTTGCCGCACCTGCTCTTTCAAGGCGCCGATGAGCTGCTGATTGCCGTTCTCCGCGTACCCCGTGTTCAGCAGCACGTAGCAGTAGATGCCCTGGCCCTTGATGGGATGCGGGTAGCCCACCACCGCAGCTTCCGCCACCGCCTCGTGGGCCACGAGGGCGCTCTCCACCTCCGCGGTGCCCAGCCGGTGGCCGCTCACGTTGATCACGTCGTCGATGCGGCCCGTGATCCAGTAGTAGCCGTCCTCATCGCGCCGGGCGCCGTCGCCCGTGAAGTAGAAACCCGGGTACTGGGTGAAGTAGGTTTCTCGGAACCGCTTGTGGTCGCCGTGCACCGTGCGGGCCTGGCCCGGCCAGGGGGCGCCCAGGCAGAGCGCGCCTTCCACGCCGTTGCCCTCGATGGGCACGCCGGTGGCCGGATCCACGATCACCGGCTTCACGCCGAAGAAGGGGAGGGTCGCCGAACCGGGCTTGGTGGGGGTGACGCCTGGAAGGGGCGTGATGAGA
The DNA here is from genome assembly GCA_017859995.1 of Holophagaceae bacterium. Classification (GTDB taxonomy): domain Bacteria; phylum Acidobacteriota; class Holophagae; order Holophagales; family Holophagaceae; genus Geothrix. The sequence continues at coordinate 7,229 of JAFJUR010000086.1, read as the reverse complement.
ATGCCGCCTGTCTCCGTCTGCCACCAGGTGTCCACCACCGTGCAGCGTCCTTCGCCCACCACATCGTGATACCAGCGCCAGACCTCGGGGTTGATGGGTTCGCCCACCGTCCCGAGCACGCGAAGGGACTTGCGGCTGGATTTCTTCACCCACTCGTCGCCCGCCTGCGCCAGGGCCCGCAGGGCGGTCGGCGCGGTGTAGAAGATCGTCACGCCCAGGTCGTCGATGATCTGCCAGTAGCGGGTCGCATCCGGATAGAGCGGCGTGGACTCGAAGATCACAGAGGTGGCGCCGTTCGCCAGCGGACCGTACACGATGTAGCTGTGGCCGGTCACCCAGCCGATGTCGGCAGCGCAGAAATAGATGTCATCGGGGTGGTAGTCGAAGACCAGCTTGTGCGTGAATGCCGCGTAGGTGAGGTACCCGCCGGTGGTGTGGAGCAGGCCCTTCGGCTTGCCCGTGCTGCCCGAGGTGTAGAGGATGAACAGCGGATCCTCAGCGCCCATCCACTCGTTGGTGCAGGTGGAGCGCTGCTTCGCCGTCTCCTCGTCAAGCCAGAGGTCCCGGCCGGGATGCATGGGCACCTCGCCATCCGTGCGCCGTGCGACCAGGACACACTCCACCAGCGACATGCCTTCGATGGCGCGGTCCACGGTCCGCTTCAACGGCACCCGCTTCCCGCCGCGAAGTCCCTCGTTGGCCGTGACCACCACCTTGCAGCGGGCATCCACGATGCGGTCCCGCAAGGACTCGGCGGAGAAGCCGCCGAAGACCACCGAGTGCACGGCGCCGATGCGCGCGCAGGCCAGCATCGTATAGACCAGCTCGGGGATCATGGTGAGGTAGATGCAGACACGGTCGCCCTTCTTGACGCCGTTGTGCAGCAGCACGTTGGCCACCCGGGCCACGTGGTGCTTGAGGTCACGGTAGGTGATGTGCGTGTACTGGCCCGGCTCGTCCTGGGCCCAGATCAGCGCCGTCTTGTCCCCGAGATCGGGCAGGTGCCGGTCCACGCAATTGAAGCAGGCGTTGATGCGGCCGCCCAGGAACCAGGAGAAGTCCACTTCCTTGTAGTCCGCGTCGAAGACTGACTGCCAGGGGTGGTACCAGGTCAGGGTCTTCGCCTGCTCTCCCCAGAACCACTCGGGGTTGTCCAGCGACAGGCGGTAGAGCCGCTGGTACTCCTCCATGGTCTTGATGTGGGCCCGCTCCCGGATGTGGGGCTTCACGGGGTATAGATCCTGGGACATGTCGGCTCCGTGCCAAGGTGGTGCGGCGTGGAACGGATCGGCGCCGGGATGGTCGATCCCGGACAGGGTGCCGGATCCGCAATCAGGAAATGGCTTTGGGAAGGGGCGGGTGGCGATCATTCTCCGGCCCGGTCAGGGCCTTGTCCAGAAAGCGTTCCCAAGGGAAAGCTGCCAGTCCGGTGCCCGGGTGGGAGAGGACAGGAAGGCCGGGCGGTGGAATGCTCCGTTCGCCCGGCCTCCCTACCTATCTCCAGCGACGGTAGCGCCGGAGGGTCATATCAGTGCTCGTAGGTGCTGATGTCCCGATCCTTGGTTTCCTTCAGGAACAGGGCGCCGATCACCACGGTGGCGAGTGACACGATGACGGGATACCAGAGCCCGTAGTAGATGTTGCCCTTGAGGGCCACGATGGCCGTCGCGATCAGGGGCAGCATGCCACCGAACCAGCCGTTGCCAATGTGGTACGGCAGGGACATGGAGGTGTACCGGATGTTCGTGGGGAAGAGTTCCACCAGGAACGCCGCGATGGGCCCGTACACCATGGTCACGTAGATGAGGAAGACGAACAGGATCAGCAGGGTCATGGGGTAGTTGACCTTGGACTTGTCCGCTTCCTTGGGGTACCCGAGGTCCGTGAGGGTTTTCTTGAGGGTTGCCTCGGAAGCTGTGCTCCAGCCTTCCACGCGGGTGGTCGTGATCAGGCCGGTGGTGGGGTTCTTGCCCTGGATGGTCGCGACGACCATCTTGCCGGGTTCGGGGGCGACCTTGGTGAAGTTGAGGCCCTGCTTGCCGAAGAAATCGTTCACCCGGTCCAGCTCCGTGAACTTGCTCCAGGGCCCGACGAACAGGTTGAAGGTCTCGTCCTTGGGATTGCCGGCCACGGTGATCTGGGTGCTGTACTGGAAGGTCTCGAGGGCCGGGTTCACGTAGTGGGTGAGGGCCTTGAACATCGGGAAGAACGTGAGGGCGGCGATGAGGCAGCCCGCCAGGATGATCTTCAGGCGGCCGATCTTGTCCGACAGCCAGCCGAAGAAAATGAAGAAGGGCGTGCCCAGCAGGAGCGACGAACCGATCAGCACGTAGGTGGTAAGGAAGTCCAGCTTCAGCGTGATCTGCAGGAAGAACAGCGCGTAGAACTGGCCCGTGTACCACACCACGCCCTGGCCCATGGTGGCGCCGAGCAGGGCGAGCAGAGCGTACTTGTTGTTGGGGTATTTCAGGAAGCTGTCGGTCAAGGGGGCCTTGGAGCCTTTGCCCTCGGCCTTCATCTTCTGGAAGATGGGGGATTCATGCAGCTTCAGGCGGATCCACACGGAGACGCCGAGGAGCGCGATGGACACCCAGAAGGGAATGCGCCAGCCCCAGGTCGAGAAGGCCTCCTTGTCCATGCCCACGCGGCAACCGCCAATGATCGCCAGGGCCAGGAAGAAGCCCACGGTGGCCGTGGTCTGGATCCAGCTGGTGTTGTAGCCGCGACGCGTTGGGGCGGAATGTTCCGCGACATACGTTGCCGCACCGCCGTACTCGCCGCCCAGCGCGAGGCCCTGAAGGAGCCGCAGGGTCACCATGATGATGGGCGCCCACCAGCCAATGCTTGCGTAGGTCGGCAGAAGGCCCACGCCGAAGGTCGAGAGGCCCATGACCATGATCGTCACGAGGAAGGTGTACTTGCGGCCGATGATGTCGCCAATGCGGCCGAACACCAGGGCGCCGAAGGGCCGGACCAGGAAGCCCGCGGCGTAGGCCGCGAACGCCGAGAGGAGGGCCGCCGTCTCATTCCCCTTGGGGAAGAAGAGTGCTGCGAAGAACGGGGCCAGCGTGGCGTACAGGTAGAAGTCGTACCATTCGAAAACGGTGCCGACCGACGACGCGACGATCACCATTCGTTCTTCCTTGGTGAGCGGGGTCTTGTCTGCGACTTGCGCGGTTGCGAGGGCCATGTCGTCTTGCCTCCTTGGATGGTTGCCTTGGGAATGGAACACAATCAGTGCGTGAGTCTTGTTCGAGCGCTCGGGCCTGCCGCGGCTCCAGATGCCTTGTGATGCGGGTCCCCCATCTGGATGCCGGTTCGGCGAAGCTCGGCGTGGTTACGAGTGACGGCACCGCTTCCCGGAAATGGGCTGCGGCGGGTATTCGGCGCTATGAGAACCGCGATGGACACGCCATGACGCGGAACAGACTGGAATGGGTTGGCAGCCCCTAGCTAACGCCTTCCCCCGAGTAAGGTCAAGCGGCTTCCTTCCAAAACTGTTTGCCCGATGGAATAAGGAATTCGTCTCAAAATCTGAAACCAAATGACCTTTCAATCATCTTTACAACATCCATTCCGGCGATCATCCGCCCAGCTTGACCGCGAACGCCAAGTCGGGTGGCATATTTCCGGCATGATTACCTGAGATCGAAGCCATCTCGCCCGCACCCGAGTCAAACGCCCTGGCGTATCGGGAGATCCTGGGGAACCCCATCCCCCGTCCCCTCTATCATGATCCTGATCCCCACCTCAGGATGTCCCATGCGCATCGCCCTTCTGGCCGACATCCACGCCAACCGGCGTGCCTTGGATGCCTGCCTGGAACATGCACGCGTCCTGGGCGCAGAGCGCCTCGTGTTTCTCGGAGATTTCGTGGGCTACGGCCCTGACCCGAGCGACGTCCTGCAGCGCATCATGGCCGAGACGGAGCGAGGCGCGGTGGTGGTGGCTGGCAACCACGATCAGGCCGTGGCGGACACCCGGGAATCCATGACGTCGGATGCCGAAATCGCCATGGCCTGGACGCGCGGGCAGCTGGGCCCCCAGGCGCGGGAGTTCCTGGCGAGTCTGCCGATGCGCTTTGAGGACGGCCCGCGCCTATACGTCCACGCCAGTCCCCAGACCTATCCGGAGTGGATCTACGTCCACGACGGACCGGCCGCGAAGCGGGCATTGGAGGCCAGCCGAGCGCAGATGGTCTTCTGCGGCCACACCCACCTGCCCGCCCTCCATGGCATCACCGCCACCGGCCAGCTGGTGTCCTTCCAGCCCGTCGCCAAGGTGCCCATCCCGCTCTCGCGGCACCGGCGCTGGCTTTCCGTCATCGGGGCCGTGGGCCAGTCGCGGGATGGCGATCCGACGGCGGCCTACGCCACCTTCGACACGGACCGCTCGGAGATCACTCACTGGCGCGTGCCTTATGACGTCGAGGCCACTGCCCAGGCCATCCTCCTCGCAGGGTTGCCGCCTTCGCTCGCCGCGCGTCTGTTGAGGGGGCGCTGACCATGACCCTGCCCCGCCTCGAACCCGGCGCCATCCTGGACGGCTTCAGGCTCGGCGAGCGAATCCACCGCGGCGGCATGGCCGCCATCTGGGAAGCGACCCATCCCGACTTCGACTTTCCGCTGCTGATGAAGGTGCCCAAGATGTCCGAGGGCGTCGACCCCGCGGCCATCGTCGGCTTCGAGATGGAGCAGATGATCCTGCCGCGTCTGGGCGGCCCCCATGTGCCGCGCTACGTGGCCCAGGGCGACTTCGGGCTGCAGCCCTACCTGGTCTTCGAGCGCATCCCGGGAACCTCCCTTCTCCCCTTGCTTACCCAGCTGCCGCTCTCCATCGAGGCGGTGACGTCCTTGGGCATCCGCGCTGCCGTGGCGCTGGATGACCTGCACCGGCAGCACGTGGTCCACCTCGATGTGAAGCCATCCAACCTGATGACCCGGCCCACCGGGGAGATCGTCCTCCTCGATTTCGGCCTCTCTCATCACGACGAGCTGCCTGATCTCATGGGCGAGGAATTCCGGCTGCCGTACGGAACCGCGCCGTACATGGCGCCCGAGCAGGTGCTCGGCCATCGGCGCGACCCCCGCAGCGATCAATTCGCGCTCGGGGTGCTGCTGTACTTCTTCCTTACGGGGCGACGCCCCTTCGGCGATCCCCAGCGGCTCGCAGGCCTGAAGCAGCGGCTCTGGCGGGACCCGGTTCCGCCCCGAAAGCTGCGCCCCGAGTGCCCACCCTGGCTGCAGGAGGTGATCCTCCGCTGCCTGGAGGTCCACCCGGCCTGGCGGTACCCCACCTCGGGCCACCTGGCCATGGCCCTTCAACACCCGGACCAGATCAAGCTGACGATGCGCGCCGAAAAGCTGAAGCAGGATCCCTTCCTGACCGTCCTCCGGCGCCGGTTCGCGGATCACCAGCTCGTGGTGCCCACGGCCAAGAACCCCGCGCGCCACGACGGCGATGCGCCCATCCTGGCCGTCGCCATCGACCTCTCGCCTGAGGCCGCGCCCATCGCTGACACGCTCCGCACCCTGGTGGCCCGGATGCTCACCACCCTGCCCGGGGCGCGGGTCGCCTGCCTGAACGTGCTCAAGCTGGGCCGCATCACGCTGGATCAGACCCTCGACGCCCAAGGCCGCAACATCCACCACCAGCGCCTTGTCGAGCTGCGCAGCTGGGCCATCCCGCTGGAGCTGGAGGAAGGTCGTGTGAGCTATCACGTGCTGGAATCGCCCGACCCCGCCTCGGCCATCCTTCAGTACGTCAGCGTCAACCACGTGGATCACCTGGTCATGGGCGCCCGGGCCAGCTCGCTGCGGCGCACCCTCCTGGGCAGCGTCTCCAGCCAGGTCGCAGCCCAGGCGCCCTGCACCGTGACGGTGGCGCGATCCCTCCGCCTCCGCGCTTCGAACCTTCCGCCCGAGCCGAAGGAGGAGGACGACGTGCCCTGGACCGTCGGCTGAGCGGGCATGAAAACGCCCCGGAGGTCCGGGGCGTTTTCATGGGGTGGCGACGGTCTACTCGCCGTCCTCGGCCTTGATCTCGGGGAGGGTGTAGTCCACGAACTCGATGAGGGCCATGTCGGCCGCGTCGCCAAGGCGATGGGCCATCTTGAGGATGCGGGTGTAGCCGCCGGGGCGGCTCTCGAAGCGCTTGCGGAAGTCGGCGCCGAAGAGCTTCTGCACGGCGTCCTTGCTTCCGAGGCGGGCCATCGCCAATCGGCGGTTGGCCACGCTGTCGGTCTTCGCGAGGGTGATGAAGGGTTCCACGAAGCTGCGAAGCTCCTTGGCCTTCACCAGGGTGGTCTCGATGCGCTCGCTCTCGATGAGGGCGGTCGCCAGGTTCTTCATGAGGGCCTTGCGCTGGTTGGTGGTGCGGCCCAGGCGCTTGCCGGAAACGTGCCGAGGGAGAGGCCGATACGAGCGAGCTCGTCCTTGATCTCCTGGAGCGACTTCTTGCCGAAGTTCTTGGTTTTCATCAGCTCGGCCTCGGTGCGCTGGACCAGCTCGCCGATGGTGGTGATGTTCGCGTTGCGGAGGCAGTTGTTGGCCCGGACGGAGAGCTCGAGCTCCTCGACGGACTTGCCCAGCCAGGTGTTGGCGGCCTCGCTGCCGAGGGTGGCGCCGCCCATTTCCATTTCCGTGAAGTCCTCGTCCTGACGGGCGAACACGAGGAAGTGGTCACGCAGGATGAGGGCCGCGTCGGAGACGGCTTCCTTGGGGTTGACGGCGCCGTTGGTCCACACCTGAAGCGTGAGCTTCTCGTAGTCGGTGCTCTGGCCCACGCGGGCGGGCTCGACGATGTAGTTCACCCGGATGATGGGGCTGTGGTTGGCATCCATGGGGATGAAACCCAGGCCCAGGCTCTCGTCGTGGTTGCGGTCAGCGGTGACGAAACCGCGGCCCAGACGGACCACCATTTCGATCTCCAGCTCGCCTTCCTCGCCCAGGGTGGCGATGTGGATGTTGGGATCCACGACTTCCACGTTCTGGTTGCAGCGGATGGCGGCGGAGGTCACCGTGCCCTCGCCCTTGGCGGAGATGGTCACCGTCTGGGGCTCGGTGCTGTGCAGCTTGAAGGGCACTTCCTTGAGGTTCAGGAGGACGTGGGTGATGTCCTCCCAGACGCCGGGAAGGGTCGTGAACTCGTGCATGACGCCCTTGATGCGGACGTTGGTGACAGCGGCGCCCTGGATGCTGCTGAGCAGCACCCGGCGGACGCTGTGCCCC
>JAFJUR010000200.1 GCA_017859995.1 Holophagaceae bacterium | reverse complement strand
AATGCTGATGACGGAACGGGAATTCCTGGCCGCGGAAATCCAGAGCCTGGCCAACAAGTACGGCCGCAGCCGCACCTCCCTGGTGCCCATCCTCCAGGAAGTGAAGCGGAAGTACCACAAGATCGACAGCTATGCCATGCAGGTGACGGCCGACCTCCTGGGCATCCACCCCGTGGAGGTCAACAGCGTGGTCTCCTTCTACGCCTTCCTGGGCGACCGTCCGCAAGGCCAGTACGTCATCCGCCTCTGCCGCACCATCTCCTGCGCCATGGCGGAAAAGGACCGGGTGATGCGCCAGCTCGAGAACGATCTGGGCATCAGCTTCGGCCAGACCACCCCGGACGGGAAGTTCACCCTCGAGTGGGCCAACTGCATCGGCATGTGCGACCAGGGCCCCGCGCTGCTGGTGAACGAGCGCGTCTTCACCCGGGTCACTCCCGAATCCGTGCACGCCATCCTGGAGGAATGCCGCCGGGCCTTCGGCCAGCACGCCACCGAACGGAAGGAGGTCCACCTCGCATGAGCCAGATTCCGACCTTCAATGCCATGCCTCCGAACCTGGGCCTGCAGCGGGCCCTGGCCATGTCCCCCATGGAGATCGTGAAGGAGATCGCCGACTCGGGCCTGAAGGGCCGGGGCGGCGCCGGGTTCTCCACGGGCATCAAGTGGGAACTGGCCGCCGAAGCGGTCTCCGACCGGAAATTCATCCTTTGCAATGCCGATGAAGGCGAGCCGGGCACCTTCAAGGATCGGGTCATCCTGCAGGAGTACGCCGATCTGGTCTTCGAAGGCATGACCATCGCCGCGCTAGCCGTCGGCGCCCAGGAGGGCATTCTCTTCCTTCGCGGCGAGTACACCTACCTGCGGGCCCACCTCGAAGCCGTACTGCTGGCGCGGAGGGAGCATCACCTCCTCGGCGAGAACATCCTGGGCTTCGGCTCCGCCTTCGACATCCGCATTTTCATGGGCGCCGGCGCCTACATCTGCGGCGAAGAGACCGGCCTCATCGAATGCCTTGAGGGGTTCCGGGGCGAGCCGCGCAACCGCCCGCCCTACCCCGTCCACCGGGGCTTCCTGGACTGCCCTTCGGTGGTAAACAACGTGGAAACCCTGGCCTGGGCCGCCTGCATCCTGCAGCGCGGCGCTCCGTGGTTCCGGAAGGTCGGCACCGAGATGAGCACGGGCATCAAGATCTTCAGCATTTCCGGCGACTGCGAACGCCCGGGCGTCTTCGAATTCCCCATGGGCATCACGGTGAAGGAGCTGCTCCGCCACGTGGGCGGCGAGGATGCCCGGGCCGTGCAGATCGGCGGCGCCTCTGGCCAGTGCATTCCGGCCTCGCAGTTCGACCGGGCCATCGCCTTCGAAGACATCCCCACCGGCGGCTCCGTGATCGTGTTCGGTCCCCAGCGGGACATGCTGGACGTCATCGAGAACTTCCTCGGTTTCTTCGCTGACGAATCCTGCGGCCAGTGCACGCCCTGCCGGCTGGGCAACCGGAAGCTGCTCGAAGGCGTAAAGATGCTCAAGGCCGGCACCTGCTCCATGGCCTACCTCAATGAGCTCTGCGCCCTGGGCGAGACCATGATGATCGCCTCCAAGTGCGGCCTCGGGCAGAGCAGCCCCTGCGCGTTCCTCTCGGTGGTGCGGAACTTCCGGGAAGAGCTCATGGGCCGCGCCCACACCCTGACCCATGCCTGAGCGAAGGGGACCTTCCATGACCGACTCCCTCACCCTCGACAAGCCCCGCCGGGCCCCGGCCAGCCAGCAGAACCAGAACCTCCCCACGCCCGGACTGAAGGGCGCTGAAACCGAGATCACCCTCACCCTGGATGGCCAGGAGGTGCGGGTTCCCCCCGGCACGAGCATCCTGGAGGCCGCGCAAAAGTTGGGCACCCACATCCCCACCCTCTGCCACCATCCGGACCTCTGCGTGGCGGGCGTCTGCCGGGTCTGCTCGGTGGAAGTGGAGGGCATGCGCGCCCTCCAGGCGGCCTGCACCTTCCCCGTGACGGCACCCATCCAGGTGCGCACCCACTCGAAGAAGGTGCGCCTGGCCCGGCGCCACATCGTGGACCTGCTGCTGAGCGACCACTACGGCGAATGCTATTCCTGCCGACGGAACAACAACTGCGAGCTGCAGTCCCTGGCCAGGGAATACGGCGTGGACATGTTCCGGTTCGGGCATCCCGAGACGCCGCGGCACGAGATCGACACCTCCAGCTATTCCGTGGTGCGGGACAACAACAAGTGCGTGATGTGTCGCCGCTGCGTCCGCACCTGCATCGACCTGCAGGAAGTGGGCACCATCGAAGTTCTGGGCCGCTCCGACAAAAGCCACATCGCGCCCTACCTCAACAAGCCCCTGGGCTCGGTGGTCTGCATCAACTGCGGCCAGTGCATCAACCGCTGCCCCACCGGCGCGCTGCACGCCCAGGACTACACCGACGAAGTGTGGGCCGCCATCGACGATCCCACCAAGCACGTGGTCATCCAGACCGCGCCGAGCCCCCGGGCCGCCATCGGCGAATGCTTCGGCCTGCCACCGGGCCGCGCCCTCACCTTCGAGCTGAACACGGCCCTGAAGCGCGCCGGATTCGACCGGGTCTTCGACACCAACTTCACCGCGGACCTCACCATCCTCGAGGAGGGGACGGAGCTGCTGATCCGGCTTCACAAGGCCCTGAAGCTGGGGGAATCCGTGGCCCTGCCCCAGTTCACCAGCTGCAGCCCGGGCTGGGTGAAGTACCTCGAGCACTTCTACCCGGAATACATCCCGAACCTCTCCAGCGCGAAGAGCCCGCAGCAGATGTTCGGCGCCATCATCAAGAGCTACTACGCCAAGACCCACAACATTCCGGCCAAGGACATCGTCACCGTGGCCCTGATGCCCTGCTCGGCCAAGAAGTTCGAGTGCAACCGGCCCGAAATGGACGCGAGCGGCTTCAAGGACGTGGACTACGGGCTCACCACCCGGGAACTCGCCAAGATGATCCGCGAATCGGGCATCCGCCTGCCCGACATGCCGAAGACCGGCTTCGACACCCCCTTCGGCACCGCCACCGGATCGGGGGTGATCTTCGGCGCCACGGGCGGCGTCATGGAAGCGGCCCTGCGCTCAGTCATCGAGCTGGTCACGGGCACCAAGGTGGAGGATCTCTTCGCCCACGCCGACATCATTCCGGTGCGGGGCTTCGAGGGCATCCGCTACGTGGAGCTGCCGATTCCGGCCGTAGGTCCCGTCCCGGCGCTCCTGGCGGACCGCTTCTCCAGCTGGGATTTCCTGAAGGGCGCCACGCTGAAGGTCGCCGTGGCCCACGGAACCGCCAACGCGAAGAAGGTCATGGAGGACATCAAGGCCGGCGGGCCCTTCAGCCAGTGCCATTTCATCGAGTTCATGGGCTGCCCGGGCGGCTGCATCGGGGGCGGCGGCCAGCCGATCCCCACCTCGCCGGAGATCCGGGAGGCCCGGGCCAGAGCCATCTATTCCGAAGATTCCGCCTACCCCGTCCGCAAGTCCCACGAGAACCCGGACGTGCTGAAGATCTACTCGGAGTTCCTGAAGGAGGGTCCCTGCGGCGCCAAGAGCCATCACCTGCTGCACACCCACTACACCGAACGGGGCAAGTACATCGAATAGCGCCCAGTACGTGAAAGGGCCCCCGCCGGCTGGCGGGGGCCCTTCCTGTCATGCCGTTCAGTCCTCGGCCACCGCGAAGGCGGGAGCCGCATCGGCCTTGCCCCGGGCGGGTTTGGCCTCTTCAGCCGTCCGCCAGCCCCAGGCGCCGATGACCGCCTTGAAGGTGAAGACGATCACCGCGAGGGCGCCGAGCCCGAAGAGGACATCGCCGGGCATGCGCAGCCAGGTGAAGGTGCGCATCAGGGGACCCTGCACCACCTCGGCGCTGCGGGCGTACCAGGTGCCATGCTCAAGGCTCTGGGCGATCTGATAGAAGCCGCTGGGGATCAGCGAGAGCACCAGCATCAGGACCAGGCCCAGGTTCAGGCCCCAGAAGCCGTAGCTCAGCCACTTCTCGTCCCAGGCCTTGTCGGGCGTCATGCCGCGCAGGGCGAACAGCATGAGCGAGATGGCGAGGAAACCGTAGACGCCGAAGAGGGCAGCGTGGCTGTGGATGGGCGTGGTGTTCAGGCCCTGGCCGAAGTAGAGCACGGAGGGCGGATTGATGAGCATGCCGAAGACGCCGGCGCCCAGCAGGTTCCAGAAGAACTTGAAAGGCCACTCGTACCCGCTGCCGATGGCCTTGCCCGCCTTCAGGCTCATGGCGATCTCGAAGCCCACGATGGTGAGGGGCACGATCTCCAGGGCGCTGAACACGGAACCCAGCGCCGAGATGGAGGCGGGCGATCCCGTGTAGTAGAGGTGGTGGAAAGTGCCGATGACGCCGCTGCCGAGGAAGAGGCCCATGGAGAGGCTCACGGCGCGAAGGGCAGTGCTCTCGCGCAGCAGGCCCATGCGGGTGGAGAGCAGCGCGATGGCGACGGTGGCGAACACTTCGAAGAAGCCCTCCACCCAGAGGTGGACCACCCACCAGCGCCAGTACTCGGCCAGGGCGACGTGGGTCTCGCGGGTGTACATGAAGCCCGCGGAGTAGAAGAGGGGAATGGCGATGGCCGACAGCACGAAGAGCTTCAGGAGGCCGAGGCGGCCCGCCTCGCCCTTCAGCGCGGGAATGAGCGCGCGCAGCACCAGCACCAGCCAGCCC
>JAFJUR010000199.1 GCA_017859995.1 Holophagaceae bacterium | reverse complement strand
GGTCATGGAGGTGCTCACCTGGGCCTTCACGGCGCCCCAGGCGTCGTGCAGCGGGCAGGGATGGTCCCCGCCGCAGGTGGGGAAGCCCATGATGCAGCCCTCCAGGGCATCGGGCCCCTCCAGGGCCGCGACCACCTCGCCCACCGTGATGCGGTGCGAGGGCCGGGTGAGGCGGAAGCCGCCCTTCGGGCCCCGCACGGATTCCAGGATGTCCGCCTGCACCAGGCCCTGGAGGATCTTGGCGAGGTAGGGTCCCGGCAGCTCCAGTTTCGAGGAGAGATCCTTCGCCAGGCAGAAGGTCCCATCCTCGGGCAGGGCCGCGAGGGCACGGAGGGCATAGCCAGTGGCGGTGGAGAAGAGCATTCCGGAATCCCCGTTCTGATACCAGCATCGTGGCTGGAGATTCCGGAGTCCAGCCGGTTGTGATGGATGTCAGACGGTCTGAGGCCTGGCGCGACCGCCTCAGGCCAGGGCCCGCCAGAGGATGAAGAGGCCCAGCACGCTCAGGCCGCCCTCGCGCCAGCCGAGGGTGCGGGCCGGGATGGGCCGGTAGGGGGCGAGGGCCCGCAGGTACAGCAGCACGGTCCACGCGGACCAGACCTGGCCCGCGATTCCTCGGGGCGCGAGAAGGAGGAGCGATGCCGCTGTCAGCAGGAGGTGGAGCCCATGGACGGGCCACATCCGGTTCCGGAGTTCGGCGGCGTCGAGGCGGTGGGCGTGGCCCAGGATGCGCCGCACGTGGGCCAGGTTGGCGCCGCCCACCAGGGTGACGAAGAGCCAGGTCCGGCCCGAGTCCATCAGGCCGGCGCCTCCGGCCGCCAACATGGCCGCGGCCAGGCCCGCGAAGGCGCCCTGGGCGGCCAGCTCCACCGCCAGGGAGCGCACCGCCCGCCGCGCATCCGCCCACAGGGCGACCAGGATCAGCGGCGTCACGCACGCCAGGGGGAGCAGGAAGCCGGGGCCCGCCAGGCGGAGCGCGCCGAGGCCAAAGGCGGCCGCCAGGGCGGCGAACAGCAGCAGGGCCCTCCGCTGGGCGGCGTCCTGCTGGCCGGTGAGCACCCGCCGGAGGGGAGGGCGGCCAAGGAAGAAGGCCAGCGCCGCCAGGGCGAGGCAGCCGCCCGCCAGGCTCGGCCGCAGGAGCAGGCCCAGCACCATGGGAAAGCCCAGCATGAACCAGCTGCCGTGCTCGGCGGGGAGGAGGGTGCGGGCGGGGGGAAGGAATCGGGTCATTTCGGTATCCAATGTCCGAAATAGAGTCTGATCCCGATTCTCCACCCGGTCCATGCGTCCGGTCACATCTCCGAGGCGATGAGCCGCAGGCCCTCCAGAGCCTGTTCCATGGTCAGGAACACCGGCAGCCCGGCGGCCCGGAGACCCTGGCGGTAGGCGTCGAAGAGGTGCCCGCCCTCCACGGCCACGCCCACCCACTTGCCGCTCCGCTCAGCCAGCGCGGCCAGGGCCGCGGCGAAGGCCCCGAAGACGGCGGGGTCCGTGGTGTTGAGGCGCTTGGTGAGGGGCACGAGGCCGACGACGACCACGTCCGCCGCGGTATCCAGCAGCAGCTTCGCCGAGGCCAGGTAGGCGGCCTCGTTGGCCATGGGTGTGAGGTCCAGGGGCAGGCGCGGGCTCACGAGCCCCGTGAGGCCCTCGGCCTCGATGGTGGCCGTCAGGGCGGCGGTCTCGGCCGGGGTGAGGGCGGCGCCGTGGAAGGGCCCGCTGAGCAGGTCGGCGGAGGCCACGGATTCGAAGCCGGCGTTGGTCATGATCGCCACAGAGGCGGGGCGGCCCGCCGGGTAGATCCCCAGCCAGGAGAGGGCCGCGTCGAACGCCTCGATCCGGTCGGCGAGCATCACGCCCGCGCGGCGCAGCACGGCGGCCTGCAGCGCGTGGTCGCCAGCCAGGGCGCCGGTGTGGCTGCTGGCGGCGGCCATGCCCTCCTGGCTGCGGCCGCCCTTGTAGAACAGCACGCGGCGGCCCGAGGCGCGCAGGGAGCGGGCGGCTTCCGCAGTGGCCTGGAGGTCGCCGGGCGCGAAGCCCTCGAGGTAGGCGCCCACCACCTTCACCGCCGGGTCGGTGGCGAAACCCTGAAGGAAGTCCGAGCAGCGGAGGTCCATCTGGTTGCCGATGGCCACGGCGGCGCGGAGGCCCATGGCTGGCCGGTTGCTGAGGCGGGTGATGAGGAAGGCGCCGCTCTGGCTCACCAGGGCGAGGTGGCCCGGGAGGGCCGTGAGGGGGAGCTTCTCCTCGGGAATGAAGAGCGTGTTGAGGGCCTGGTCGGGGCTGAAGAGCCCGAGGCCGTTCGGGCCCACCACGGCGGGGGTCCACTTGCCGGCGCGGCGGTGCTCGTCCAGGCAGGCCACGAGGCGCTTGCCGAGGCCTTCGGTGTCGGCCCCGTCGCCCAGGCCGCCGGCCACGAGGTAGACCACCGTGGCGCCGCCGCCCTGGCGGCAGAGCTGCTCGACGGCCTCGAGGGTCTGGGCCGCGGGGAGAGACAGGATGAGCTGGTCCGTGGGCGCCGAGGCCAGGTCCGCGACGGAGCCGAGGCAGGGCAGGCCCAGGAATTCGGAGGTGCCGGGCTTGATGAGACGCAGCGCGCCGGGGGGCAGGAGCGAGGTCTGCACGTTCTCGAGGATGATGCGGCCCACGGTGCCTTCGCGGCTGGAGACGCCCGCGATCACGAGGTCGCGCGGGGAGAGCAGGGCCTGGTACCACGCCGGGTCGGGCGGGGCCACCGCCGCCGCGCCCGTGGCGTCGAGGGTGCCCACGCCGTCCAGGGCCGTGGGCAGGCCGTCGCTGTCCAGCACGATGGGGTTCAGCTCAAGCAGCGTGACGCCCTCGCGGGCCAGGCCGTCCGCCGCGCGCCAGAGCCCCTGGAGGAAGGCCAGCAGCTTCGCCTCGTCCGTGAGGGCCTCGGTGCCGCGCTGATGGCCCAGCCAGGTGCGGCCCAGCCAGTGGGCGCGGAGGTCCTCCAGCGCCCGCTCGGGGCTCACCAGGGCGAGGGGCCAGATCATGGGCGGCGCCAGGGCGGCCCAGGCGTCGGCCTGGAGGCCGCCGATGCCGAAGACCACCAGCCAGCCGGCGTCGGGATCGCGCTTCAGTGACACGAGCGCTTCGGTGGGCAGGCCTGTGAGCCGCTTGAAGGCCACCTTCTCGCAGACCAGGCCGCCGATCCAGGGATGCTCGGAGACCCGCTGCCGCATGGCAGCGGCCTCGGCCTTCAGGGCCTCCGCGTCGAAGGTGCCGAAGTGGACGGCGCCCTTGTCGGACTTGTGCCAGAGCTGGTCCGCGATGCCCTTGAGCACGATGGGCTCGCCCGCGGCGAAGGGCAGGGGGCCGGATTCGAGGAACCCGTGCCGCGGCACCCGCAGGCCCGCGGCGGCCAGCAGGCCGTAGGCCCGCCCCTCATGGAGGAATCCCGTCGCTGCCTGCATGTCAGACTCCCACCGTGTCCTGCACCAGGCCCCGGCCCGCCTCGAAGGCCTCGAGGTTCTTCTCGGTGATCCGGGCGCCCTTGGCCTCGAAGCGCTGGCTGATGACGTCGTGCCAGACCTCCAGGGAGACGGGCAGGAACGTCGAGGCCATGCCCAGCAGGGCCATGCCGCCGGCCTGGCGATGATTCAGGCGGCGCGCCAGATCCTCTGTATCCACCAGGTGGGCGCCGCGCACGGCCTTGAGCGCCGCGTACACATCGTCCAGGGGCGGGTAGCCCTCCATGTTCACCTGGGGCTCCTCGGAGACCACCAGGTGGCCGTCCATGCGCAGCATGGCCACGTAGCGCAGCGCCTCGAGGGGTTCGAGCGCGATGAGGAGGTCGGCGCAGCCCTCGTCAATGATGGGCGAGGTCAAAGGCGATTCGGAGAAGCAGACCTGCGCGTGGACGCTGCCGCCCCGCTGGCTCATGCCGTGGATCTCGGATTGCAGGGCGTGCAGTCCGCTGCGGCGCAGGGCCTCGAGGGCGATCTGGGCGAGGGAGAGCACGCCCTGGCCGCCGACGCCGGAAAGAACGATGCCGTGGATGCGGGGGGCGCTCATGGGCGGGCCTCCGTGACGAGACTTGCGGATTCGGCGAAGGCGGGGGAACCAGCGCAGCCGGCCTGCTCGGCGCAGGCCTTCACCTCGCGGTCGTATTCCTTGAGCACGCCCCGGCGCAGGGACTGGATGCACTCGCGGCGGAAGACCACCACCGAGGGCCCGGGATGCCGGAGGGCGGCCTCCATGGCCTTATGCCCATGCCGAGCACCATGCGCTCCACCTGGTCGAGGGCCTGGCTGGGCTGCTGGCCCGTCATGCCCACCACGCGGTTGTCGAGGATCATGATCGTGACGTTCGCGCCGGAATCGGCGGCGGTCAGGAGGGCGGGCAGGCCGCTGTGGCCGAAGGTGGAATCACCGATCACCGCCACGGCGGGAGTCTGGCCCGACAGGGCGGCGCCCACGGCCATGCTGATGCTGGCGCCCATCTCCACCACCGCGTGGATGGCGGCCATGGGCTCCTGGGCGGCCAGGGTGTAGCAGCCGATGTCGCCGAACACGCGGGCATCGGGGACGCCGAGGTTCCGGAGGGCCTCCTGCATGGCCTCGTAGGCGTCCACGTGGCCGCAGCCGTCGCAGAAGCGGGGCGCCCGGATGGGGAGCTCGAGGGTGCTGGCGGCCTTGCCGTCGGCGGAGGGCAGGCCCAGGGCCTTCTTGAGCAGCCGCGGGGTCAGCTCGCCGGTGCGCGGGAGGGAGCCGTCCAGGCGTCCGTGGATCTTCCCAGCCCGCTGGAAGGTCAGGCGCTCCTCCAGCACCGGATAGTCCTCTTCAAAGACGAACACCTCATCCACCTGGGCGAGGAAGGCCGGCTCGAGCGCCGGGTCCATGGGATAGGCGGCCACCTCCAGCCGGGGCATCGCCCGCAGCTCGGGGTGCTCCAGGGCCAGCTGGTCGAAGTAGGCGCGCCCCATTCCGGCCAGGGCGACCCCGCGGCGGCTGGTGCCGGCCACGAGGCGGTTCATGGGGGCCAGGTCCTCGACCATCCCGGCCTGCTTGGCCAGCAGGTCCACGTAGCGGCGGCGGGCATTGGAGGGGATGAGCACCCAGTCCTGGATGGTCTCCTTCGGCGCCACGCCCAGCCCCGTGGGGGCGAGCACCTCGCGCCGGACCAGGGCGGCCCGGCAGTGGGCCAGCCGGGTGACC
The DNA here is from genome assembly GCA_017859995.1 of Holophagaceae bacterium. Classification (GTDB taxonomy): domain Bacteria; phylum Acidobacteriota; class Holophagae; order Holophagales; family Holophagaceae; genus Geothrix. Next base: position 3,027 of record JAFJUR010000199.1, on the reverse strand, counting down.
AGCCGCACCATCACGGGCAGCTGGAGCCGCTCCGACAGCTCGAAGGCGCGGCAGGTGAAGTCGTAGCATTCCTGGACGGTGCTCGGCTCAAGGACAGGCAGCCAGGCGAACTTGGCCAGGCGGCGGCTGTCCTGCTCGTTCTGGCTGCTGTGCATGCCGGGGTCGTCGGCCACCAGGAGCACCAGCCCGCCCCGGACGCCGGTCAGCGCGGAATTGGCGTAGGCGTCCATGGCGGCGTTCAGCCCCACGTGCTTCATGGTCACGAGGGTGCGGAACCCGGCGTAGCTCATGCCCAGGGCCAGGTCGTAGGCCACCTTTTCATTGGCGGCCCAGCGGGCCACGCGGGCCGGGTCCGCCTGGATCATGGCTTCGACAAATTCAAAGCCCTCCGTGGACGGGGTGCCCGGATACCCGAACGCGCCTTTGATGCCGGCATCGAAGGCGGCGCATCCGACCGCCTCCGCCCCGAGCGCGAGGGTGTTTTGAACCATGAGAACCTCCAGCCTTTTACAAGAGATGAGTATGTGGATCAGGCGGCGTGTCGGGGGTCACACGGGGCCGAGGGCCGGGCCGGTGTGCGCCCTGTCACAGGGGCCTCCGGCGGGGGTTTTGACGGGGCGAAGAAATCCGGGAACCTTTCCAGTGCCCAAGGTCACAACTTTGTCCACTTTGGAGTGAATCCGTTTGCATACAATTGAAAATAATCACGGTAATTTCCTGAATTGTTGAGTATTAAATCATTGACATTAGTGGCATTGAAAAATAAATTGAAGTGTCACGGATTGGTCCAAAATTGATCCCAAATAACCATGAAGGCATGGTCAAAAGAAGCATTTGCACTCTTGAGGTGGCCTGAGTTCGGGCTTAGTGTCGTTGCTGACCCGATCATCGGCTAAGTGGGTCCCCGGCACCGACCACTCGTCTTCTGGAACGGCCAACGCACACCGCATTGCGAGATGAGGCGAATCATGAAACGACGCACCCACGTGGCCCTGCTTGCCACCCTGATGTCAGCCACCGCCTGGGGCCAGGAGGTCAGCCTCTACGGCACCACCATGGCTCAGATGTGGAAGTCCGAGACCCCGGGTTTCGACAAGGCCACGTTCACGCCGGCGACGCAGTACCTCGGCATCGATGCCACCAAGCTGGGCACTGACCGCCTCTCCCTGCACCTCTTCGGCTGGGGCCGCACGGACCTGGGCGACGCCTCGAACTTCGACGGTTCGAAGGACGGCTCCAAGAACGGCGGCTACCTGAACTACGGGTACCTGCGCTACCGGTTCGACCGGGCCAATGCCGAGATCAAAGCCGGCCGGTTCACCGTCCAGCAGAGCACCGGGTTCGAGCAGGTGGACGGCGTCGCCGCCCGCACCGACCTGCGCGGCGGATTCACGGTGTCGGCCTTCGTGGGCAAGCCTGTCCTCTACAAGACGGTGGATCCCCGCGACCAGCACGACTACGAGTTCCAGCGCGATGTCATCTTCGGCACCCGCCTCGGCTGGCGCCTGCCCCAGGTCGGCGAGTTCGGCCTTTCGTACCTTCAGGACGGCACCAAGGCCGCGAAGGATCTGACCATCCCCTCCCCGGTGGACTACACCCGGAAGCAGCTCGGCGCGGATCTCCTGGTCGCCCCCACCGCCACCTTCGGCCTCCGCGGCCGCACGGTGTTCGACATCGCCAGCCACGAGGCCCAGGCCCCCGGCGCCCCTGACCGCTCCCGCGTCGCCGAGCACGACTACACCGCCACGGTGAAGATCGGCAGCCAGGTCACGGTGTCGGGCAACTTCGCCGAGCGAAACTTCTTCGCTTACTTTGCCGGCACCAACCTGCCCTCGCTCTTCCGCCAGGATGACCGCGACATGTTCAAGGGCTGGGGCGGCAGCGTCACCTGGAACACCCCCTGGTCCATCCAGGTGGTGGCCGACTACCGCCACATGCACCGCGAGCTCTACGGCGACGTGAACCGCATGGGCGGCGAGCTGCGCTGGGCCAACGCCGAGAAGACGATCCAGGCCGGCGCCGCCGGTCACTACGTCAACGCCGCCAAGACCCTGCTCGTGGATTCCGCCACGCCTTACCGCAGCCTGAAGCACGCCGAGGCCCGCCTCTGGGGCATGGTCACCAAGGGCAAGTTCAGCGCGAGCCTCGACGGCATCCTGCAGCGCTATTCCGAAGCCAATCCCCACCTGAACGGGCTCACGAACGTCTACGAGATGGTTGGTTCGCTCGGGTACCAGGCGACCTCGAGCCTGCGGGTTTCCGGCGATCTCAGTTATGGAAGCACCCCGGTCGCCAAGAGCGAGACCCGGGGACTGTTGAAGGCCGAATACCGATTCGGCTTTGGCAAGAAGGGAGGTCAGTAATGGCCCGGAAAACCGTCCTCCAGGTACTCGGCATCGCGCTGGGCCTCGGCTTCCTCATGGCGTGCAGCCTCGTCTCCCCTGAGACGAGCTTCGCCGCCACGCACCCGCAGGAACTGGGTGCCGGCCGTCCCATGTGCTCGGAGTGCCACAGCACTGATCTCGCCAAGGGCGCCCTCAAGCCCTACGCGTCGTTCGACCACACCGCCGACTTCGTGAAGAACCACAAGTACCAGGCCAACCAGGATGCCAACAGCTGCGCCTCCTGCCACGCCCAGTCGTTCTGCACGGATTGTCACGGCGGCAAGGTGCCCATGAAGCCCGCCGTCCGGTTTGGCGACCGCCCCGACCGCGACATGCCGCACCGCGGGGACTACATGACCCTGCACCGCATGGAAGGAAAGATGGATCCGTCCAGCTGCTACACCTGCCATGGCCGGGCCAACAACGACAAGTGCCGCGCTTGTCATCGGTAGTGATCCGCAGAGTGTCGAAGGGGAACACCATGAGCAGAACCAAATGGATTGCGGCAAGTTGTTTCGCGATGGCGCTCGCGCTCCTCGGCTGGGGATGCGCGGGAACCGCCGGCAAGGCGACGCCGCTCAACACCACCACGGGCAAGCATCCCGCCGACTGGCTCCAGACCCACTGGGCTGAGTACGTCAAG
>JAFJUR010000198.1 GCA_017859995.1 Holophagaceae bacterium | reverse complement strand
CGGCCGTTGACGGTGATCTTGCCGGTGCCGGGGCGGAGGAAGGCGCGGGCGGCCGCGCTCTTGCGGCGACCGGTTCCGTAGTTCTGGGAAATGGCCATGGGGTCCTCGCCTCTACTTCTGGATGGTCAGGATCTGGGGCTGCTGGGCGGCCTGCTCGTGCTCGGGGCCGGCATAGACCTTCAGCTTGCGGTACATCGCCCGGCCGAGGGGGCCCTTGGGCAGCATGCCCTTGACCGCGCTCTCGATGATGCGCTCGGGGAAGGTGGTCTTCATCACCTCGGCGCGGACTTCCTTCATGGAGCCGGGCTGGGTGGTGGTGCGGCGGTAGAACTTCTGCACGCCCTTCTTGCCGGTCAGGACCGCCTTCTCGGCGTTGATGACGATGACGTGGTCGCCGGTGTCGAGGAAGGGCGTCCAGGTCGGCTTGTTCTTGCCGGACAGGACGTCCGCGACGGCGGTGCTGAGGCGGCCCACGGGAATCCCGGTGGCGTCCACCAGGAACCACTGGCGCTTGAGATCATTGGCTTTCGGGAAGTACGTGCTCATGGCCTGCTCCGGGATCACGATCAGCCTGCAAAGACACCACCCCAGGGGTGGCGAGTTCACAGAAGGGAAAGCTTATCGTTGAGTGGCCAGGGGGTCAAGCCGGGATTTCTAGGCCGGGCGCTCCGCGAGCCGCCACAGTTCCTGGGCGACGCGGGAGGCGGCCATGCCGTCCACCAGCGCCATGCCGTCGCGGACCTGCTCCTGCCGGTTGTCCTGGCCTTCGGGACCCAGCCACTGGGCCAGGGCCTCGCGCACGATGGCGAGGTCGGCCTCGGGACCCACGCCCAGGTCGAAGCACCCGTTGGCCATGGCCAGGTCCGAGAGGATCGTGTGCTGGCGCTCGTTCTGGCCCCAGACAGCCGCCGGCACGCCCATGCAGAGCGCCTCGGCCAGGGTGACGCCGGCGGAGCACCAGATCGCGTCGAAATCGGGAATGCGGCGGGTGAGGGCGGGAAGGCCGCGGACCACCGTGCAGCCCGGGAAGGGATCGCCCTGGATGCCGTTGGGGGCGAGCACCGTGCAGGCGCCGCGCCAGCGGTCCTCGGCGGCGAGGCGGGCCAGGGTGTCGAAGGCCTTCTGGGCCAGGTTCGGCCCATCGCTGCCGCCGAAGGTGACCAGCAGCTTGTGGACGGCCAGGGGCTGCAGGGGCATCCGCTTGGGGCGCAGCTCCAGGGCGGTCTTGTCCACGGTGATGAAGAGGGAGCCGCGCACCACGCGGCAGGCGCCCGACATGGTCTCGAAGGGCCGCACCTTGCGGCCGTCCATCACCTTCACCGGGTGATCGGGCCAGCGGACGCCCTCGAGGTAGGGCTGGAAGAGCAGATCGGCGGATTCATGGGCGTCGGTGTCGTCCTCCATCACCGCCACCTTGAGGGGGCGCAGGCCCTGGAGGAAGGCCGCGGTGGTGTCCCACTGGTCCACCAGGACCACGGCGCCCCGGGCTTTGAGGTCCGCGGGCAGGGGGGCGTAGAGGTCCGTCCCGAGGTCGTGCGTGGCGCAGGGCAGGGGCTGGTCCAGGAAGGGATGGGTGCCGCCGCCCACCCGGCGGGCGCGGTCATCGCCCGAGACCGCGATGCAGGCCTCGCCGCCCAGGGCGCGCCAGGCCTCCTGCAGGGCGATGGCGCGGGCCACATGGCCCAGCCCGAGGCGCAGATCGGCGTGCACGCGGAGAATCAGCAGGGGGGACATGATCCGGAGAGTCTAACCGTCCCCGCAAGGGAAGGGGAGGGGGGGATCCTGGCGGGGACGGGCGCGTCTGTGGAATGCTGGTCCCATCCCCTGGAGATCACCATGTCCGATGCCTTCCTGACGCCCGCGCCTGGCGCCAAGGCCGCGAAAACCTGCGGCATCCTCGCCATCGTCTTCGCGCTCACCTGCGTGGGGATTCCCGTGGCCATCGTCCTGGGCATCGTGGCCCTGATCCAGCACGGCAAGGCGAAGCGCCTGGCCAAGGCTCAGCCCGAGGCCTACCTGCCGGTGCCCGCCACGGGCCTGGTCACGGGCATCATCGGCCTGGTGCTGCCGGTGCTCATGCTGCCGGTGGTGGGCATCACCAGCGCCATCGCCATCCCCGCCTTCCTGGCCCAGCGGGAGCGGGCGCGGGAGGTGGCCGTGAAGGCCAACCTGGAAAAGGCCCGCGCGCAGGCCGAGGCCGCGCTGCAGGCCATGCAGGCCAAGGCGCCGGGCCAGGTCCCCTCCCAGGACGCCATCCTCCAGGCCCTCGCCACGGACCCGGCGCTCCTGGCCCTGCGGAACCCGGTGACGCCCACGGCGCGGCCATGACCAGACCCTGGAGGGCGAGCTGATCACCCACACGCAGGAGCAGGTCCAGGGCCGCACCGAGGACGGCTGGGACGTGGTGCAGGCCCCGGCGGAACCGCCCCAGTCCTGACCCGGATCCCGCGTCAGGGGTAGGGGTGCCCCTCGGCGAAGCCCGGCTGCGGCGCCTCGATCCGGGGCGCCTCGGCGATGGGCCAGCCGTCGGCGAAATAGGCCTCTTTGTAGCGCACATAACGGCCCCAGACGTTGCCGGCGAGCTGGCGCTGGTCCTCGCTGAGGGGGCCTTTCACCACGGCGGGCCAGCCGGCCACCAGCGTATGGGGCGGGGCCTTGAACCCTTCGCGCCACGAGGCAGCCCTCGCCGATCTCGGCGCCGTCCATGATGGTGGTGCTCATGCCGATGAGGGCGCCCTTGCGGATGGTGCAGCCGTGCAGCATCACGTTGTGGGCGATGCTCACCTCCTCCTCGATGAGGAGGGGCCACTTGCGGTTGGTCACGTGCAGGCAGCAGGCATCCTGGATGTTGGTGCGCGCGCCGATGGAAATCCAGTTCACGTCGCCGCGGATGGCGCAGTTGAACCAGATGCTGGCGTCGTCGCCGATGCTCACGTCGCCCAGCACCAGGGCGCTGTCGGGCACGAACACGCGCGAACCGAGCTTCGGAACCATGCCTTGGAAGGGGCGGATCATGGGCATTCTCCAGCCGGAGAGTCTACCCCAGCGTGAGCCTATTCCAGCGTGCGTCAGCCCACCGTCAGCAGGCCGGCCTTCACGGCGCCGAGGCCCAGCGCGCCCACGATGAGCCACAGCACCAGGCCCTGCAAGAAGGGCCGCAGCCCTACGCTGCGCAGGGCCTCCCGGCCGAGTCCCGCGCCGATGAGGAAGAGGGTGAGCACCAGCAGGCGCCGGGCGGCCACCGCCACGAGGTGGCCGGGCGCCTGCAGGGCGGGCGCGAAGGTGACCAGGGCAGCCACGACGAGGAAGCCCGCGATGAACCAGGGCTTCTTCACCGGCGGCGCGTCGGCGGAAACCGTGGCCTGCCGCGCCACCCACCAGCCGATGGCCATGGTGAGGGGCACGATCCACAGGGCCCGCGCCAGCTTCACGGTGGTGGCCACCTCCAGGGCCCGGGGGCCGTAGGCCAGTCCCGCGCCCACCACGGAGCTGGTGTCGTGGATGGCCAGGGCCGACCAGAGGCCGAAAGCCTCCTGGCCCAGCCTCGCGGCGTGGCCGAGGGGCGGGAAGATCACCAGCGCGACGGCGTTGAGGAGGAACACCGTGGCCAGCGCCACGGAGATCTCGTGCTCTTTCGCCCGCAGCACCGGCGCCACGGCAGCGATGGCGCTGCCGCCGCAGATGGCGGTGCCCACGGAGATCAGCAGGCCCGTGTCACCCGCCACCTTCATCCAGCGGGCGAGCCACCAGCCCAGGGCCAGCACCAGGACAATGCTCAGCGCGGTGTAGCCCAGGCCGTGCAGACCCGCGCGGGCCACGGCTTTCAGGTTCATGTCCGCACCGAGGCCCACCACGGCCAGGGGCAGCAGCCGATGCGTCCACTGTCGCGTGAAGGCCTGGGCCGGGTTGCCCACCGTCAGCGCCAGCCATCCTTCAGGGTACCCTGGGGCATGACCGACCAGCTCATCCCCACCCGGCGCGCCTTCCCGGCGGACGATCCCATCTTCGCGCTGAACGCCGAGGCCCAGGCCCGCAAGCAGGCCGGCGAAGCGGTGCTGAACGCCACGGTGGGCGCCCTGCTCGACGACGCGGGGCAGCTGGTGGTGCTGGATTCCGTCATGGACCTCTGGCGGCAGCTGGGCGCCCTGGAGGTGGCCCCGTACGCGCCCATCGCCGGCGATCCCGCCTTTCTGAAAGCCCTCGTCCAGCGCCACTGGCCGCTGCTGGCCTCCGCCGGCGCCGCCTGCGCCACGCCCGGCGGCAGCGGGGCCCTGGCCCTGTCGCTGCGCAACTTCCTGGAGCGCGGGCAGACCCTGCTCACCACGGCGCCCTACTGGGGACCCTACGCCACCCTGGCCGCCGAGAACGGCATCCACCTGGCGACGGCGCCCTGGCCCGGGGTGGGGGAGGGGCTGGACGTGGCGGCCTGGGATGCGGCGCTGCGCCATCTGATGAAGGCCCAGGGCCGGGTGATGGTCTGGCTCAACGATCCCTGCCACAACCCGACGGGGCGCAGCCTCTCCCCGGCGGACCGCGCCGCGCTCCTGGGCCTGCTGCGCGACGCCTCGGCCCTCGGACCCGTCACGCTGCTGCTGGACTTCGCCTACCTGGACTACACGAAGGAACCCGGGGCCGTGGCCGCGGCGCTGGCCGACTACGCCGCCCTGGGGACCGAGGGCCAGGTGCTGGTGGGGGCTTCGCTCTCCCTGTCGAAATCGATGACGCTCTACGGCGCGCGCTGCGGCGCCCTGGCCTTCCCCTGGAATGGCGACGCGGCCCTGCAGGCCGCCCTCAACCAGTCCTGCCGGGGCACCTGGTCCAACTGCGCCCGGGCCCCCCAGGCGCTGATGCTGCGGCTGGCGCGGGACGGCAAGGCCCAGGCACGGCTGGCGGACGAGCACCGGCACTGGTCAGACGTGCTCGGCGCCCGGGCGGTGGCCCTGGATGCGGCCCTGGAGGCAGAGGGCATGGCGGCCCTCCACTGGCAGGGCGGCTTCTTCGTCACCGTGCCCGCCGGGGATCCAGACGCCACCTGCGGCCGACTGAAGGCAGACGGGGTGTTCACCGTGCCTCTGCCGGAAGGGCTGCGGGTGGGCCTCTGCGGCCTGCGCGCCGACGAGGCCCCTCGGTTCGCCTCGGCCCTGCGGCGGGCGGCCCATCGGTGATTCCCGCTTGGAACCGGAGGACGCCTGCGGTATTCTGTTCGACCGCGGGCGTATAACTCAGCGGTAGAGTGCTACCTTCACACGGTAGAAGTCCCAGGTTCGAATCCTGGTACGCCCACCACACCAAGGCCCTGATCGTGATCGGGGCCTTTTCTTCTTCCCGCCGCCTTCCCCCCTTTTCCCTCCGGGAGTTCCCCATGCCCTTCATCAACGCCACCCAGGTTCGCGCCGGGATGATCGTCAACTTCGAGAACGAGCTGTGCCGGGTCATCAGCACCGAGCACCAGACTCCCGGCAACCTGCCGGCCCGCGTGGTCGTGAAGATGAAGCGCCTGAAGGACGGCATCAACCGCGAGAACCGCTTCGGAAGCGCCGACAAGGTGGACAAGGCCAGCCTCGAGCAGCACATGCTCGAGTACCTCTACGAGGACGGCGACCATCTCGTGTTCATGAACAACGAGACCTACGAGCAGCTGGAAGTGAGCAAGGAGATCCTGGGCGACGACCTGGTCTTCCTCGAACCCAACATGCAGGTCGAGATCGAGTTCTACGAGGGTCAGCCCATGAGCGCGACCCTGCCGCCCAGCGTGGTCCTCGAGATCGTCGAGACCGACCCCGTGATGAAGAACGCCAACGCCACGGGCTCGTACAAGCCCGCCAAGCTGAACAACGGCATCAGCGTGGGCGTGCCCCCATACATGGAGGCGGGACAAAAGATCCGTGTGAACACGGTGGACCGCACGTTCATGGAGCGGGTCAAGTAGACCCCGATCCGATCGGACATCCGGACCTCTCAGGCGAGCCGGAACGTCGGTTGAGATCGAGACCGAGAACGAGACCAGGGCCCCGGTGGGCAGGAGTCGCCGGGGCCTTGGCCTTTTTGAAATTCCACGAGCGAAATTCCAACCCCGCGGTAAAGTAATGGTCGCCTACCGGCCGGGGTCGTGATCGGGATCACAATCCGCGTTGATTTGTGCGATAACAGTCCTAAGCGTTGGTGGAGTCTCATGCCTCAAGCCGTCCTCAACCTGAGAAGGATCGAGTTCCTGGCCGGGCTGCCGATGAACGCCGCCGAAGAGCTGGCGAGCATCGCCGAGCTGCGACGGTTCCCTGATGGCGCGCGTGTCTACACCCAGGGCGACCAGGTGCCGGGCGTGTACGTGGTGGTCAAGGGCGGGCTCAAGGTCTTCCGCACCGACGGCCGCGGCCGGGTGCAGGTGCTCCAGTTCCTCAAGGTCGGCGACTGCGTGGGCGAAGTGTCCGTCTTCGATGGCGCCTCCATCGCCAGCAGCGCCGAGTCCCACGGCGAAACCGAGTGCTGGTTGATTCCCGCCGCGCCCCTGCGCCAGATCGTGCACCGCCACCCCGAGGTGGCCGAGATGATCATCCAGCACTTCTCCGCCAAGGTGCGCCACCTCGTGACCCTGGTGGAGACCCTCAGCCTGCACAGCGTGCCGGAGCGCGTGGCCCAGCTGCTGCTCGAGGCCCACGAGGCCAATCCCATGCGTTCCCTGGTGGAATTCCAGGAGACGCAGGAGGACCTGGCCCAGTGCATCGGCGCCAGCCGCGAAGCCTTCAGCCGCGCCCTGCGCCTGCTGACGGACCTCGGCCTCATCCAGAGCACCTTCCCCGTGGTGCGCATCCTCGACCTGGGCAAGCTGCAGCGCTACGCCAAGGGCTGACCGGGCCGCCAGCCTGAATGGAGAACGGCGCCACGCGGCGCCGTTCTCCATTCAGGACGCGCCTGGAACCCTAGACCAGCGACAGCCAGCGGGTCTTGGCGCCGGCCTCCAGGCCGCCCTGGTCGATCCAGGCGCAGGCGTCGGCCTTGGCGAGGGTGACGAGGTCGGCGGAGCCCTTGCCGGGCAATGGCTCCAGGTGCCCGTCCACCAGGCGGCAGGGATGCAGGAGGGGCCGGTCTCCCTTGTTCTTCACGGAGGCGGTGAGGCGGCCCCGCCGCCAGAGGTCCGGCGCCGCGCGCCCCTCCAGGCGGGCCAGCGCGTGGCCGAGGAAGAGCAGGGCGTTGAGGTAGGCCGACACGGGATTGCCCGGCAGGCCCAGCACCAGGAGGTCGCCCAGGCGGGCCGCGAGCATGGGCTTGCCTGGCTTGAGGCGGATCCGGTGGAAGAGGATGGTGGCCCCGAGGTCCTTCAGCACCCCGGGCAGGTGGTCGTGCTCGCCCATGCTCACGCCGCCGGAGGTGAGCAGGATGCGGAGGTCCCCCGTCTGGCGCAGGGCCGCGGCCAGGGCGGCGGGATCGTCGGGCAGGCTGGGGCGGAGCGTCACGTCGGCGCCGAGGCCGCGGGCCAGGGCCGCCAGCATGGGGCCGTTGGAATCGCGGATCTGGTGCGGCGCGGGATCGGGCACCAGTTCATCGCCGGTGGAGGCCACGCCCACCTTGATGCGCGGCTGCGCCGGCAGGCCCAGGCCCTCCTGGGCGAGCAGGGCCACCCGCGCGGCGTTGATGGGGGTGCCCGCCGGCAGCAGCAGGTCGCCGGCCCGGGCCTGGTCCCCGCGGGGCCGCACATGGTCGCCGGGCTTCGGCTCCACCCGCGGCCGCACCGAGTCCCCCTCGGTGTCGAGGTCTTCCACGGGCACGATGGCATCCGCGCCCGGGGGCAGGGCGGCGCCGGTCATGATGCGCACGGCGCACCCGGCGATCACGCGGAAGGCCGCCGGGTCGTCCCCGGCGAAGAGGGTGCCAAGCAGCCGGCGGGGGGTCCGGCCCTCCGCGGCCCGCAGCGCCACGCCGTCCATGGCGGCGCGGTCGGTGGCCGGATCGTCCCGTTCGGCGCGGACCTCGGGCAGGGCGGGCCCGGGCAGGGCCTCCCAGAGCCGTCGCAGGGCTTCATCCAAAGGCAGGAGATCGGGGGCGTCGCAGCTCATCAGGTCATGATCCTACCCCGGGGCCGGAGTCTGAATGGTTGGGGGCTGGCCGCGATTCAGGGTTTCAGCTCTGAAACGGACCCTAACCCTTCCGGGCGCTCCGGCCTTCAGCTTCCTTCTGGTGCCGGAGGTCCATGAGCTGCAGATCGCGGATGGTGGCCTCGGTCATGGAGGTGCTCACCTGGGCCTTCACGGCGCCCCAGGCGTCGTGCAGCGGGCAGGGATGGTCCCCGCCGCAGGTGGGGAAGCCCATGATGCAGCC
>JAFJUR010000085.1 GCA_017859995.1 Holophagaceae bacterium | reverse complement strand
CTTGGGCGCCAGCTTGTCGAGATCGGCGATGCCCTCCGCCAGCTGCTCCAGACGCTGCTCGCGCTCGGCCTCGCTGCGACGGCGGGCCTTCAGGGCCGCTTCCGCCTCCCGCACCCGGGCCGCTTCCGCCTCGAGGCAGGGCTCGATGCCGAGCACCTCGTCCACCAGGGCCAGGTGCCGCTCCTCGCCCAGGAGAGATTGATGGTCATGCTGACTGGTGAGGCGCATCCAGAGGCGCCCCGCCTCCCGCAGGTCGCCGAGGGCGCAGCTGGCCCCGTTGATCCAGGCGCGGCTGCGGCCCTGGCCCACTTCCCGGCGCAGCACCACGGGCTGTTCCTCGGGCAGGCCCCGCTCCGCCAGGAAGGCGCGCCAGGCCTCGAAGCGGCCTTCGACCACCGCCTCCACCGTGGCCCGCTCGGCCCCGTGCCGCACCAGTTCGCCGTCCCCTCGTGCGCCCACCAGCAGTGAGAGCGCGTCCACCAGCAGGGACTTGCCCGCGCCGGTCTCGCCGGTGAGCACCGTGAAGCCCGGGCCCCAGTCCAGGGACAGGTCCTCGACCAGGGCCAGGTTCTGGATGCGGAGGGATGAGAGCATCCGGCCAGTCTAGCCTGGGGTGGGGCCGGTACGGTCAGCCCGGGGCCAAGGCTGGAAACCGCCTCAGCGGCGGGGCGCCAGCAGGGCGAACAGCACCCCTTCCGGATCCACGCACTGGGCGATCCACAGGCCGCCCGGCACCTCGTGGGGACCCATGAGCACCTGGCCGCCGCCCTGCTTCACCCGTTCAACGGCGGGGTCCAGCGTGGCCACGTTGAAGTAGTAGAGCCAGAAGGGGCCGGGGGTGTCCGGCGTGCGCGTCATCATGCCGCCGTCCGCCCGGCCCTCGCTGGTGCAGAAGGTCTGGTAGACGCCCAGGGGCCCCATGTCCACGGCCTGGTCCTTCTTCCACCCGAATAGCGCCGAGTAGAACGCGAAGGCCCCCTGCCCGTCGCCGGCGTGCAGCTCGTGCCAGCCGATATGGCCCGCCGTCCCCGCCGGCACCTTGGGCATCGGGGCATCCGTCGCTCCCCGGATGAGGAGGAAGACCGCGCCGTGGGGGTCGGCCGCCACCGCGAGGCGGCCGACGCCGGGGATGTCCCACGGGTCGCGGAGCAGCGTGCCGCCCGCGGCGCGGATCCGCTGAGCCGTGGCATCCACGTCTTCCACGCCGATGTAGCCCACCCAGCCCGCCTTCGCGTGCTGGTCGCAGGCATTGTCAGGCAAGGCCATGATGCCGCCCACCTGGCCCGCGGGGGTCGAAAGCAGCGTGTAGCCGCCGTCGTCCGCGAAGGGCTTGGCGCTGAGGCCCAGCACCTGCCCATAGAAGGCCTGGGCGGCCGCGCTGTTCGTGGTGTTCAGTTCGTACCAGATGAAGGTCCCGCTGGGTGGCTGCATGTCTCCTCCTTGGGTGGGTTGAAAAGCAGTTCGAGGTAGCGGCGCAGGTGATCGAGGCTGTCTACGGCCACCTGCGCGTCGTGCCGGGCCTTGGCCAGGATGAAGGCCCCCTGGATCACGGCCTGCGTGTGCAGGGCCAGTCCCTCCGCTGTCCAGGCCGCGTCCGGCGCGTAGCGCGCCTTGGCCTCGGCGATGTCCCGGGCCACCGCCGCCGCGTGACCGCAGATGGCGCCATCGCAGGCCTCCCGGATGGCGGGGCTGGTCTCGAAGGTCTCCTGCACCAGGGTGCCCGCGAGGCAGGTGAATGCCGCCGGTTCGCCGCGGAGGAGCGACTTGCGGAAATCCACATAGGCCAGAAGACGGACCAGGGGATCGCCGTGGGCCTGGTAGGGGGCCTGCCGGAAGAACTCGCCCGAGGTGGCGGACCAATGCCCGGCCGCCGCCACGGCGAGGTCCTCCTTCCCACTGAAGTGGTGGAAGAAGCTCCCCTTCGTCACCCCCGCCTCGGCGCAGATGTCCTCCAGGCGGGTGGCCGTGTACCCCTTGGCCCGGAACACCTTGAGGGCGGCGTCCAGGAGTCGGAGCTTCGACGGGTGGGAGGGTTCTTGCCCTGGAATGGCGGCGTCGGTCATGGGAGGCTTTCGGGGGACAGAGAAACATACCGACTGGTTGGTATGTCGTCAACCCCACTTATTCGCCCCCGTCCGAGTGGGGTCGAGACCCACCCGGGCGGGAACAAGCCGACTAGCGCACCCGGACGCTCCGGGCCGCCCCGTCGACCACCAGTTCCCGCGGCGCCAGGCTCCCGGGCGCCGCGCCGTAGCCCGCCAGCAGTTCATCCAGGCTCAGACGCTGGCCCTCGAAGGGCGGGAAGAGGCTCCACCGGGCGGCCCAGGCCAGGCCGTGGGGCATGCCGTCGGATCCGAAGATCAGGTCGCGGCCGGGCCGGAAGCCGACCCGGTCGATGAGCATACGGAAGGGGTTGTTCCGGGCCAGGCGCGCCCGGTCCAGGCGATCGGCGTAGTCCGCGCTGTCGCTGGTGAAGTTCGGCTGCATGGAGAGCACCAACCCCAGCTCCCGGGCCCGCCGGGCCTGGGCCTCGGTGATGAACTGGACGTGCTCCAGCCGGACCAGGGGGAACCGCACGCCCTGGCGGTCCAGGTCCTCCAGCACGTCCAGCGCCTGGCCGATGGCCCGGTCGCCGATGGCGTGGACGGCGAGGGCCTTGCCGCGGGCGTGGAGGTCGGCCAGCGTGCGCCGCAACGTCTCGTCCGCGTGAAGCAGCAGACCCGGCTCGCCGCCGAGAAATGGCGCGTCCAGGGCCGCCGTGCGGGCGCCCAGGGCCCCGTCGGTGAAGACCTTCAACCCGGCGCACTCGGCCTGGGCCTCGGCGGGCAGGGCGTCGAAGATCGCCGGGACGGTCCACCAGGGCATCCGGTCCGCCCAGCGGGAAGCCCGCATCGTCCGCCAGGCCGCCTCGCCCGTGAGGAGCAGGTCCTCCACGGCACCGACGCCCACCGCTTCCAGGCCCTGGATCCAGGCCTCCAGCTTGGCGGGGGTGAGTCCGGCGGTCCGCCCGTACAGCACCAGCAGCCGGTCCAGGTTCCGCTCGCACCAGGCCAGATCGGTGTGCCCTTCGACCAGCTCCGGATCCGTGTCCCCGAGGAGGCGGGCCGCCGCCGGGCTGAGCCGCAGGCCGTGCAGGCTGAAGTTCACCAGGAGCACGGGCGGCAGGCCGGCGAGGTCCGCCGTGGAGAGGGGCAGGCGCCCGCTGTGCCAGCCCCGGACCAGGGAGAGGCGGTCGGCCGGCAGGCCGCGCATCAAGGTCAGCGCCTGGGAGGAATCCCCGCAGGTCGAGAGATCCGGACAGCCCTCCAGGGCCGCGTAGAGGCTCACATGGGAGTGGCGGTCGAAGATCGGAGTGAACGGATGCGGCATGGGACCCCGGGTGTGGGACCTGGAAGGCCCATTCTCGCCGCTCCGCGTCACCGAGGGCCAGCCTCGATGCGGGGCGGCCCGGTCATACTGGCCCCTGGAGGAAGCCCATGCTCTACCGGAAGCCCTGCGGCAGCATTCTCGAGGCCATCGGCAATACGCCGCTGGTCCGGCTCCGTCGGGTGGTGGCGGACCTGCCTGCCGAGGTCTTTGCCAAGCTCGAGTTCATGAACCCCATGGGCAGCAGCAAGGACCGCATTTCGAAGTTCATGATCGAGGCCGCTGAGCGCGACGGACGGCTCAAGCCCGGCGACCTGATCATCGAGAACTCGTCGGGCAACACCGCCATGGGCCTGGCCCTCATGGCCATCCAGAAGGGTTACCGCCTGAAGGTCGTGGTGCGCGACACCATCTCCCAGGAGAAGCTCAACCAGCTGCTGGCGCTGGGCGCCGAGGTGCACAAGGTGGACACCAGCCTGCCGCCCGAGCACCCCGACAGCTACAACAACATCACGCCGCGCCTCGCCCGGGAGACGCCCGGCTGCTTCTTCCCCGACCAGCACGGCAACCGCGAGAACAACGCCGCGCACTACCACGGCACGGGCCCGGAAATCTGGGAGCAGATGGAGGGCCGCATCGATGTCCTGGTGGCCGGCGCGGGCACCGGCGGCACCATCGGCGGCGTGGGCCGCTACCTGAAGGAGAAGGATCCGAAGATCAAGGTGGTGGCGGTGGATCCGGTGGGCTCGGTCTTCACGCCCCACTTCCACGGGGAGAAGGACCCCAAGGCCGGCCCGTACCGCATCGAGGGCCTGGGGGACGAGTTCCTCATCCCCACCATGGAGTTCGACCTCATCGACGACATGCTCCAGGTCACCGACCGCCAGGCCTTCCACCACGCTCGGCGCCTCGTGCGCGAGGAGGGCGTCCTCGGCGGCGGCTCCAGCGGCGCCGCCCTGTGGGCCGTGCGGCAGGTGGCGAAGGCGTGGCCGCCCAGCGACCGCCCGGTGCGCATCGTCACCGTGTTCCCCGATGGCGCGGGCCGCTACCTCAGCAGCATCTTCAACGACGCGTGGCTCGCCGAGCGGGGCCTGCTGGAGGAGGCATGACCGCCTTTTCGGGCACCTACGTCGAAGCCATCCGCCAGGCGCTCTTCGATGCCATGGCGGCGGATGAGCGCGTCTGCTGCCTGGGCGAGGACATCGGCGTCTACGGCGGCGCCTTCCGGGCTACGGAGGGCCTGCTGGCGCGGTTCGGCGCAGAGCGCGTCATCGACACGCCCATCTCGGAACAGGCCATCGCCGGATCCGCCATCGGCGCCGCCCTCATGGGCCAGCGCCCGGTGGCGGAATTCCAGTTCATGGATTTCGCGCTGCTGGCCTCGGACCTCATGGTGAATTTCGCCGCCAAGGCGCACTGGCGCTGGGGCGCCTCGGTGCCGGTGGTCTTCCGCGGCCCCTCGGGCGCCGGCAACGGCGGCGGGCCTTTCCACAGCCAGAACCCCGAGGGCCACTTCCTCGGCAGCCCGGGCCTGAAGGTTGTGGCGCCGGGCACGGTGCGCGACGCCTACGCCCTGCTCCGCGCCGCCATCGAAGATCCGGATCCCGTGATGGTCTTCGAGCACAAGCACCTGTACCGCCGACTCAAGGACCAGTGGGATGAGCCCCCGGTCGCCCGGCTCGGCGAGGCCGCCCTGCGCAGGGACGGCGCCGCCGCCTGCATCCTCACCTACGGCGCGGCCCAGTACGTGGCCCTGGAGGCCGTGTCCGACCTCGACGTGGCGGTGCTCGACCTGCGCACCCTCTGGCCCCTGGACGACGACGCCATCGCCGCCCTGGCCAAACGCACCCATCGCGTGCTGGTGCTCACCGAGGCCAGCGGCACCTACGGCCCCAGCGCGGAGCTGGCGGCCCGGGTGGGCGAGACCTGCTTCCCGTGGCTGGATGCCCCCGTGCTGCGGGTCGGCGCCGCCGACACGCCCACGCCCGCCAGCCCCCCGCTGGAGGCCGCCTTCCTGCCGGGCCCCGCGCGGGTGCGCGCGGAGCTCGACCGTCTGCTGGCCTGGTGAGGGATGCCCCTGCGCGCCTGGCTCCTCGTCCTCCTCTGCACGTTCCTGCCCGCGGCCCCGAAGGCCATCTGGGTCTGGGAGACGGAGACCCTCCGCCTGCTGGATGACCGCGCCTTCGAGACCCGGGCCCTGGGGCTGCTCAAGGCCCACGGCTTCCGCACCCTGTACCTCTACGCCAACGACTACCGGGGCCGGAACCCGGTTCTGAACGAGCGCGAAGCCTACCGCGCCCTCCTGGGGCGCCTGCATGGCGCCGGTTTCCGCGTCGAAGCCCTGCTGGGCTCCCTGCCCCTGAAGACCTGGGAATACGTGCTGCCCGAACGGGACCAGCCCGCCCGGGACATGCTGCAGCACGTGCTCGACTACAACGCCGCGGCCGCCGCCACCGAACGCTTCGACGGCGTCCACCTGGACATCGAGCCCTACGCCCTGGACTCCTGGAATGAGCACACCCGGGAACGGCTTTCCCAGCTCTTCCTGACCCGCTCGAAGGAATGGGTGGCCATGGTCCGGCGCGCGGGCGGCGACCCCCCACGAGGACTCACCATCGGCGCGGCGATCCCCTTCTGGTACGACGGCTTCGAGGTGGCCTGGGAAGGCGCCAGGAAGCCCATGAACGCCCATGTGCAGGACCTCTACGACTACGTGGCGGTCATGGACTACCGCAACCGCGCCGAGGGGCCCGACGGCATCATCGCCCACGCCCGGGAAGAGCTCGCCTACGGAGCGAAGCTGGGCAGGCCCGTGGTCCTCGGCCTCGAGACCGGCGCGGCGGAGCCCGCGAAGGTGACCTTCCGGCACCTCGGCCCCCGGGCCCTGGCCCGCGAGATGGCCGCCACCCGCCGGGCCTTCGACCGCGAGCCCGCCTTCGCGGGCTTCGCCATCCACCACCTGCGCGCCTGGCTCGACCTGATCGAGCCGCGTGCCGCCCCTTCCGCCACCACCCGCGCTGACCGCCCCTGACCATGCCTCCCCACCTTCGACGATTCGCCGCCTCGGTCCTGGTCCTCGCCCTCTGCTTCTGGGTGCTGAGCGAAGCGCCTCGCCAGGAGGGCCAGGGGGCCGAAGACGGCCTCCAGGCCTCGCGGGACCTGCAGGCGACGAGCCAGGCCCTGGTCGCCGCCGGAAAGTTCGGCGAGGCCCTGCCCCTGGTGCGGAAGCTGACGGAGGCCTACCCCGGCAACCACATCTACCTGGGCCGGCTGGCGGACATCCATGGGCGCCTGGGCCAGTGGGCCGAGTGCGCCGCCGCCTGGGAGGCCTACATGAAGGTCTCACCCACGCCCTGGGAGGCCCTGCCCGGCCTGGGCGACGCCTACCTGAAGCAGGGCCGCACCCGGGACGCGGTCGGCGCCTTCGCCCGGGGCCTGGAGCTGCAGCCCGACAATCCCGACGCGGTGTTCTTCCTGGGCCGCGCCTTTGAACACGACGGCCAGTTCCAGAAGGCCCGCGCCACCTACGCCAAGGGCCTGCGCCAACACCCGGACTACACCGACCTCCGCGTGGGCCTCGCCCGCATGACGCTCTTCACCGGCAGCGCCCTCGAGGCCCAGCGCCTGGCCGAAGAGGCCGTGCGGCGCTCGCCCGCCTCCGTGGACGCGCGGCTGGTCCTGGGCATGGCCCTGCGGTCCAGGGGCGACCTCGCCGGCGCCCGCCGGGAGCTGGAGCGCGCCCGCGCCCTCAGCCCCGACTACCTGGATGTGCTGCAGGTGCTGGGCGGCGTGGCCGAACAGCAGCGGGATGTCGCGGCGGCCCGCGCGGCGTACGGCCGCATCCTCCAGCTCGATCCGGGACACGCCGCGGCCCGCGCCCGGCTGGCGGGCCTTCCCCAGGGGGGCCAGCCATGACCGCCGCCATCCATTCCGACCTGGCGCGCCGCCTGGCCCGGGGGGCCTTCCTCCTCGGCGCCGTGGCCGCGGCCACCGTGGGCCTGCTGGTGGACATCCCCTTCACCTACCAGGCCGTGATTCGCGCGGGCCTGCTGCCCTGGCTCCCCGGGGTGACGCGCCTCCTGCCCTGGGCCCTGGTCCTGGCGGCGCTCGCCAACCTCCTGATCGATCGCGGCACCGCCCCCACGCCGCTGCGGCGGGCCCGGCAGCTCCTCTTGATCGCCGCCGGCCTCGTGGCCGGCGCGCTGACCCTCGGCTCCGGCCTGGTCCACCTGGCGCCCGGCCCTGGGGCGAAGGCCTGCGCCCTGACGTTCCTCGGGCTCGCGGCGGGACTGTTGGCCCTCGACCTGCTGGACCTCCCCGCCCCCTGGCCCGCCCGCGAGGCGGGCACTGACGAGGCCCGGCGGCTGCTGCGGTCGGCCCTGGCGACGGCGGCCCTCGTGGCCGGAACCTTCTTCGTCGTGGGGCTGGGACGGATGGCGGCCAGCGGGCTTCCGGGCTTCCGGGAGGGCGCCGCCACCCTGGGCTGGAGCCTCCTCGCCCACGGGCTGGTACTCAGCATGGCCGCCGTGGCGATCCTGGGGCTTCAGTCGGCGGCGGGCTTCTTCCCGCGGGCCCAGGGCGCCGAGTTCCTGCTCCACCTCGCGGGCGTCGCGGGGCTCGCCGCCGCCGCCCTGCGCCTCGTCGTCTTCCCCGGCATCGCCTTCGCGGGCCCCTTCGCCTGGGCCGTGGCCCTCCTGCTGGGATTCTGCCTCGCCGCCTTCCTCGCGCTCGCGGGCCTCGGCCTGACTCCGCGCCTGGGCCCCCCGGCCAGCGCCCTCGAGGCCTTCCTCCGCCCCCTCCATCCGCTGCGCCCCTCAGCAGCCGGCCTGGCCTTGGGCCTCGCCGCGGCTGTCGCCCTCATCCTGCTCGTGTCGTTGAAGGTCTCCCGGTTCGACTGGAACCATCTGTTCCAGCAGCTGGGGGCCCTCCTCGCCGCGGGCCTGGTCTTCGCGCCGCTCTACCTGCGCCAGTCGGCGGCCGCCAGGGCCCACTCCTGGTCCTCGCGGCTGTTCCTCGCGCCCCTGCTCCTCCTGGCGCTGTTCCGCACCTGGGGCGCGCCGCGCCTCCAGCCGTCGGCCGGCTGGCTGCCCCACCCTTCGGCCAAGGCCGTCGAGCGCCACACCGGGTTCGACGCTTCCGCGCGGCTGGCGGGCACGGTCCTGCGCCCGAGCGCTGAAGGCGGCGACGCCATCTACCGCCTGCTCCTGGCCAACAGCAACATCCCCCATGCGGTGGACATCGCGGCGAAGGACCTGCACCTGGTGGAATCCCTGTCGCCGGCCCGCGGCGAACGGCCCGACATCTACATCTTCGTGGTGGACAGCCTCCGCCAGGACCACCTCGGCGCCTACAACCCGAAGGTGACCTTCACGCCGAACCTCGACCGCTTCGCCGCGGAGAGCACGGTGATGCCAAAGGCCTTCACCCGCTACGGCGCGACGGGCCTTTCCGAGCCCTCGATCTGGGTGGGCGGGATGCTGCTGCACAAGCAGTACATCGTCCCCTTCCACCCCCTGAACACCCTCCAGAAACTGATCGCGGCGGACGGCTACCGGCCCCTGCTCTCGATGGATTCGATCCTCGACGTCATCGTGAAACCCACGCCTGACCTGATCCGGCTCGACGCCGGCGTCGGCACCGGAGACCTGCGCCTGGGCGCCACCCTCCAGGATCTGGCGCGGAAGCTGGACCAGGTGCCTTCGGACCGCCCGCTCTTCGTCTACAGCCAGGCCCAGGACCTCCACATCTCCTCCATCCAGCGCGAGGGCAAGGATGTGCCCGGCGGCGGCGAGTACCCGGGCTTCTACGCCTCCTATGCCAGCCGGGTGCGGCGCCTGGACGCCCAGTTCGGCGCCTTCATCCAGCGCCTGAAGGACCGGGGCCGCTACGACCGCAGCCTCATCATCTTCACGGCCGACCACGGCGATTCCCTGGGCGAGGACGGCCGCTTCGGCCACGCCTACACCCTCTTCCCCGAGATCATGAAGGTGCCCCTCCTCCTCCACGTGCCGGAAAAACTCCGCGCCGGACTGCAGGTGGATGCGGACCGTGCCGCGTTCCTCACGGACATCACCCCGACGCTCTACTACCTGCTGGGGCACCGTCCGCTGATCGCGGATCCCGTCCTGGGCCGCCCCCTGTTCACGGCCACCCAGGCCGAGCGGGACCGCCACCGCCGCGACCACCACCTCATCGCCTCCAGCTACGGCGCTGTCTGGGGCATCCTCTCCGGGACTGGCGACCGCCTCTACATTTCCGACGGCGTGAACTTCGTGGACCACTGCTTCGACCTGACCGACCCCGCGGGGAAGCCCATCCCCGTCACGCCCGAGCTGAAGCGGCGGTACGATCGGCTGATCGTCGAGGACCTCGACCACCTCAACGCCTTCTACGCATTCCATCCCGGGAAGTGATCGCCATGCGCCTCCGTCCGCTCCTGCTCCTGCCCTGCCTCATCCTGCCCCTCCAGGCCCAGCCGGCCCCCCAGGAAGGCGTGGACGAGCTGTTCGCCCGGGCCCGAAAACTGGCATTCAGCGGCCAGCGGGCGGAGGCCATCGCGCTCTGCCGGATCGCCCTCCAGCGCAGCCCGGCCTACCATGACATCCGCATCCTGGTGGGACGCATCCACGCCTGGGAGGGCCGCTACGACGAGGGCCGCGCCGAGCTCCAGCAGGTTCTGAAGGCCGCGCCAGGCCACCTGGATGGTCGCGTGGCCCTGGTGGACCTGGAGCTCTGGTCGGATCATCCCCAGGCGGCCCTGGTTCTCTGCGACGAGGGCCTCGCCCTCCACCCGGCCCAGCCGCAGCTGCTGTTCCGGAAGGCCCGGGCCCAGAAGGCGCTGGGTGCCTATGCCGAGGCGCTGGCCACCGCGAAGCTCGCCCAGGCGGCGGATCCCAACCTGTTCGAGGCGCGCCAGCTCATCGAGAACCTCGCAGAGCTCACCCAGCGGTCGAAGGTATCCCTCAACGCCACCTACGACCGCTTCGACCGCACCTTCGATCCCTGGCGCATGACCTCGCTCAGCCTGGCCCACCGCTTCGATGCCGGTTCCCTCATCGGCCGCATCAACCGGGCCGAGCGCTTCGGCGACACGGGGCGCCAGGTCGAGGTGGACGCCTATCCGCGCTGGGTGGACGGCACCTATTTCTACCTGAACGCCGGGTTCTCCGAAGCGGGCATCTTCCCCCACCGCCGATATGGCGCGGAGATCTACCACAACTTCCCGAAGGGCATCGAAGGCTCCCTGGGCCTGCGGCACCTGAGGTTCAGCGCCTCGAACGTGACCATCTACACCGGCTCGCTGGGGAAGTACTGGGGCGACTACCTCTTCACCTTCCGGGCCAACGCCACGCCGAGCTCCATCGGCGCGTCGAAGTCGGGTTCGGTCTCCGCGCGGCGCTACTTCGGCGACGGCGAGAACCACCTCACCCTCACGCTGGGCTCCGGCGTCTCGCCCGACCAGCCCAATCCCAGCGCGGAGATCCTGAACCTCCGCTCCCGCAAGGCCGGGCTGGCCGCCCAGGGCTGGATCCACCGGCGGCTCATCCTCTCGGGCGGCGTGTCGTACGAGAAGCAGGAACTCGGCTCGGGTGTCGAGCGGGCCCAGACCAGCTTCAGCGCTGGACTGGAGTGGCGGTTCTGAATCGGCCATTCCTTGTTGGAATCACTGAATCAGCATCTTTTTTGCTATTCTGCGGTCATGAATCGGCTTTGGCCTGAACCCACCCGGGTCCTCGTCGTGGAGGACGACCAGGCAACCGCCCGGATCATCCAGGCGCGCCTGGAGATGGAGGGGCTCATCGTCTTCCTGGCCGCCAATGGCGTGGACGGCCTCGACATCCTCCACCGCGAGGCGATCGACCTCGTCACCACGGACCTCATGATGCCCGCCATGAACGGATTCCGGCTGGTGCAGGAGATCCGCGATCTGCCGCCGCCCAAGGGACGGGTGCCCATCCTGCTCATCTCCAGCAACCAGAACGAGCAGGACATGGTGCGCTGCCTCGCGGCGGGCGCCGACGACTACATGACCAAGCCCATTTCCGCGCAGGTGCTGGTGGAGCGCCTCTGGCGCATGCACCAGCGCGCCCGCTCCTCGAGCTGAGGGCGCCATGCACCTGCAGCCGGAACGGGTGCTCCAGATCCTGATCTGGGGGTCGCTGGTGCTGGCGGC
>JAFJUR010000084.1 GCA_017859995.1 Holophagaceae bacterium | reverse complement strand
GCTGCACCTGCTGCAAGACGAGAACAAGCGCCTGGGCATCGCCGCCCTCTGCGTGGGCGGCGGCCAGGGCGTGGCCATGCTGGTGGAAAGGCTCTGATGAGGCCATCCGCGTCATCTGCGGTTAAATTCGGATTGCGATGATCACCCTCACCCACGTCGGCAAGCAGTACGACCGCATCCACACCGCCCTGGCGGACGTGAGCTTCGCCATCGACTCGGGCGAGTTCGTGTTCCTCACGGGACCCAGCGGCGCGGGGAAGTCCACACTGCTGAAGCTGCTCTTCCGCGAGCAGGTGCCCAGCAGCGGCGACATCCAGCTGGCGGGGCATCGCCTGGCCTCCATGCCCGAGAAGGAGATCCCCCTGCTGCGGCGGAAGCTGGGCGTGGTGTTCCAGGACTTCAAGCTGATCCGCACCCGCACCATCTTCGAGAACGTGGCCTTCGTCCTGAAAGTGCTGGGCGTGAGCGCCGCCGAGCAGAAGCAGCGCACCTTCCGGGCGCTGAAGATGGTGGGGCTCCAGCACAAGCTGAGCAGCTACCCCCTGCAGCTGTCGGGCGGCGAGCAGCAGCGCGTGGCCATCGCCCGGGCCCTGGTGAACGACCCGCTGGTGCTGCTGGCGGACGAGCCCACGGGCAACCTGGATCCCGATCTGGCCCAGGAGATCATGGCGCTGTTCGAGCGCATCAACGGCCAGGGCACCACCGTGGTTGTCGCCACCCACGACCGCAGCCTCATCCAGCGCATGAAGAAGCGCGTCATCGGCCTCGATCACGGCCGCATCGCCTTCGACCAGCCCGCGCCGACCAGCCTGGTGACGGTCTGAAAGAAGGATGGAGACCAGGCTCCGGCCTGCCTGGAAGGGCGCTAATCTAGAACCTGCCTCGACCTTGGTCGTAGCCACCCGAGGTCCCATGGCCCAGCCCCTCACCGATGCCCGTTTCGTCACCTCCGCGGCCGACGCCAGGAAGCTTGGCGTCTGCCATGCCGAGGTGGCCTTCGTGGGGCGCAGCAACGTGGGCAAGTCGTCACTGCTCAACGCGCTGGCCAACCAAAAGCAGCTGGCCCGCGTCTCGAAGACGCCGGGCCGCACGCGGCTCATCAACGTGTTCCTCACGGGCCCCGACCGCTGGATCGTGGACCTTCCCGGCTACGGCTTCGCCACGGGCCCGGCCGCGGAGCGGGCCACCTGGCAGGCCATGATCGAGGGCTACCTCACGGGCCGCCCGACCCTGCGCATGGTCTTCGTGCTGGTGGATGCGGAGGTGGGCCCCACGAAGCTCGACCACCAGATGATCGAGTGGCTGCGCGCCGAGGGCCTGCCCCTGCGCGTGGTGGCCACCAAGGCCGACCAGGTGAAGCCCAGCAAGGCCCTCAAGCAGCGCAAGGACGTGGCGGCCGACCTGGGCCTGCACGCGCCCGACATCGCCTGGGTGAGCGCGGCCAAGGGCAGCGGCATCCCCGAGCTCCGGCGCGAAGTGGCGGACCTGCTGGATCTCTAGGGCCTAGAGCTCGCCCACCACGCCTCGGCGCCAGACCATGAACCGCCCCTCGTGGGCCCAGGGCAGGGCGATGCCGTTGGCCTCCACCTCGTGGGTGTGGAAGTGGCCGGTGAGGAAGGTCGCCCCCGCCTGGGCCGCGGCGGCGCGGCGGAAGGCCTCCCGGGGGAAAGCCACCTTGTAGGCCGCGTTGGTGGTGCGCAGCTTCTGCTCCATCCAGGCGGACACGGCGCGGGCGGTCCCGCCGGGCATCAGGCGAAACGCCAGCCACAGCGGGCCCGAGCGGGACACCAGGTTCCACAGCCGGTACTGGTGGTCCGCGGCGTTGATGAGGTCGCCGTGCTCCCAGGCGAGGTCCTCGCCCTCGAGCCTTCCGCCCAGGCCTTCGCCCAGGAGGTCGAAGCGCCCGGCGTGGCCGTCCAGGAAGTATTCGCGGTTGCCCAGCCACAGGCCCACCCAGCGGCCCGCCGCGCGGCGCGCGTCCACCCAGGCGAGGAAGGTCCGCTGGCCGTCGGTCTCCATGCCGGGCAGGCCCACCCACACATCGAACACATCGCCGAGGAACAGCCAGTCCGCTTCGGGATGGGCCGCGGTGGCCTCGGCCAGGCCCGTGAGGGTCGCGCCCCAGTGGGGATCGGCCACCAGGATCAGGTCGCGGGAGGGGTCGGGTCGGCGGCAGGCGCCCCGGAGCCAGGAGAGGGCCTCCAGGTGGCGCGTGAAGAGCAGGTGGAGGTTCCCCGCCGCCAGGGCCAGCGCCGCGCCCGCGGTGTCGGCCACCCAGTCGGCGACCTCGCAGGAACGGCCGGCGACGAAATGCTGGTGCCATTCGTCCGAGGCGCCGAATACGGCCACGGCGAGGAACACCACCATGTGCCGCCGGTACATCGGGAGGCCGGGCTGGTTGCGCTGCAGGGCCAGGTCGAGGACCCAGGCGAGGAAGCCGAACGTGGCGGCGTGAGCCCCCTTGTCGAAAGGCGGCGGCAGCTCGATCCCGCCGGGATAGCGGGACTGTGCGCTGAGCCATACGATGGTCGCGGCCACCGCCAGGGGAAGGATCCAGAGCCAACGCTTGCGCATCCCCCATCCAAACACAGCCTGGGCATGGATGCGACCTGCGGGGCGACCGCCGGCTCCCTGGCCCCATTCGGAGGTCATCGGAATCTATGACAAAATGCCTACAAGCACATTCTTAACATTAATTAATTTGAAATGCCTGCAGATGTCTGGATAGATGGTCCTTCGGGATCCCCATGGACTTGACACCCCACGACCTCACCATCCTCCACCTCGCCGCGCGAGACGCAGAAGGCCGGCTGACGTTCTACATCGCCGAGGACGGCTCCATCGCCCTGGTGGGAAAAGGGGAGGCCACGCCCCTGCTGGCGGAGGACGCCCTGCCGAAGCTTGAGGAGCTGGGCCTGCTGAGCCGCGAGGTGAGCCGCTCGTACGTCCTCACGCCCGAAGGGTGGGACGCCGTGAAGCAGTCCGACTGAGCCTTGTAGGTCGTGACTTCGATTCCCCCGGCGAGAGGAATCAGGACAAGAAGAAGGCCCGGCGTGAGCCGGGCCGTTTGGTAGTCCCAAGGGGAATCGAACCCCTGTTCTCGCCGTGAGAGAAAAATAGCGGAGACTGTCATGGATCAAGATAAATGATCATAAACATGAATAAACAATAACTTAGATTGTTGAAGTTCCGATGGGTCCGCCCTAATCTGGGAACATCCGTTACCGATGGATTACCGACGGAGGAGCCATGGTGAGGACCCACAAGGACGGGAAAATCGACTCGCGGTCGGCCCGGTTGAAACTCAGGCCGAATCGGGAGCCCTACTGGTCCACCTTGGCTCCCGGCGAGGCCATGGGCTACTACCGCATCGCAAGCGGGGCGGGAACTTGGTGGGCTCGGGTTCGACTCGAAGACCGCAGGTACCTAAAGAAGTCCATCGGCACGGCGGATGACTTTGTCGACGCCGACGGCCAGGAGGTGGTGACCTATGCGCAAGCCCAGGTGAAAGCGCGGGAGTGGTTCGGCCTCGCCAGAACAGCCGCTGGCGAGGATACCCGGCAGACTGGCCCCTACACCGTCGCCGATGCCATGGAGCACTACTGGCGCGACTGTGAGCGGCGGGGCGTGAAACGGGTGGATCGAATGACTTGTGGGGCGCGTCTCCACATCCTCCCTGAACTTGGCTCTGTGGAGGTGGAGCGGCTGTCTCAGGGACGGATCGAACGATGGCACCACGCCCTCGCCGAGGCTGCCCCGCATGTAAGGACTCGCCGGTTCGCCAAGAAACCCGCCCTGGGGCCGAAGCCCAAGACGGATGAGCAGCGGAGGAAGCGGAAGGCCACCGCCAACCGCATCCTCTCGATCCTGAAGGGTGCACTGAACCACGCCAAGCACAAGCGGCGGGTCACCTGTTCGGCCGATGCTTGGCGAGAGGTCCGACCCTTCGCTCAGGCAGATTCGGCTCGGGTTCGATATCTCAATCTGGAGGAGCAGGCGCGCTTGGTGAACGCCTGCGAACCCGATTTCCGGCGTCTGGTACAGGCTGGATTGTTCACAGGTGCCCGTTATGGCGAGTTGACCAAACTCCGCCTGGAGGATTTCGACCCGGTGAATGAGAGTGTCTTCATCCGGCCCGGCAAGAGCGGGAAGGGGCGTCATGTGTTCCTGACCGACGAGGGGGCGGCCTACTTCCGTGAGGTCACGGCCGGTCTTCGCGGCGGGGACCTGCTGTTCACCCATGAAGCCTTCCTGGACATGCGGCGGGTGGAACCTGAAACCCAGACACCCGTGGCCAAGAGGCGGCGGGATTGGAAGACTTCGGACCAGAAGCGGCCCATGAAGGTAGCCTGTGAGGCCGCCGGGATCGAGCCCCTGGGCTTCCACCAGCTGCGCCACTCCTACGCCTCCGCCCTGGTCAACAGCGGCATCCCGCTGGCCTTCGTGGCGCAGATGCTTGGGCACAGGGACACCCGCATGGTGGAACGGCACTATGGCCACCTAGCCCCCTCTGCCGTGAAGGCCACGCTTCGGCAGCTGGCCCCTGTTCTCGGCATCCACAAGCCGGGGAATGTTGAAAGCCTCGCCATCAAGACAAATGTGAATGTGGGGTAAACGGAAAATTGCTCTCGGGCTGATCGCCTAGCCCTGGAGCATGGGCCAGACTTTTTGAATGGAGTGAACCATGGCCGGGAAGCCTGGAAAGCGCGGGAAACGCCCGCTTCGGCTCAAATGGGCCGATTGGTCTGACCTTCCGGTCGAGGTTCGCTCCGCCGTGGTCTGGGCGTTCTATGCTGGTGGACCTGCAGATGTGGTGGATCAGGAGCGATACGAGGCGGCCCTCAACTCGGGCGCACCATTCCATGAGGCCGCCTTCTTGGAGGAGCCGCGCTGGATGGTGAGAAGCCTTCGCGCCCTCAATGAGGCGGGTGCCTTCAAGACGAGGTTGCCCATGGCCCACATCTACGAGGCGGTGGGGCTCTGGATGGGCAAGTCGGCCGCCTCGGTGAAGCGTGAGGCTGGGGGCTACGGGCTCAGAGGTAAGCCGAGGTCATCCCGCTGGGCCGTCGAGGCAGCGCAGGACTGGATGAAGGAGCACCACGACCTCGACTTCTTGGCCAAGGTGGTGTCAGATTTCGGGCCGGTCATGCACCTTGTAGAGGCCGGATGCTATAACGCCAGCTTTGAATCCTGGAGAATGCACTTCGGCGATGCCTTCGGTCGCCAGATCAAGGCCAGGTGGGCGAACCGGGTCCTCCGGAAATACTTGTTCTTGGCGAAGGATGGGGTCCATTTTGGCTATGTGATGCGGGACCTCCCGACTTCCGAGGGGCCTGGCAGCCTGGTGAATCATTTCTACCGGCTGGAGCCCACCCCCCTTCAGTCGCTGGACCTGGCGGAAGTGGACTTCAGTTTCTGGCTGAACAGGTGGCTTTCTCATCCGGGTGCATCGGCGATCCCACCAAGCAAGATGGACAAGCGAGCCTGACCTTCTGCCCATGACCCGGATGGTCCGGGCTGGAATGCAGGGGTTTACATGCGGGCCAAGAAGTCTTCCACCGAAGCCTCAGAGCGGCTGTCGGTCAGTGTTGAGGAAGCTGCCGAGATGCTCAGCATCGGCCGCAGCAGCGTTTTTAACCTGCTGAACGATGGGTTGCTGGCCAGCTTGAAGGTCGGTAAGCGTAGGTTGATCCCCGTGGCAGAGTTGAGGGCCTTCCTCGACCGCCAAGCCCGCCGGGCCAGCTGACGGCCCTGTTGTTCTCACGGCTCCAAGTCTGGTGGGACTCAGGGATGACAACTGAGGGGACGCCAGACCAGCGGACGGGGGGTGAAATCCCCAAGGAAGGCCGCGAATCTCGATTGGAAGGGTGTGCTACAAACAGCCCCCTTCCCGTGCTGGGGACCCCCAGGACGAACCCCACCGGGCACTTTGCCGTCTGGTGCGGGGCACCGTTGTTGACGGATTGCATGACGAGCACCTACCGGACAACCGAGGGCGCGCCTGAGTCATGGGCAAAGCTGTGAGACCGATGGCCGACGCCTGTACGGGTGGCTTGAGGGGCAGGCTTTCTTCCTCCAGGGGGATAGTCTGCCTCCACCTCAGACCTCGGCCTCCCAGGTGAGCAGCAAGAAATGCCAAGCCAACAAGGAGGAAAAGATGAAACCGGGACTCGGTGACGATGACAAGACCGAAGTGAAACCGAATCGGCGCCGCCGAGGGGCCACCGGCCCCAGGACCCCGGCGGGGAAGGTGACCTCCTCGCAGAATGCCTTGCGGCACGGGGCCTACTCGGAGGCCCTGGGTCTGCTGCTTGAGTCTCCAGAGGACTACCGGAAACTGAGGGAGGGCCTGCTGAGCACCCTGCATCCCCTCGGCCATCTGGAGGAGTCCCTGGTGGACCGGTTGGCCTCGTTGTGGTGGCGGATGAACCGGGCGAAGTTAGCCGCAAACCAATCCCTATGGATGGCGGGAAGGCGGAACATGGAGGACCCGTTCTTGGTCCTCGGCGGAGGAATGGGCGTGATGGAACAGGCAGTGGCTCTCGACGCAGATGAGTGCCGAATTGGCGGGGCTTGGAGCCACGACAGCCAGGAGCGGTTACTGCGGCACGAAATGACCCTAGAGCGGGCCTTCTTCCGCATTCTTCATGAACTTGAGCGGCTTCAGGCCCGCCGGCATGGCCAGTTGGGGCCTCCGCCCGTGACGGTGGACTTGAACCTCAACCAAGGCGCGGACTGAGTTCGTTCCGGCAAATGCCTAAAGATTTTTCCTTGGAGGGCTGAGCCACCGGCAACGAGGAGATTAGGGGCGGTCGGAGCTGGCCGGATAGGATTGTGGGACAGTTTCGAATCAAACTGCCCAAAAGCTGACCCGATGACTTCTCCCACCTCTGAGGTCTTCCACTACCGGATGAGATACACATGCCCCAAGCCTCTGACTCTCATCAGCCCGGTCTCGGTTTGCTCGATCCCTTCCTGAACCAGGGCCTCTTTTCGGACCACCTGCTCCAGGCGCGTCTCTCCGAATTCCGCGAATGGCGGGATTGGACGCCTGAGCAATGCGCGGCCCTTCATGGGGAGTTAAAGGCGCTGCTGGAAGGATATGCCCAGACCCGCCAGCCCCACAACGAGGAGGACACCCGCAACCAGTGGCTGGACCCAGTGCTGAAGGCCCTGGGGTTCAGCTACCACCGCGAGACGGCCCTCCGCTCCGGGAGGCCGGACTACACCCTGTTCGAGGATGACGCCGCGAAGGGCCGAGCGGCCCAGGCACTCCGGCTCGGCCAGCCGGAAGCCTACTACCCCCAAGCCCTCACACTCCTGGAAGCTAAGTACTGGGACCGCCCCCTGCAAGGGGCCGGGACCGGAGCGGATCGCGAGAACCCGGTCCTACAGATCAACCGTTACCTGGACGATGCCCACATCCATTCAGGCAACCGGATCACCTGGGCCATCCTCAGCAACGGCCACCACTGGCGCCTTTATTGGCGGGGCGCGGCCAGCCGGGCGCTGACCTTCTTCGAAGTGGACCTGCCCGACTTGATCGAGCGGCCCCACGAGCAGGAAGGCGACTGGGCACGGTTCCGCTTCTTCCCGGCGTTCTTCGGTCGCGCCGCCTTCGCCCGCGATTCCACCGGGTTCTGTGGCCTGGACCGCTTGCGCGAAGCTGCCGAACGCTATGCCCAGGAAGTCGGCGCCTCGCTGGAGGAGGCCATCTACGGTGAGCATGGCGCATTCCTCACCTTGGCCAAGGGCCTCTGGCGGGATGCGACCCAGGATGGCGTCATTACCCTGGAAGAAAGTCCCCTCGGGAACCTGCGCGCCCTGGAGGGCGCGACCCTGGTGCTGCTCTACCGCCTGCTTTTCCTGCTCTACGCTGAGGACCGGGAGCTTCTGCCCGTACGCCAGCCCGGCTACTTGGCCGTCAGTCTACGTGCCCTGCGGGATCAGGCCGCCGATACCGTGGATCAGGGGCAGGTGTCCACTGGGCGCAGTGCCGTGACCTGGGGACACCTGGAATCCCTTTTCGACCTCGTGCATCGGGGCGACCCCACATTAGACCTGCCCTACTACAACGGTGGCCTCTTCGACCCCGAGCGCCATCCGCTGCTCCGCACCCTCAAGGTGCCGGATGCCGAGCTGATCCCGGCCCTGGACGCCCTCAGCCGTGTGACAGTGGAAGGCGCACGGATGCGTGTGGACTTTCGCGACCTGGGCGTTCGCCAGCTCGGCAGCCTCTACGAGGGCCTACTGGAATACCGGCTCCACCAGGAGCCGGGCGCCCTGACCATCTCCCAGGACAGCCTCGTCCGCCGGACCACGGCCTCCTACTACACCCATGAAAGCCTCGTGGCCCGGCTGGTGCAGGACACCCTTGGACCGATTCTTGCCGAGCGGCGCCTGAAAGTTGCTCCCCTGTTGGACGAGTGGCTGGCCGGCGTGGAGGCACGAACCACCGAAGCGGATCTCGTGACCCGACGCGGCCATGAACAGGAGGCCCAGCGGCTGGCCGGACTGGTGGAGGCCACCTTGCTCGACCTGCGGGTGCTGGACCCCGCCATGGGTTCGGGCCACTTCCTGGTGGCCAGCTTGGACTTCTTGACAGATGGTCTGATGGCTCTGCTCGCCGAGCACCAGGAAGATCCCCGCATCCAGCCCCACTTGGCCGAGCATCCCATCCTCCAGAGCCTGGAAGCCCAACGCCACGCCCTGCTGGATTCCCTCCAAGCCCAGCGGCTTTCCGAGGCAGCCAGGCGGGCCATTCTGCCCCACCTGGACGACCTCCGCCTGCTCAAGCGCCTTGTGATGAAGCGGTGCCTTTTTGGGGTGGACCTCAACCCCATGGCCGTCGAACTGGCCAAGCTCAGCCTTTGGCTCGACAGCTTCACCTTGGGCGCGCCCCTCAGCTTCCTCGATCACCACCTGAAGAGCGGCAACAGCCTCGTGGGAGCCACCCTAGAGGGCTACCGCGCCCTGCGTCAGGATGCCCAGGGCGCGGTCGTGGGTGCGGGCCTTTTTGCGGATGTCCGCAGCTTCGATGTGGAAACCGTGCTGGAGGAACTTCATCAGCTCGTGGCCCTTTCCGACGCCACCCGCGACCAGGTGAAACAGTCCCAGGTGCTCTACCAGAAGGCCGAGCGGGGCGTCTTCGCCATGCGCGTAATGCTGGACGTGGTGGCCAGCCGCGCCTTCAGCAACAAGCCCCGGCGGGAAGGGCGGGGCCGGGGCGCGGTCATCGTGGACGATGTCGCCACCCTGTTGGCCGATGACGGTGCCCTTGGGGTGTTGGGCCGTCTGATCCGCGAGGGCCGCGAGACCATGGGGCAGCTTCCAGACCACCTGCGCCTGTGTGCCCTCAATGTGTTGGAAGACCGTGAGCGCCATGCCTTCTTCCACTGGGAGCTGGCCTTCCCCGAGGTACTTCTGGCCGAAGGGACACACGGCTTCGACGCAGTGCTCACCAATCCACCCTGGGAGCGCATCACTCTTGATGGAAATGAATTCTTCGCCCAGCACGAACCCGCGATTGCGCGGCTTCAAACGACAGCCCAACGCCGCCAGGCCATTGCAGCGCTGGAACAGCAAGTCCCCGAGCTGTGGGAAGCCTTCCAGAACGCCCGGCGGGTACGGGATGAACTCCTGGCCTACTGCCACGCCCCGGAGGGTCCCTACCCGCTGCTCGGCGGGGGGGACACCAACCTGTATGCCCTCATGGTCGAGAGGGCGCTCGGCCTGTTGAGACCCGCTGGCCGCGCCGGGTTCGTGGTGCCTTCGGGCCTTTGCACCGATTATGGAAACGCGAAATTCTTCGGCCAGATGGTGGATCGCCGCTGCGTGGCCTTTATCTACGACTTCGAGAACCGGCAGGCTCTTTTCCCCAGCGTTCACCGGAGCTTCAAGTTCAGTCTCGTCGGCTTCACTGGGGCCGGTGGTGGAGCTACCCAAATTCCGACAGCCTTCTTCCTGCACCAGGTGGATCAGCTTGCCGACCGAACGATATTCCTGGAGCCCGACGACTTCGTGCGCATGAATCCGAACACCCGCACCTGCCCCGTCTTTCGCAGTCCTCAGGACCACTCCCTCACCCGACGCATTTACGACCAGGTGCCCGTGATGAAACGCCACGCGCCCGCCAGTGACCCTTGGGGGATAGGCTACAAGCGCCTGTTCGACATGGCAAACGACAGCGGCCTGTTCAAGACTCAGGCCCAGCTTGAAGCCATGGGGGCTTGGCGCGAGGCAGGCGCTTTGCCCACCTGGGGCAGTGCAGGAGGGCGCTACCTGCCCCTGCTGGAAGGGAAGATGGTGCAAGCCTTCGACCCCCGCGCTGCTGGAGTCACGGTGAACTTGGCAAATATTCGCCGCCCCGCCCAGCCCGTGCCTAGCACAGACGCCCAGTTGGCCGATCCAGCCTTCTTTCCCACACCGCAGTACTGGGTGTTGGAATCAGAGGTAAAGGAACGGTTCGACGGGGGTGCTCCGGCCTGGGCCATCGCGTTTAAAAGTGTCACATCCCCCACCAACGTTCGAACCCTTATTGCAGCGCCCATACCGATAATCGGCGCGGGCCATAGCTTATCGTTGCTGCTTACCATCCAACCTTCTCGATTGACTGTGTGCGTGCTGGCAAATCTGAATGCCCAGGTCTTGGACTACATCACCCGACAAAAGGTAGGGGGACAAAACCTAAGCCTTTTCATCATCGAGCAGCTCCCCACGCTACCCCCCGCCTTCTACGACGAGACGTTCCACGGCCACACTTGGGAATCCCTCATCGCGCCTCGTGCCTTGGAGCTGAGCTACACCTGCAAGGCCCTGGAGCCCATGGCCCGGGCCTGCGGCCACGAGGGTGAGCCCTATACCTGGGACCCCGCAAGGCGCCGCACCCTTCGCGCCCAACTCGATGCCTTGTTCTACCTGGCCTACGGCTTCGACACGCCGGAGGATGAGACTGCCCTCGATCACATCCTCGGCACCTTCCCCATCCTCACCGAGCAGGATCCGGCGTACGCCGGGCTGGTAAAGGGCTATCTCCGTGCCTACCGCGCCGGGGCGCTGGACGCAGAGGTCGCCGGTTAGGGACCGGTGACCTCAGGGGCAGGGCTCCTAGAGCCGGAATGTCCCCTAGAACTGGGGGCTCCTGCCGAAGGGCTGGCTGGTGCGGAGATGCCAGGCCGGGTGGGCGGTCGCCAGGAACACCCGTTACCGATGAATTACCGATGGCCGTTTTTTTGATCCCTCGGCAGGATGGTCCAAAACGAAGAAACCCACGCTGGGCGTGGGTTTCTTGCTGGTAGTCCCAAGGGGAATCGAACCCCTGTTCCCGCCGTGAGAGGGCGGTGTACTAACCGCTATACGATGGGACCATCGCGCCAAGTTGTGAGTGGTTGGGGAGGAAGGATTTGAACCCTCACCTGACGGTACCAGAAACCGTTGTCCTACCATTAGACCACTCCCCAACGAGTGGAAAATCCAATGTACCAGGTGTGGGATAAAAGGCAAGGGGTCGTTCTGCCGATGGGGCGGTAGCCTTCCAGGTAAGGGGTGTTTCCATGGCGGATCCGATCAAGCTGGC